>NZ_LT634361.1:2420000-2770000 GCF_900119795.1 Tenacibaculum maritimum NCIMB 2154
CTTTAGAATATTCCTTTACATGAGTTAAAGCTACAGAATTCCTTCTCTTAGCTAACTGAAAGTCTTCATCTGCCTTTTTATAGGATTCACTAGAAATATCAGTACCTTTATATGATAAAGATAGAACAACCAATAAAATTGATACCAATATATAGAATATAAACCTTTTAACCCTCGACCATCGTTTCTTTTTTAATCCCATCTCCAAGATCGGTGGTTGCATCTCCTTTTCTAACTCCAAATAGTTCTTGTTTTTCATATAATTGTGTTATCGTTTTTTCAGTAGTATGCTATACAACCAATACACCATACAATTGTTAAAAGTTTAAAAAATATTTTCATTTTAAATGTTGTAATTGTTACTATACAATAAAAGATTCCTGTCTATTCCTCGTCCATATTTGGATTATCTCTATCTCCTCCTGATACATCTGTAAAAGAATCTTCTTTGTTAATTCCAAATAGTTCTTGTTTTTCTTCTAATTGTGCTATCGTTTTTTCAGTAGTATCCGTACATCCTATACAACCAATGCACCATACAATTATTAAAAGCTTAAAAAATATTTTCATTTTAAATGTTGTAATTGTTGTTATACAATAAAAGATTCCTGTCTATTCCTCGTCCATATTTGGATTATCTCTATCTCCTCCCCCATCTCTTGGATCGTCTGTAAAATAATCTTCTTTGTTAACCCCAAATAGTTCTTGTTTTTCTTCTAATTCTGCTATCGTTTTTTCAGTGGTATCCGTACATGCTATACAACCAATGCACCATACAATTGTTAAAAGTTTAAAAAATATATTCATTTTAAATGTTGTAATTGTTGTTATACAATAAAAGATCACTTATTAATCTTCTGTATCATCTGGATCTTCTTCATATTCATCCCCTGGAACACCAATTTCATTTTTATTAACCCCAAATAGTTCTTGTTTTTCTTCTAATTCTGCTATCGTTTTTTCAGTGGTATCCGTACATGCTATACAACCAATGCACCATACAATTGTTAAAAGCTTAAAAAATATTTTCATTTTGAATGTTGTAATTGTTGTTATACAATAAAAGATTCCTGTCTATTCCTCGTAACCATCGGGTTCATCCCTATCTCCTCCTGATACATCTGTAAAAGAATCTTCTTTGTTAATTCCAAATAGTTCTTGTTTTTCTTCTAATTCTGCTATCGTTTTTTCAGTAGTATCCGTACATGCTATACAACCAATGCACCATACAATTATTAAAAGCTTAAAAAATATTTTCATTTTAAATGTTGTAATTGTTGTTATACAATAAAAGATTCCTGTCTATTCCTCGTCCATATTTGGATTATCTCTATCTCCTCCCCCATCTCTTGGATCGTCTGTAAAAGAATCTTCTTTGTTAATTCCAAATAGTTCTTGTTTTTCTTCTAATTCTGCTATCGTTTTTTCAGTAGTATCCGTACATGCTATACAACCAATGCACCATACAATTGTTAAAAGTTTAAAAAATATTTTTATTTTGAATGTTGTAATTGTTACTATACAATAAAAGAGCGCTGTTTATTCCTCGTAACCATCGGGTTCATCCCTATCTCCTCCTGATACATCTGTAAAAGAATCTTCTTTGTTAATTCCAAATAGTTCTTGTTTTTCTTCTAATTGTGCTATCGTTTTTTCAGTAGTATCCGTACATGCTATACAACCAATGCACCATACAATTGTTAAAAGTTTAAAAAATATTTTCATTTTGAGTGTTGTAATTATTACTATACAATAAAAGAGCGCTGTTTATTCCTCGTAACCATCGGGATTATCTCTATCTCCTCCCCCATCTCTTGGATCGTCTGTAAAAGAATCTTCTTTGTTAATTCCAAATAGTTCTTGTTTTTCTTCTAATTCTGCTATCGTTTTTTCAGTAGTATCCGTACATGCTATACAACCAATGCACCATACAATTGTTAAAAGTTTAAAAAATATTTTCATTTTGAATGTTGTAATTGTTGTTATACAATAAAAAATCGTTTATTAATCTTCGTCCATATCGGGTTCATCCCTATCTCCTCCTGATACATCTGTAAAAGAATCTTCTTTGTTAATTCCAAATAGTTCTTGTTTTTCTTCTAATTCTGCTATCGTTTTTTCAGTAGTATCCGTACATGCTATACAACCAATGCACCATACAATTGTTAAAAGTTTAAAAAATATTTTCATTTTGAGTGTTGTAATTATTACTATACAATAAAAGAGCGCTGTTTATTCCTCGTAACCATCGGGATTATCTCTATCTCCTCCCCCATCTCTTGGATCGTCTGTAAAATAATCTTCTTTGTTAACCCCAAATAGTTCTTGTTTTTCTTCTGTTGGAAATCCAAACGATAACTGGAACCATAATGATTGATGAGAAAAAACAAAAAATAGCTGACCACGAAAAAATTACTATCCCTCTTCAATACGCCTTTTATTTAAAAAGTACAATTGATATATAACATAATCCAAATAACCATGCTAAAAACATACTCAATAATGAGTACGATATTTTATATTTTATTTTCTTCATATGGTTTTGATGTATTTACTAACGTGTATAGTATTGATACTGACGTTGTACTCTATCATTTCAGCATCAATGATTATTTTTTGTAGATTTTATTTAAGAAATTTATATGAATCTATTATGTTGTTTATATGGTTAATAGCAATTATTTTGAATGCGCAAAAGTATATAAATCTTTCATCCCTAAATAATTCTCTTTTTTACAAGTAAAATCGTTATACATAAATTCAGTTAGTCTTATTCCATTAGGTGCTATTACTATTCCTTGCACATTCATTCCACAAAATCCATCTTTATACTTTAAGTTTTTATTTTTTCTGGTGCATTCAGGCGCTTCATTACCCACCATAAGAAGCACTTTAACTATATTTCCGTTTTTTAAAAGCACCTCATCTTGTAAAACTTTATTTTTTCTGTTTTGCTCTACAAAATAAACAGGAGGACACATTTTAACTGTTTTTGAAATAAGTACTTCTTGGTTGTTTCTATAAGCCTTTATAAAAGCAATATTATCTTTTTCAGCTAGTATAAATTTATACCCAAAAGCAAAGCAAGTATCTGTTACTATCGCTTTTTTTTGTGCAAAACAAGTCATACAAAATAAGTTAATTACTAATAATATGTTTTTCATAATGTGTTTTATTTTTTAAATTAAAATATCATTATTTATGGTAGCTCCCAAAACCAAACTTCTTTTGCTTTAGAAAAATAGTCTTTAGATCCTGCTTTCATTTCGCTACCATTCCAAATATCAATATGATCCATTGCTCCCCAACCATCTTTAAAAAAAACCAATCCTTTTTTATTCCTATAATCTTTGTGAGTGGTTTCTCTTTTAACCGAAGCATTTCCAAATTTATTGGGTTGTGTTAGCATCCAATCTGCCAATTCTTGAGCCCTAAGAACATGATTACATTTTTTATGCTCTGGGGTCCAACATATAACCCCTTTAAAAGTATTCATATTAATATTTGACTTTAAAAAAGTAGCTCCCATTCTTATAGCGCATTGATTTGCAAAGTTACATAGGTTTGCAAACCCTGGATGATTGTTCCAAATTGCAATAAATTTTACCATCTTTTATCTACTTTAGTTATTTATTGTGTCATTTTTAAACTCATGGCTACTCGTCAGTTTTACCAATATTTAAAAATAATTGCGTTTTATATTTAATAGCCAATAAAGCCAGTTGAATATTGTCTTTAACCCTTAGTTTTTGCCTAATTCGTTGGGTATAATTACGAAAAGCACTGCCGCTGATATGCATTTTGTCGCTAATTTCATCAGCAGCAAATCCTTCAACCAACCATTTCATCACCTCTGTTTCTTTGGGTGATAATACATCCGTAATTAAATGATTGCCTCCTAAAGCCAATTGCTCATCAATAATTACCTCTCTAACCAATTCAGAAAAGTATTTTTTTCCATTAAAAACAGCTTCAATAGCAGTTACAATACACGCGGCTGATTCTTCTTTTAAAATATATCCTTTTGCTCCTAATTGTATCGCTTTTTGAATGACAGCAGCATCACAATAACTAGTTACTACAATTGTTTTGATACGGCTGTTTTTTTCTGATAAATATTTTAGTACATCTAACCCATTAAAACAAGGCATAGAAATGTCTAAAATTAATACATCACAAAAGTTTTGATCTAGCCAATCTATCAATCCATATCCGTCAGAAGAAGCCCCTACTACCTTTATTCCATGAGCTTCCAAGAGAACTTTATATCCCTCAATAACCACAGGATGATCATCCACTAAGTAAACTTTCATTTTTATTTTTATTAAGTAACACAAATCTATACAAAGCGATTTGCTCAAATTGTGGACATTTGTCCAGAGCCATAAAAAGTATTTTTACAAAAATGAATATACAAAAAATCTATCACAGAAATAATAAAAATTATTTTCTTTTATGTTTAACATCATTACACACAACATATTATAATTCCTCTTCTCATTAATACTGTATTTATCTGTATAAATCTTTTCACCTACTTTTTCTGTACAGCGTTTTTTTTTCTCGTAAAAACAGGCTACAAGATTTGAGCTTCGTTTTCTGTACCCTATTTTTTTCTCTCGTAAAAACACTGTACAAGATTTGAGCTTCGTTTTCTGTACAGTGCTTTTTTCCCTCGTAAAAACGCTGTACAAGATTTCAACTTCATTTTCTGTACAGTGTTTTTTTCTCTCGTAAAAACGCTGTACAAGATTTCAACTTCATTTTCTGTACAGTGTTTTTTTCTCTCGTAAAAACGCTGTACAAGATTTCAACTTCGTTTTCTGTACAAAGTTTTGAATCCTCTCCAAAAAGCTTGTACAGTTTTACACTATAAATCAATGAGTTACATATTGATCTTAAAAATAGTAGTGCGTTTTTTATGAGTGAACTGGAATTTGTTTCATGGTATTCAGGGAGCATACATGAACTTTTTAGGCCGTAGGTTGACTTTTCTTTATTTTTTGGAGAGGTAATGGAATCACGATTGTATCGTGCAGCAGATAACTAGTTTGGTCTGTAAATTATGTATTTATTAAGAGAAGCTACTTTAAGAATTGGAAGTAGTTTTCTTGTTTTTAAAAGGTATGAAAATTATTACTTGGTGTATTATGTATATGTATTTATTTTTTAGAAATACTTCTAAAGTATGCAAAAGAACCAACCATATTAGTAATATAATTGCGTTTAGGTTATACTGATTAAGATAAATACCACACGATGCAATCGTACGGCAACCCTAGAAAGGGCTATTTCAAATATTTTATCAATTTACATTTAATTAGCTTAGCAGGATTATTCGGGTCTTTTACGTCAACATCATCTATTGAAAACTTCTTGTCAATGATAGATTTAATTTTTTGTTTACTTTCCATTGGAAATGAATCATACTTCGAAATTGGTATGATACAAACAACTTCAAATTCATTTCCTCCTGTTTTATGTAGATAACTAAACACCTTTCGAGGGTTTTCAATTTGCCACATTCCTCTAATCCTTAGATTTGTAATTCCTAAAGGGTCAACTTTATTTACTCTTCCAAGTTCTTTTGTTTCCGAAAAGACAACATCTGAAATAGTTTTGATTCCATCTGAAATCGTATTCCTAATTCTTTGATATGTTTCGTGTTTTGCGGCGTAAACATTACCATAAACTAGCCAAAGTGATTTTAATTCAGAATCAGTTGTATGTCCAACACAATAAATTAAATCCTTAGTTGTCCAATCTTCACACTCTTTGCACTCTTTTGTAATCATTGGACTATTAGCATGAATATCTGCCTTTGGGTAAGAACTATTTAAAGCTAAACTACTTCCTGCACTTTGTGTCTTCTTAACTTCAATAGCATCACCACCTTTAATCATTATATCAGGTGGATTGTTTTGTGACCCCAACCAAGAAAACTTTTGATTGAAGATTTTCATTCTGTCTTTTTCATCTTCCGTTTGAAAAGTGTTAGCAAATGAATCTTTGATATAGTTTTCTAAAGCATCTCCCATACTATTTGCTCTGTTGCTACCCGAATAAATAGATTTTAACTTTCTTTCTGGAAATGATACGATATTATAAATCGATTCTAATATATTGGTCATATTGAGTGTAATTCTTTTACGGTTTGTTTGCTCTTAATATTTTCGACTAATTCGTTAGTTTTTATTTGATTTTTAATACTCTCAGCTAAAAACTTTGCCATATTAACTGGCACTGCATTTCCAATCATTTTATAACCAGCTGCAATTTTTTGGTAATGAAATATAAAGTTGTCAGGAAAAGTTTGGATTCTTGCACACTCTCTTACGCTTAATCGTCTGTATAAATGTTCTTTTCCTGGAACAAAAACACGTTTATTTTTCTCAATAAATTCCATTTTTGGTGCTTGTGGATGAATTGGTGCGTGCCTTCCTCCTGCTTGAATAGTAAAAGACTGTTCATTCCAAGCCCTAACTCTGTTTCTAGACATAAATATTGAAGAAAAACTACCAATCATATATTCATGATTTGGTATTAAACAATTGTTTCCATTTGTGTTATTATATTCTCGAGCAGGTAAAACTCCTTCTTGTAAATCTCCGATCGCTGTTTTCAAATCAATTTTTGGAAAAGTTTTTGTTGGAAACTCGTACTTAAATCCTAAATCTTTTCTAATTCCGATAAAGAAAACACGTTTTCTGTCTTGCGGTACATTATAGTTACAAGAATTAAGCATTTTAAATGAAAGCTCGTAACCAACTCCTGCGTTTCTAAACAATTCCTTTATGCCTTCTAAGGCTTCTGTATGTTTAGAAATTAGCATTCCGCTAACATTTTCAGCCAAAAAGAATTTAGGTTGTTTTTCTTCTAGAATTCTTATGAAATCGTAAAAAAGTTGTCCTCTCTTATCTTTAATTCCTCTTGCAGCACCTGCTTCGCTCCAACTTTGACAAGGGGGACCTCCAATAATGCCATCACAATCAGGGACCTCATTGGCAGGAATATTTACAATACTTCTTTTATCTAAATTGGTTTTTTTATGGTTCTTTTCATAAGTTTCCCAAATATCTTTATCATATTCGTTTGCCCAAATTACGTCAAATCCAGCTTTTTCAAAGCCCAAATCCAATCCACCTGCTCCTGCAAAAAATGATACTACTTTCATAATACTTTTTTCTTTATTGTTCTTCTATATTCTGCTTTTTCTTCGGCAACTTTAAGTAGTTGTTTTGAGCAATTGTATTCATATATTGATTTTCCAATTTGGTCGGAAACATACTCATTCATTATTTCTTCAATTTCAAGTTGGAATATTTTAGATAATAATGGAATTCGCTTCTTGCCAAATTCTCTTTTATCATTTTCTATTTTGCTCAAATTAGCAGCATCTAAGTTTAATTTAGCGGCTAATTGAGTCAACGTTAGATTATTTTCTAATCTTAATTTCCTTATGTATTCTCCAAATGTGGTTCTCATAAGACTTGTCATTTTTTGACAAATCTAAATCTTTTTGTCGATTTATTCAATTAGTCAGTTGGAAAATTTTAGCTTTTCTGTTTTTTAGAACGCTGGTAAAATCGAAAGTATTAAAGTATGTAGTTGGTTTCAGCTTGTATATAACTTGCCATAATACATATAAAAATCTTTTCTAAAACTACTTATACTTATATGAGCACATTTTCTATTTTAATAATAAGCTATTACCTTTTAATCTACTTTTTCTGCATCCTATTTTTTCACCTCGTAAAAACAGGATACAAGATTTGAGCTTCATTTTCTGTACAAAGTTTTGAATCCTCTCCAAAAAGCTTGTACAGTTTTATACTATAAGTCAATGAGTTATATATTGATCTTAAAAATAGTAGTGCGTTTTTTATGAGTGAACTGGAATTTGTTTCATGGTATTCAGGGAGCATACATGAACTTTTTAGACCGTAGGTTGACTTTTCTTTATTTTTTAGAAGTAAAACCAAGCAAAAAATAAAGAGCAAACTAAAAGGCCAGTTACTTGCATTCAAATATGCACTAAGTATATACCTAGGCGATGATTAACCTTATTTTTTTAACTAATTACAAAACATCTAAGCTTCCTTTTCCTTCTCTTATTACTTCTGGTGTTTCAGTAGTTAAATCAATAATTGTAGAAGCATGATTGTCTCCAAACCCTCCATCAATAACAACATCTACCCTATTTTGCCATTTTTCAAAAATCAGTTCAGGATCTGTTGTGTATTCTATGATTTCATCTTCATCATGAATGGATGTTGATACGATTGGATTTCCTAAAGCCTCTACAATAGCTCTTGCAATAGTATTATCTGGCACTCTAATTCCTACTGTTTTACGCTTTTTAAAAACCTTAGGCAAAGAGTTACTTCCTGGTAAAATAAAAGTATATGGCCCTGGTAAACTTCTTTTTAAAACTTTATAGGTAGCCGTATCTATTTGCTTTACATAATCTGACAAGTGACTCAAATCATTACATACAAATGAAAACTTAGCTTTTTCTAGCTTTACCCCTTTTATTTTAGCTATTTTTTCTAAAGCTTTTGTATTAGTAATATCACAACCCAAACCATATACGGTATCTGTTGGATAAATAACGAGCCCTCCTTTTTGCAATACTTTTACAACTTTTTCTATTTCCTTCTCATTAGGATTTTCCGAATATATTTTTATAAACTCTGCCATGTTCTAATAATTTTCAAAATCAAAATCATCCAAGCTTTCAAAAGTATCAAACCCACCAAGCTCATCTTCAAAATCTTTTTCAAGCTCATCTGCCTTAAATTCTTTTTCAGGAACTTTTACAGGTACTTTTCCTACAGACAATACCGTTTTTGACCCTTCAATAAACGCTTCCGAAATTTCAATTACCTCTACATAAAATGTCCACATCGCTAAAAAATCATATACATAAATTAGCTTATCTCCTTCTTTTAACAAGGCATTACTTAATGTTTCTGTAGCCATAGACACCCCCTCTCCTGCTTCTGCCATATTAAATAATGGAATTTCTTCTCCTTGATTCCACTCACTATCAGCTCTATAAAAAGAAGCCATTTCTTGTCCATTAAAACCAAAACTATTAATGATTGCAAAATGTAACTTTTCTAAACTTACATTTTCATTAATTAAAAAGGTTCTGATTACATCTTCCTTAGTGTCTAAAATTACGCGTACTTTATACATGTTTGTTTGTTAATTCGTATGGCAAAAATACGACAAAATATATGTACTTTTACAAGGTTAAAAAGTAATTCAATATACCTACATGGAAAAAGTAGCATTCCTGAACCAATGGAGTAAAAACACCCTAATGGAAACCTTAGACATAACGTTTACAGAAGTGGGAGAAGATTTTGTTATTGCTAAAATGCCCGTAAGCTCTAAAGTACATCAACCGTATGGAATTTTACATGGAGGTGCTACGGCTGCTTTGGCTGAAACTGTTGGTAGCGCGGCTTCTGCCCTGTTTGTTGATGGAAAAACAAAAATTGTAAAAGGTATTGAACTAAGCATTAACCATCTAAAAAGTAAAAAAGAAGGAACTGTTTTTGCTACTGCCAAAATGGTACATCAAGGAAGAACCACACATTTATGGGAAATTAGAATTGTGGATGAAGATCGTAATTTAATTTCCTTGTGTAAAATCACTAATATTATTTTAGATAAGAAATAATGCTTACAAAAATCGTCAAAATAACGGTAATTGTAATTGCTTTCTTATTGGCAGCTGTATATGGTATCTTCTACTACTTTTCTACTCCTAAGTCAGCTACCGAAGTACTCGCTATTTTTAAGAATACAGATAAAAAACCCATCTTAACCTATCCTTCTTTCAAAGGTTTTACCTATAGAAAATTGGCCATACAGCAAGACACCACATTACCTACTCTCGTTTTTGTTCATGGGGCTATTGGAGCGGCCACCAACTTTAGCAAATACATGAAAGATCAAATGCTTTTAACAAAGGCAAATATGATTTCTTACGACAGAGTTGGGTATAATTACAACGATAAAAATACAGTACAAGAAAATATTGCTTTTGAAACAGCTCTTTTAGAAAATTTAATTGCTGACATTCCTCCTCATAAAGTAATTATAGTAGGGTATTCTTATGGAGGTCCTATTGCTCTTGCTACCAAAAAGAAATACAAAAAAATAGTTTTACTTGCTCCTGCTGTGTACAGCAAAGTAGAGCCTATGCCTTGGTTGGTAAAATTTTACCAATGGAAGCTTACTCGCTGGTTAGTTCCTAAAATTTGGAAAGAAGCTAGTAAAGAAAAACTATCTCATCAACAAGAATTGACAAAGTTTGAAAAAACATGGTACACCAGTCCTAATACTATTGTGTGCATTCATGGCACTGCTGATTGGGTTGTTCCTTTTTCAAATGCCGAATTCTTACAGGCACAGTTTCCTAAAGAACAATTAAAATTGATTTCAATGAATGAGGTTGGACACAATTTGGTTTGGAGTCAATTTGATTTTATAAAAAAACAATTATTAGCACAATTAGATTGAATATTTTTAAACACATTACTACTGCCTATCAAAAGCAACTTCCTTTTGTAGTTTATAGAAAACCTTCTTCAGAAAGAATTGCTGGTTTTTTTCAAAAAACAGATGAATTGCACTTTGCAAATGATTATACAGAAGAAGGATTTGTTTTTGCTCCTTTTAACAACACCGAACAAAGCATTTTAATTCCTAAAAAAAAGGCTGACTATATAGAAGAAACTATTGTTGTTAACCTAGAGAACACTTCTATAAAAAGCGTTGATACTGTTACTAAAAGTACTCTCGCTGCTCAAAAAAAACATGTTGACCTCGTTCATAAAGGTATAAAAGCCATACATAAAAATGAGTTTAAAAAAGTGGTACTTTCTCGCAAAGAGAGCATTTCCTTATCCAATACCGATTTTATCAATATATATCAAAAACTCCTACACACCTATCCTTTAGCCATGGTTTATGTTTGGTTTCATCCAAAAATAGGTTTATGGCTTGGAGCAACACCTGAAACCTTACTAAAAATAAAAGGAAATACCTTTGAAACAATGTCACTCGCTGGAACCCAATTATACAAAGAAACCCTTGATGTAACTTGGAGTCAAAAAGAAATTGATGAACAGCAATTTGTAACAGACTATATTATTGAAAAGTTACAAGAAAAAGAAATTCCAATCACTGCTTCCTCTCCTACTACCGTACAGGCTGGTAGCTTAGTACATCTTTGCACTAAAATTACAGGAACATTCCATTTCAAAAACACTGAGCTTATCAATGCCCTGCATCCAACTCCTGCTGTTTGTGGACTTCCTAAAAAAAGGGCTAAAACATTTATTCTTGAGCAAGAAAATTACCATCGTTCTTTTTATACCGGTTTTTTAGGTGAGCTCAATTTAAAACCCAATCATGCTACTATAAAAGAATCTGATTTATACGTAAACCTTAGATGTATGCAACTTAAAAATGCAGAAGCCCATATTTTTATTGGAGGAGGTATTACCAAAGATAGCAGCCCTGAAAAAGAATGGCAGGAAACAGTATCAAAAGCCAACGTAATGAAAAAAGTATTGTGATTTGTATTTATAAAAAAACCACAGTATTAATTCCTGTGGTTTTTTATGTAAATTGAATTTAAAATTTTAGATACCTCTTACTGATGAATACATTCATTTAGTAAAATATATCAAAAATATTTTTTCTAAGACTTAGGTTTAAATGTCATCAAAAGAAACATCAGTAAAGCTTTCTGCTGACTTTACTTCTCCACTTACTTCTTCCTTTTTATAGTCTTTCTGATGACGCTCACTAATTACCTCACCTCCTTTTTCATCCAATATATACTGGGTTGCTTTACCTAGCATTTCTTGAAAATCAGCAAAATCTTCTTTGTACAAGTAAATTTTATGCTTTTGGTAATGGAATGATCCATCATCATGTGTAAACTTTTTACTTTCTGTAACAGTTAAGTAGTAGTCATCCGCTTTAGTAGATCTTACATCAAAAAAATAAGTTCTTCTTCCTGCTCTTAAAACCTGTGAAAAGATTTCTTCTTGTTCAACTCTCTCGTTCATAATTCTAAAAAAATAGTCGTTGTTATTCCGTTTATTAAGACAAAGCTACTAAAATATTTTAGGTAGTCATACTAAAACTAAATTTCTTTTTCTAAAAGTTGTTGCTCATATAACTCTTTATAGTATCCTTGCTCCTCTATTAACTGATTATGAGTACCTTTTTGCACAATTCTACCTCCATCTAAAACAATAATTTTAGTAGCATTTTTGGTTGAAGAAACCCTATGGCTAATAATAAATGTTGTTTTATTTTTAGAAACCTCTTCTAAATTTGATAATATTCTTTCTTCTGTTTCTGTATCTACCGCAGAAAGACAATCGTCAAAAATTAAAATTTTCGGGTCTTTAATGATTGCACGAGCAATAGATGTACGTTGCTTTTGTCCTCCTGAAAGCGTTACCCCTCGTTCTCCTAGCACCGTGTCATATCCTTCTTTAAAACCTATAATATTCTCATGAATTACCGCCTTTTTAGCTGCTTCTATAATTTCTTCTTTCGTTGCTGCTTCCTTTCCAAATTTAATATTGTTTTCTATCGTATCCGAAAATAAAAAAGGATCTTGAGGTACAAAACCTATCTGACTACGAATAGCATTCAAGTTACATGCTTTAATTGGTTTTCCATCAATAAGAACGCTTCCTTCCGTAGCATCATACAGTCGTGCTATCAAATTTACTATAGATGATTTTCCACTTCCTGTTTTTCCTAAAATAGCAATGGTTTCTCCTTCTTTTACTTTAAAACTCACTTCTTTTAAAGCTGTTATATAAGTATCGTCATAAGTAAGAGATACTTTTTCAAAGGTTACTTCTCCTCTTACAACAGTTGCTTCTTCAACTTCATTTTTAATTTCTGGAACTTGCTCTAAAAACTCGTTAATACGTTGTTGAGAAGCTTCCGCCTGCTGTACCATAGAAGTTACCCAACCAATAACTGCCACAGGCCATGTAAGAATATTTACATACAAAATAAACTCCGCAATAACACCTATTTTTATTTCTCCAGCAATATATTGCTTTCCTCCTATATAAATTACTAGTAAATTACTAATACCTATTAAAAGAATCATTAAAGGAAAAAATAATGCTTGCACCTTATGTAGTTCAATATTCTTTTCCCTACTCTCATTTGCCAAATCGTTAAATTTTGCTGCTACAGTATTTTCTATACCATACGATTTTACCACATTTATTCCAGAAAAAAACTCTTGGTTAAACGTTGTTAACTTTGATAAATACTGCTGTACAATCGTACTCCTTTCATTAATAATTTTACTTAAAACAAAGATAGATACTGACAAAACAGGAAAAGGAAGCATGGTATATAACGTTAGTTTTACATCTGTTTTTAGCATTTGGTACATTCCTATTCCAAATGATACCACCATGTTTGTAGTGTACATAACAGCAGGACCAAAATACATACGAACCTTAGAAACATCTTCACTAATACGATTCATTAAATCTCCTGTTCTATTCTTCTTGTAAAAATTAATAGATAACCTTTGGTATTGCTGATAAATTTCATTTTTCAAATCAAATTCAATCAAACGAGACGTCACAATAATGGTTTGGCGCATCAAAAAAGTTAGCGCTCCAGCGCCAATAGCAGCCCCTATAATAAGTAATACATTCATCAATAATTCATGCTTCACTACAGTAATACTTGTGGTTGTTTTGGCTACATAAGCCTCAACCACATCAAAAGAGGCTCCTATGATCTCAGGAATTTTAAGAGATAAAAATTTGGATAAGATGGTAATAAAGACCCCTATAATTAGCCTCCATTTGTATTTTACAAAATATTTATTTAGATATTGTAACGCTTTCAATGATATTAATTTTAAAAAAAACAAATATATTCTATTTATCAGACAACATTTACCTTATTATTACTAAAAAAAACATAATAGCGTATCGTTTATTTTGATAGTAATTACGAATATCATACTTTTGCTACTGAATTTTTGAGAAATACACAATTCTCTTTTTAAAAACCATATAAACAAATGACATCAGAAATCATTGATACTAAAGACCTTAAAAGCGATCCTGTTTTTGGACAGCTTTCTTTTGATGGTCACGAACAAATTGTTTTTTGTAACGACGAAGATACAGGTTTAAAAGCAATTATTGGAATTCACAATACCGTTTTAGGCCCTGCTTTAGGAGGTACTAGAATGTGGCAATACAATAATGAGTGGGAAGCCTTGAATGATGTATTGCGTTTGTCACGTGGAATGACGTTTAAAGCCGCTATCACAGGATTGAACCTAGGAGGTGGTAAAGCAGTTATTATTGGCGATGCAAAAACTCAAAAAAATGATGCTTTAATGCGTAAATTTGGCGAGTATGTAAACTCTTTAAGCGGAAAATATATTACTGCTGAAGATGTTGGAATGGAAACTAGAGATATGGATATTATTCGTGAAGTAACTCCACATGTAACAGGTATTTCAGAAAGTAAAGGAGGAGCAGGAAATCCTTCTCCTGTAACTGCTTATGGAGTATATATGGGAATGAAAGCTGCCTCTAAATACCAATTTGGTACTGATAATTTAGAAGGAAAAAAAGTATTGGTTCAAGGAGTAGGTCATGTAGGAGAAACTTTAGTAAAGCATATTACTGATGAAGGCGGACAAGTATTTCTTAATGATATTAATGAAGCTCGCCTAGCTGAATTAAGTAAAAAATACAACGCTAATGTAATATTAGGAAACGATATTTATGGTTTAGATGTTGATATTTATGCCCCTTGTGCATTAGGAGCTACTATTAATGACACTACCATCAATCAATTAAAAGCAAAAGTAATTGCTGGAGCTGCTAACAACCAATTAGCTGATGAAATAAAACATGGCAAAATGTTAAAAGACAAGGGCATTGCATATGCTCCTGACTTTTTAATAAATGCGGGAGGTATTATTAATGTATATGCTGAGCTAGAAGGCTATAATAGAGACGAAATTAATCGTAAAACTGAAAATATCTATAATACTACCTTAGACATTTTTAACCTTTCAGCAAAGGAAGATATCACTACGCATAACGCAGCGCTTAACATTGCACAAAGTAGAATAAATACTCGTAAAAAAGAACAGCAATCTTAAGTAAAAAACAATAAATAATACTATTTTTGCAGAGCGTTAGAAACAAATTCTTTCGCTCTTTTTTTTAAACCCAAGTTCTTTAGAAATGATTAACAGAAGACATATTCGAGTTAAAGTAATGCAGTCTGTATATGCTATGCAACAATCTCATCATGATGATTTAATAAAGGAAGAAAAATTTATTAAGCATAGTATTCAAAAAATGTTTGATTTATATGTATTAAACATCCAACTACTTTCCGAAGTCCAACAATTAGCTGCTAAAAAAATAGCTTTATCTAAGAAAAAAATTCTTGCTACTAAAGAAGATCTAGACCCCAATACTAAATTTATTCATAACAGACTTATTAATATGATTCCTGATAGTGTTAGTATTGATAGCTATGTTGAAATTAACAGGCTTCATAACTGGCAAGAAGATGATGAATATGTTAAAATTATATGGGACGAACTTCAAAAAAGTGAATTGTATAAAAAATACATGAGCACTGTAGAGGACTCCTATAATGTGGACAGAAGCTTTGTGATTGATTTTTTTAGAGAAATTATTGCCCCCAATGAAAAACTAGCAGAATACTACGAAGATAAAATGATCTCTTGGGTAGATGATATTCCTTTTATAAACACTTGGGTATTAAAAACATTGAACAAACAAAAAGAAAACCGCTCTTTTATGTTAGGCAATCTGTATAAAGATGATGATGACAAACAATTTGTGTCTGATTTATTTAGAAAAACAGTGCTTCACCAACATAAATATGAGGACGATATCAAAGATAAAACACCTAACTGGGAGGCTGATAGAATTGCTGAAATTGACATGATTCTAATTAAAATGGCAATTACTGAATTTCTTCACTTCCCCTCCATTCCTAGCCGTGTAACTATTAACGAGTATATTGAACTTGCAAAAGATTACTCTACAGAAAAAAGTGGCTACTTTATTAACGGAGTATTGGATAAAATATCTAAAGACTACGAAGCTACTGATAGAATGAGAAAAGTAGGTAGAGGATTATTGTAAATAATTCTTATTTTTACAGACAAATTTTTAATTTAAAAACTTTCAATAAAATGAAAAAAGTATTTATAGCAGTTGTAACCTTAGCTTTGTCTTCAGTTATGATTTCTTGTGGAAATAACAATGCTACATCAAAAGTAAAGAAAGAAAATGTTTTAAACGCTGAAAAAAGAGATAACGATATCAGTAAAGGTGCTCCTGTTATTAAATTTGATAGAACTGTACATGATTTCGGTACTGTAAACGAAGGAGAGATTGTTGAAACTTCTTTTACTATCACCAACTCAGGAAATTCTAATTTAGTAATTACCAATGCACAAGCTACTTGTGGTTGTACTGTACCTGTATGGCCAAAAGAAGCTATTGCTCCTGGAAAAACTGGAGAAATTAAAGTTAAGTTTAATACTAGTGGTAAACCTAACAAACAATCTAAATCTGTAACATTACACACCAATACTGCGCAAGGTAGAGAGGTTGTAAAAATAACAGGAATGGTTACACCTAAAAACAAAAAACCGAATGCATAATTTATTTTTGCAAGCAAATGGAGGTGGGCTTATGAGTATGCTGCCTTTTTTAGCCATGATTTTGGTACTTTACTTTTTTATGATACGTCCACAAATGACACGTCAAAAAAAAGAAAAACAATTTCAAGCTGAAATAAAAAGAGGAACCAAAATTGTTACTACTAGCGGTATTCACGGAAAAGTAGTGGATATTAACGAAACTGATGGAACGGTTACTGTTGAAACAGGAGCAGGTAAAATAAAGTTTGAGCGTTCTGCCATTTCAATGGAAATGAGTAAAAAATACGTGAAAACAAATACTGCTAAAAAATAATACCATTGCTACAAAATAAAAAGTGAGCTTGAAAGCTCACTTTTTATTTTTAAACTTTTGAACCGATTTAACTTTTTTCCATTTCCTAAAAATTGCCTTTTCCAATTGCTTTTATTTTTTTTATCTTCATACAAAAAGACTTTAATAGCATGCTTAAAATAAGTTCTTTCTATAAATTAGACCATATTCTATACCATTGAAAAGATTAACTAAAATACCTAAGGCTTTTATCGCTTTTTTAGTGATTTCTATATTTTTTTGGCTATTAACAAAACTATCCAAAGAATATACTACTACAATTAATGTACCCATAGCATACATTAATTTACCACAGCATAAAATACTTCAAAAAGACACTCCCAAACGGATCAATCTATCTATAAAAGGTTCTGGATTTAAATTATTTACGGCTAATCTTGAAAATATCACCTTAAAACTAAATGCTGCCAACATTTCAAAGGAAGTAAAAAACAGCTATTCTCTTTCTTTAAAAAAACAGCTAAACGAAATCAAAAAACAGCTTCCTACTGGTCTCGCATTGCAACCTCTTGAAAACAATATCATCTACTTAAGCTTGGATAGCTTGTCTTCTAAAAAAGTTCCTGTAGAAGCCAATCTAAAAATCACTTATGAAAAAGGATACAATCTTTCTGGTAACATCATTCTAGAACCTGACAGCATTCAAATTTCTGGAGCAGAAACAGCTATAAAAAATATCGAAAAACTAACACTGCACCAACTACCTCTCAAAAACCTTTCAAAAAACACCACAAAAAACATTGAAATCCACGAAGCTAAAGTGCTAAAAAAAATCAAATTTTCTCACAATACCGTAAAAGCCTATATCAAAATAGATAAATTTACAGAAGGCTATTTTGAAGTACCTTTTACCTTAAAAAATGTTCCTGCTGATACAGAAATCAACACTTTTCCTAAACTGGTAAAAGTTTCTTATACAGTAGGGCTAAAAGATTTTAATAAAGTGAATGCGAACTCGTTTTCTATTATTTGCGATTATAAAAAAACAATAAACAATAATATTGATTACCTTATTCCTGAAATAGAAAATCAACCCAAACTTATTAAATCAGTAAAAATTTCTCCAAAAAAAATAGAATATCTAATTCACAAATAATGGTTGTAGGTTTAACAGGAGGCATTGGAAGCGGAAAAACAACAGTGCTCAAAGAATTTCATAAATTTGATAATATCGCAATATATATAGCTGATATAGAAGCTAAAAAATTAATGAATAACTCTAATGAAATTAGAGAAAAAATAACCAACGAGTTTGGAAAAAAAGCTTTTCTAAACGAGCAATTGAACCGCCCGTTCTTGGCCAATATCGTTTTTAGCAATAAAGAAAAGCTAGCTACCTTAAACGCTATTGTTCATCCTGTAGTAACACTACATTTTAAAAATTTCATAGCAGCCAATAGAGATAAAGCTTTCATTCTTTACGAAAATGCCATCCTTTTTGAAAACAAAAGCAACCTAATTTGTGATAAAATAATAACCGTAACCGCTCCTAAAGAATTACGCATTCAACGTGTCTTAAAGAGAGACCAGTCCTCTGAAAACGAAATCATTAACCGAATGAATAATCAATGGAGCGATACCAAAAAAACACTTCAATCTCACTACATCATCGAAAATATAGATTTTAGCGAAACTATGTTAAAAGTATCCGAAATTCATAATAAATTAACTAAAACGAGCACTTAAAATAAAAAGCCCTTAATAATAATTGTTAAAAAAAACTTAATTTTATAATTATTTTTGTTAATCTAAGTTAAAATAACAACCCCCTAATTTTATTAAAGTACTTTTGAATAATGGGTAAGAAAATTTTTATTCTCATTGTATTTTTAATGAGTGTTTCTTTAATCGGTATTATTTCCGTGCAAGTATATTGGATTAAAGATGCCATAAAAAACAAGCACCAAGAATTTGAAACTGACGTGCGTATAGCATTGGCAAGAACCGCTGAAAGAATCAAAGAGAAGGAAAGAGAGGAATCTTACAGAGAATATAGTAAGTTCTTTGAAAATGATCAATTTAGAACAAACGCAGAAATAAAAAACTTTTTATTTCAACAAATTGATACTATCGGTAAGCAGAAATTCACATTTGGTTCTACCATATTGGAAGAAAATTTTAAAATTCCTTCTGGTTTCTTAGAAAATGATTCTATTATACTCAAACGTTTTTCTGGTAAAGAAGATTTTTATTATTCTAAGATAGCTGGAGACAATAAAGAATTAGCGAATACTTTGGGCGAAAATAGATTTTCTGTTTTCAAGCATTATTCTAAATGGGAAAAGGAGCACTTAGATTATATGTTTTCTCAAAGAAAGCGCATCGTTCCTATTCATAAAAGAATTAATAATAGAGCACTAAACAATACCTTAAAAGAAGAGTTTTTAAAGCGAAATATAAATCTAAACTTTAAATATGGAGTTTATGAAAATGGCTTAGCAACTCCATTAAAATCTGGGTACTACACTGTAAATACAGAAGACAGCCATTATTATCCTTTATTTGAAAATCATCAAGGAAATAGCAATTTCAAGTTATATGTAACTTTTCCCGATGAAAAAAAAGAACTCCTTTCTAATATGATGTGGATCTTTTTACTTTCTATATTCTTTATAGTCATCATCATTATTGCCTTTTCTAGCTCACTATACCAACTCGTTCGTCAAAAGAAAATATCTGAAATCAAAACAGATTTTATCAATAACATGACACATGAGTTTAAAACACCTATTGCTACTATAAATTTAGCCTTAGATGCTATTAAAAACCCAAAAATCATCAATGATGAAGAAAAAGTAAAACGATATGTTCAAATGATTCGCGATGAAAACAAACGAATGCATGGCCAAGTAGAAAATGTATTGCGAATGTCTAAATTAGAAAAGAATCAAATTGATCTTAGTAAAGAAGCTATTGATGTTCATGACATTGTAGAAGAAGCCATTGAACATGTGCAATTATTAGTTTCAGATAAAAAAGGAAATATTAACATACATTTTAAAGCGATATCTACTGAAGTCTTAGGAAATCAATTTCATTTAACCAATGTTTTTGTTAACATTCTTGAAAATGCTATTAAGTATTCTGAAAGAGCTCCTATGATTGATGTTTTTACAGAAAGCACTAACAAATATTTTATTTTAAAAGTGAAAGACCAAGGTATAGGAATGAGCAGAAACGCTCAAAAATATGTTTTCAATAAGTTTTATAGAGAGCATAAAGGAAATATTCACAACGTAAAAGGCCACGGATTAGGTTTGTCATACGTAAAAGAAATCATTGATAACCATCATGGAACGGTTTATGTTGAAAGTGAAAAAGGAAAAGGAAGTACATTTACAGTTAAACTACCATTAATTTAAATTGAAGGGAATATGGGAAGTAAAAAAATATTATTAGTTGAAGACGATCCAAATTTTGGAACGGTATTAAAAGATTATTTAGCATTGAATGATTACAATGTAACGCATGCTAAAGATGGCATTGAAGGGTTAATTATGTTTAAAAATGGTGACTATGACCTGTGCATTTTAGATGTAATGATGCCTCGTAAAGACGGCTTCTCTTTGGCGGCAGACATTCGTGCTACTGACAAAGAAGTTCCTATTGTTTTTTTAACAGCAAAAACTTTAAAAGAAGATGTTTTAAAAGGATACCAAGTTGGTGCTGATGATTATTTGAACAAACCTTTTGACTCTGAAGTACTACTTTTTAAAATAAAAGCAATTTTACAACGAAAGGAATCGGAAAAAACTACAGATACAGAGCAATTTGAATTTACAATCGGACAATTTTCTTTTAATTCAAAATTACGCCATTTAAGCTTTAACGGTGGAGAAGCTCAAAAGCTATCTCCTAAAGAAAACAAACTGCTACGTATGTTAGCCATCCATAAAAATGATTTAATGCCTAGAGAATTGGCCTTGACGAAAATCTGGAGAGATGATAATTATTTCACTTCTAGAAGTATGGATGTTTATATCGCTAAATTACGTAAGTATTTAAAGCTTGATGAAAGTGTTGAAATTTTAAACATCCACGGAGAAGGGTTTCGATTGATAGAAAACCAATAAAATACTGCTTTTTATAAAGAAAAAACACTTTACTTTTAACAATTGTAAAGTGTTTTTTTTTTATCGCAATGGAACCTTCTTGAAAAGAAGACTGAAAGTAGCTCTCTTACTAGTATTAAAGCCTTTTTTATTCCTCATGAAAATAACATTTCTATTCAAAATAATCAAAAACAAGCCTTTTATCTGTAACAAAACTTTATGCAAATCGTTTTATCAACATAACTAATTAAAAAATTCTTTGGAAACAATACTATCTCTTAGAAATCTAAATAAAAAATACGGAAATGTTCACGCTGTAAATAACCTTTCTTTTGATATTCAAAAAGGAAATATTTATGGAATACTAGGACCTAATGGAAGTGGTAAATCTACCACATTGGGCATCATTTTAAATGTAATTAATAAAACTTCTGGTGAATTCAATTGGTTCAACGGAAGACTTTCAACGCAGGAAGCTTTAAAAAAAGTAGGCGCCATTATTGAACGCCCCAACTTTTATCCCTATATGACTGCTAATCAAAACTTGGAATTAATTTGTAACATAAAAAATGTTCCATATAGTAAAATAGCAGAAAAATTAAAAGCTGTAAACCTTTACGAACGCAGAAATAGCAAATTTAGAACCTATTCCTTAGGAATGAAGCAACGCTTAGCCATTGCCTCTGCCCTTTTAAATGATCCTGAAATTTTAATTTTAGATGAACCTACCAATGGCTTAGACCCTCAAGGCATCCATGAAATTCGCGAAATTATAAAAAACATCTCCAACAACGGTACTACAATTTTGCTAGCATCTCATCTATTAGATGAAGTTGAAAAAATATGCGATCATGTAATTGTCATGAGAAAAGGTAAAAAATTATACAGCGGTCGCCTTAACGAAATTACTGCAAGTAATGGTTTGTTTGAATTGAAAGTTGAAAAAGAAGAAAAAAAGCTCTTACACATTCTTAAATCGCATCCTGCAGTAGCCTACACTCAAAAAGAAGGAGACACCATCATTGTCAACTTAAAAAAAGAACTCTCTGCCAGAGATATAAATGCTTTTTTGTTTCATAATGGTATTGTACTATCTCATTTAATAAAGCGAAAACCTAGCTTGGAACAGCAATTCCTAGACCTAACAAATAACCAATAACCGCTTTTTTAATCATTTTACTGCTAATACTTACACTTTTACCAACATGTTACGATTATTAACTATAGAATTTCATAAACTTAAACACAATAGAGCCAGCAAGGTGCTTTCTATTATATATTTTGTACTATTAACTTCCATTGCACTGGTGGCTGCTATTAAATTTGATATAGGTCCTATTAAATTCCATTTAGCAGATCAAGGTATTTTTAACTTCCCTTATATCTGGCATTTCAACACATATATTGCAGCCATTTTTAAATTCTTTTTATTATTGGTTATTGTTTCTATGACAGCAAATGAGTACAGCTACAAAACACTCAAGCAAAACCTAATTGATGGCTTAAGTAAAAAAGAATTCATCCTTTCTAAATTTTATGCCGTTGTGGTATTTGCTGCAATTTCTACCCTCTTTGTTTTTATAACCTCTTTAACCCTAGGACTCATCTACTCAGACTATAATGAGTTTTCTATCATAACTTCTGGCTTCATTTATTTATTCGCTTTCTTTATAAAATTAGTAGGCTTCTTTTCTTTTGGCTTATTCTTAGGTATTTTAATCAAACGTTCTGCTTTTGCTGTGGGTGCCATGCTTATTTGGCTTCTGAATGAAAATATGATTAGAGGCTATCTTTACTCGTTTTTTGATACTGCCGAAAATACTACAGAAAAAGTCAATCAAATTATGCAATTTCTTCCTTTAGAAGCCATGTCTAACCTTATTAAAGAACCTTTTACCAAATTAGGTGCTGTAAAATCTGTTGCGAAAAGAATGGGAGAAACGATTGTAAAAGATTTTTCCGTTAATTACGCTGATATATTCATTGTATTGGCTTGGACATTTATTTTCATCTACCTTTCTTATATACTCTTAAAGAAAAGAGATTTATAAACACTTCTAGTACTTATTTCATCATGGCAACTGCAATCTTTCTTTTGACTTTTGTTGTTGCCATTATTTTATACTTTGCTTAAAAAAAGAAGTTTTATAAGCCTTTTTACTTATTTTAGCCTTTTTTCTAATTATTTTTCTAATGAAAAGGCTTACTATATTATTTTTCACCTTATCCTGTGCAGTTAATTTATTTTCTCAAAAGGAGGCCAACTATTGGTACTTTGGGCAAAATGCTGCTTTAAATTTTAATTCAGGAACTCCCGTCCCTATATTGGGCTCTTTGTTAAGTACCACTGAAGGTTGCTCTTCTTTTTCTGATAGTAATGGAAATTTGCTGTTTTATGTTGGAGCGCCAAATACTGGAGCTTCTAATTTAACTGTTTGGAACAAAAACAATAAACCCATGCCTTTTTGTGATGTAGCCAATGGCGGACAACCATTACAAGGAGATGCTTCCAGTTCTCAATCTGCATTAACAATTCCTGCCCCTGGAAAACCAAATATATACTACCTCTTTACGGTAGGAGCTCCTTCGAGTAATAATCAAGGTTTTTGGTATTATACCATAGACATGACTAAAGACAATGGTAATGGTGATATTATAGCAGGGCCTATAGACTTGTCTGAAAATAGAGCTACTGACTGGAGTGAAAAAATTACTGCCGTAAGGGCTAAAGAATGCAATACCTTTTGGGCCATTTCCTTGCTGCGTTCTGATACTTTTTATGCTTATAAAGTAAATAGTACTGGAGTACATGGTACTCCTGTTAAATCTAAAATTGCAGGACTTAGAATCAACGATCCTAGGGGATATCTGAAAGTATCGCCAGATGGTAAAAAACTTATTGCTGCAAGCATGGGATCTGGAACTCATTTATTTGATTTTGATGCTACTACAGGTATCGTATCAAATGCGCGAATTTTAAACGTTTCTGGAAATAGCTATGGGGTTGAGTTTTCTGCTTCAAGCAAGAGATTGTACATTTCTACAGGAGACTTTTTAGGGGCTACTGAAAATTTATTTCAATTTGACATGAGCCTGCCTAATATTAATGATATCAACAATTCTAGGTATTTAGTGCATAGTTATTACAACACTAGAGGGGCACTGCAATTGGGGCCTAATCGTAAAATTTATTGGACAAGTGATAGCGCTACTAGTATTAGCGTTGTTAATAATCCTGAGGTACTGGGTGCTGGTTGTAATTACGCTCACCAATCTGTTAATTTAGGGGGGGCTATCGCCAGCCAAGGATTGCCTCCTTTTATTTCATCTTTATTACTTCCTACCGAAATTAAAGATTTAGATAATGACCAAAAATTAAATGACTTAGACTTACAATTTTGCTCAGGAGCCAATAAATCAATTGCTCCTAATCCTGTAGATCCTAATTTAATACAACCTGCAACTGTTGTTACATATACTTGGTTTTTTGAAGATGCTACTGGAACTACTAATCAGATTCATAATGATCGTGTTTTAACATTAACAAATATTTCTCCAGCGAATAATGGTAAATATACCTTAGCAATCAATTATACGAATACTTGTGGTGATTTGATCAAACAAGAAGGTACCTTCTCTTTTGAAGTGTTTGCTCCTGCTACTGCTACCAAACCGTTAGATATTTATTATTGCGATAGTGATAATGATGGTCTTCATAATTTTGACTTGGCTGCCTTAAAAAATGGGGACATATTAAACGGACAAGATCCAAATACTTTTGACGTATTATTTTTCTCAACAAAAGCAGATGCTGAAAACAATGTTACTGCCAATAGTTTACCTACTCCATATACAAACCCTGCTCCGTTTAGTACAACAACAATATATGTTAGAGTACATAACAAAAAAGCACCTAATGCTTGTTTTGCTTTAACCGAATTTGAGCTAAAAGTTAATGGCCTTCCTGTTCCTGCAACACCTCCTTTGTATAGGGTATGTGATGATATTGCTAATGGCGGCGATACCGATGGCTTTTTCAATGCTTTTTTACTAAATACGAAAGACACGGCTATTTTAAATGGATTGGATCCTACCACATACGATGTATTATATTATACAACTGCTGCTGCTGCTCAAACAAGAGATGCTGGCCTTTTAATAGATAAAACCGCTCCGTATAGAAATATCGTAAAAGATACACAGCCTATCTATGTACGTGTGGAAAATAAAAATAATACCAATTGCTTTGATGCTAGTGTTTCTTTTAATTTAGAGGTGGCTAAAAAACCTGTGATTAAAAACAATCCTGCCAGCCTAAGGCAATGTGATGATAACGCTGATTTAATTACTACTTTCAACCTTACAAAAGCTCGAATAAATATTTCTGACAATTACACCAACGAAACATTTACATACTATGCTACCCAAGCGGCTGCCATTGCAGGAACTCCTGAAATTGCAGATCCTATTAGGTATCCTGTAAATACCAACGGGCAGGTTTGGATTAAAACGACCTCCATACATGGTTGTAGTCGTATTTCTAGTGTAAATTTAGTGGTTGGATATGCTGCTGATTTGGCTTATAACAAAGTATTTGAAGCTTGTGATGATCTTTTAGATATTGATGGAAATGATACTCCTGCTATGAATGATGATACTGATGGTATTACTACATTTGATTTTAGCGTGGCTACTAATGAAATTAAAAACCTCGTTCCTAATCCTGCTATAAGACCTAACTTAGAGGTACTTTTTTATGAAAACCCACAAGATCGAGTAGCTGCTGTAAATGAAATTACTGATATCGCAAACTACCGAAATAAGCGCATTCCGAATACAACAGGTACAAACTTTCCGATTTATGTAAAAATTGTCAATAAGACAAATAATGACTGTACTGGCTTGGCTACCTTATACCTAAAAGTAAATACCACTCCTATTGTAAATGATATTCCTGATATTGTAGAGTGTGATGACTATATTTCTGGTGCTTTAAACGATGGAAAAAATGTAAATATGGACCTTCGTAATTATACCGTAGCAACCATTTTAGGCCCTACGCAAGCCGTAAATGATTTTGAAATTACCTACTACCATACTAAAAACGATGCAGACACCAAAAATAATCCAATCACAAATGACACGACCTATACAGGTACTCATAACGAAATCATTTATGTAAGGGTGGAGCATAAAACTTCGGGGTGTTTTAACACGCATAAAAACTTTAAAATCCTAATCAATCCGCTTCCTACAATCCCTAATAGCATTCCTAAAATAACGGTTTGTGATGTTCCTAATGCTTTTGATGGCGATGCTAGAAATAGATTGGCTAATGGTATTAACTTGGCTGAAAGAGATGTGGATGTTCTTAATGGTAAAGATCCTGCTCTTTTCTCAGTAAGTTACCATACCTCTTCACAAGATGCTATTGATGGACTGCGACCTCTTAATAAGAATAATTTTTCTAATGATCCTGGGCTTACTACATTTCCGGCTGATTTTAATACGGATGATCCTGCCATTCAAAAGGTATATGTTAGTATTCTTAATGAAACTACTCAGTGTAGGTTCGGATTTGTTGTATTGGATGTTGTAATTTACCCGAAACCTAATACACCTGCCATAATTGCTCCGTACATTGCCTGTGACAATACGTCTGATGCCAATGCGGATGATGCCAATGGTGTGAATGGGGATATTACTTTGAAAAATAAAAAACCAGCAATCTTAGCAAACTACACACCTGCTGAACATGCTAATTTCACCGTAAGCTATCATACTTCTTCTACGGATGCCATGACAGGAAGCAATCCATTGAATGAAAATCTATATGAAAACAGTACCAACGGAGAAACTATTTATGTAAGGGTTTTAAATAACTTAACCAAATGTGTGAGCTATGATACTTCTTTTACGATTCAAATCAATCCTTTGCCTTCTTTTGATGTTCCTGCTGATCAGGTGTACTTTTGTTTAAATACAGCTACGCGAAAAATAGCTGTTGAAAATGCTGGGGCTATTTATGATTATGAGTGGACTAATGAGGCAGGACAGGTTATTGCTGCTGGTGAAGATCTTATCGAAGTTCCTATAACAAGCGCAGGGAATTATACGGTTACTGCTACTATGAAAGATGGCACTAACTGTAATCGTACAAAAACAATTAGCGTTAAAGCCTCTAATATTGCTACGATAAATGATGCCAATATTCGAGTAATTGATGATACGGATAATAATACTATTGAAATTATAGATACTTCCTTACTTGGTCCTGGAAATTACCAATACCTCCTGCTTGATGCAGATGGTGCTATTGTAAAAGATTTTCAAGAGGAACCTCTGTTTGATCAGTTAGAAGGAGGAATCTATACGCTTGTGATCAATGATAAAAATGGTTGTACTCCTGATACAAATTTTGAAATATCTGTAATTGAATTTCCTAAATTCTTTACCCCTAATGACGATGGCATTAAGGATACTTGGCATATCAAAGGGGCCAATGCTACTTTTTATCCTTCTAGCGCAATTCATATTTTTAATAGATTTGGTAAAGTGGTGGCTACAATAGGCATTGATGATTTGGGTTGGGACGGACGCTATAAAGGGAAGCAGTTACCTCCTAATGATTATTGGTTTAAAGTACAATTAATCCATAGAAATAAGAAAAAAGTAATCAACAGAACAGGTCATTTTTCGCTTTTAAGGAATTAATTCAAGCTTGATAAATTACCTTTCATACGGATACTTTTTATGTAAAAGTATCCGTATTTTTGTAATATGGATTTTAAAATTGAATCGGAATTTTCTCCTACAGGAGATCAACCAGAAGCGATCAAACAATTAGTGAATGGAATTGTATCTGAAGAAAAATACCAAACACTATTAGGAGTTACAGGATCTGGAAAAACATTTTCAATTGCCAATGTCGTTGCCCATGTAAATAGGCCTACTTTGGTACTTGCTCATAATAAAACATTGGCAGCTCAGTTATACTCAGAGTTCAAACAATTTTTTCCTAACAATGCTGTGGAATATTTTGTTTCTTATTATGACTACTACCAGCCTGAAGCGTATATTCCTGTTACAGGAACGTATATTGAAAAAGACCTTTCTATTAATGATGATATAGAACGTTTGCGTATCAGTACCACCTCTTCATTACTTTCTGGACGTAGAGATGTACTCGTTGTTGCCTCTGTTTCTTGCTTATATGGTATAGGAAACCCCGTGGAATTTAAGAAGAATGTGATTCCTATTGAAGTGGGGCAGCAAATTACACGAACCAAATTTTTACACTTGTTAGTAACCAGCTTGTATGCGCGTACCGAAATAGAGATTAAAAGTGGTACTTTTAAGGTAAAGGGGGATGTGGTTACTGTTTATCCTTCTTATGGAGATCATGGGTATCGTGTGCATTTTTTTGGAGATGAAATAGAAGAAATTGAGTCTTTTGATTTGGAAAGTACGCTTACGTTAGACAAGTTTGACCAATTGACCATTTATCCTGCAAACTTATTTGTTACTTCTCCAGATGTTTTGCAAAATGCAATACATGCAATACAGGAGGATATGGTAAAACAGGTAGCTTATTTTAAAGAAATCGGAAAGCACTTAGAAGCAAAACGACTGCAAGAAAGAACAGAGTTTGATTTGGAAATGATTCGTGAATTGGGCTATTGTTCTGGTATAGAAAATTATTCTCGTTATTTGGATGGACGAGAGGCTGGAACGCGACCTTTCTGCTTGTTGGACTATTTTCCTGAGGATTATTTAATGGTGATTGATGAGAGCCATGTGACGGTGCCGCAAACGCATGCCATGTATGGAGGAGACCGAAGTAGAAAAGAAAATTTAGTGGAATACGGATTTCGATTGCCGGCTGCTATGGACAATAGACCTTTAAGGTTTGAGGAGTTTGAAGCTTTGCAAAATCAAACTATTTTTGTGAGTGCTACTCCTGCTGATTATGAGCTGGAAAAAACAGAAGGGATCTTTGTGGAACAGGTCATTCGCCCTACGGGTTTATTGGATCCTATTATTGAAATACGTCCTAGCCTAAATCAAATTGATGATTTAATAGAAGAAATTCAAGTACGTGTTGAAAAAGACGAACGTACCTTGGTAACTACATTGACCAAACGAATGGCAGAAGAATTAACCAAATACCTTACAAGAGTTGCCATTCGCTGTCGTTATATCCACTCTGATGTGGATACTTTAGAGCGAGTTGAAATCATGCAAGACTTACGCAAAGGTTTGTTTGATGTGCTTATTGGGGTGAACTTATTAAGGGAAGGATTGGATTTACCGGAGGTTTCTCTCGTAGCTATTTTAGATGCTGATAAAGAAGGTTTCTTACGCTCTCACAGGTCTTTGACCCAAACTATTGGTAGGGCTGCTCGTAATGTAAACGGGCTTGCCATTATGTATGCTGATAAAATAACAAACAGTATGCAACGTACTATAGACGAAACTGAAAGACGTAGGGAAAAACAAATTAGGTACAATACCAACAATGGCATTACTCCTAAACAAATCAATAAGAAGATTGATACTACCTTGTCTAAAAATGCGGTGAGTTCATACCATTATGACAATGCCCAGCAAAAAGTTGCGGAACAGGAATTGGAATACTTGCCTAAGGAAACTATAGAAAAGCGCATTCGTCAAAAAAGAAAGCAAATGGAAGCTGCGGCAAAGGAACTCGACTTTTTAGTAGCAGCGCAATTGCGTGACGAAATCAAAGTGCTCAAAGAAAGTATTACATAATCTTATCTTGTAACGGCTCTTTTATAAAAAATAAGAGAGCACTACTTAGTTCGGTGCATTCATAAGAAAAATATAGCCCATTAAAAAGCCTCACTTAAAAAAGTGAGGCTTTCCTAAATATATTTAACTAAAATTAATTCTTAAGCACCTAATACTTCTTGAACTTTATCTGCTGCTTCTTGAAATTCAGTAGCCGAAATAATTTCCATACCACTCGTATCAATCAATTCTTTTGCTTCTTTAGCATTGGTACCTTGCAAACGGCAAATGATTGGTACATTAATCTTATCTCCCATATTTTTATAAGCATCAACAACACCTTGCGCTACACGATCACAACGAACGATTCCTCCAAAAATATTTACTAAGATTGCTTTTACATTAGGATCTTTTAAGATGATTCCAAAAGCCGTTTCTACACGTTGTGCATCTGCCGTACCTCCTACATCTAAGAAGTTTGCAGGCTCTCCACCAGACTCCTTAATTAAGTCCATCGTTCCCATTGCCAAACCAGCTCCATTCACCATACATCCCACATTTCCATCCAAATCAACATAGTTTAATCCAGCCGCTTTTGCTTCTACTTCAATCGGATTTTCTTCACGTAAATCACGCATTTCTACGTAATCTTTATGACGGTACAAAGCATTTTCATCTAAAGACACTTTTGCATCTACTGCCATAATTTTGTCGTCAGACGTTTTTAATACAGGATTGATTTCAAATAATGACGAATCCGATTTTACATAAGCCGTATATAAAGCTGTTACAAATTTTGTCATATCTTTAAACGCCGCTCCTGATAATCCTAAATTAAAGGCAATTTTACGTGCTTGGAAAGGCATTAATCCTAAACTAGGATCAATCTCTTCTGTAAAAATTAAGTGCGGTGTTTCTTCTGCTACTGTTTCAATATCCATACCTCCTTCTGTAGAATACATAATCATATTTCTACCCGTAGCACGGTTTAATAAAACAGACATATAATATTCTTCTGGTTCAGAATCTCCTGGGTAATATACATCTTCTGCTACTAGTACTTGGTGTACTTTTTTTCCTTCTGCGGAAGTTTGAGGAGTCACCAACATCATGCCTATAATATCATTGGCTATGCTTTCTACCTCTTGTAAGTTTTTAGCTAACTTTACTCCTCCTCCTTTTCCACGACCACCTGCGTGTACTTGAGCTTTAATAACATGCCAACCTGTACCTGTTTCAGCTGTTAATTGTTTAGCCGCCTCTACAGCTTCTTTATGATTATGAGCTACAATTCCGCGTTGAATTCTAACGCCAAAGCTACTTAAAATCTCTTTTCCTTGATATTCGTGTAAATTCATTTTGTAAGAATATTTTTAACGTGAACAAAAGTACAAATTCAAAATGAAAACCATCATGAAAAACAACAATTTTTGATGTATGGAGCAATTGCTACTCGCTTCATCCCTAGTCTTTTTTAACATTTATTTAATATCTTAAAATGTAATGACTAGTATCTTGCACTGTCTCCTTAACAGGAATCAACGTTTTTTACGCGTATCTATCCCCGTATATGCTGTAATAATTTTCATCGGATTAAAAACTACGTAATGCATTTTAAAACGCTTCTTGCTGTACCCTTATTACTCCTTTATGGTAGCTATTCGTTTTCTCAAATCAATCTTCATCGAAAGAAAACCACCATAAAAAGGACGAAAACACCTCCAAAAATTGATGGAATCTTAAACGATGTGGCTTGGGAGGATGCTGAAATACTGACTCATTTTAGCATGGTTCGTCCTGACAATGGCAAGCCAGCTCCTAGTACACATAAAACAACGGCTACATTGGTATATGATGACAATGCTATTTATGTAAGTGCTTTTATGTATGATAACAATCCGAGTAGCATTCCTATGGAATTTACCAATAGGGATGTGATTGGGAATACGGATTTATTTGCCATTACGATCAACCCAAATGATGACGGGCAAAATGCTTTCCAATTTATTGTACAGAGCACGGGAGGGCAAGCAGATGCTACCATAGCAAATGGTCGCGAAGATTTTAATTGGAGTGCGGTTTGGGATAGTAAGGTGGCTGTTACAGATAAAGGCTGGGCGGTAGAACTTAAAATTCCTTATAATGCCTTGCGTTTTGCCAACCAACCTGTACAAAATTGGGGGGTCAATCTTCATCGAAGAATCCAATCATTGAACGCGCGATATACTTGGAATCCGATTGATAATACCACAGGAAGATGGAGCCAATATGATGGCTTGGTAGTAGGACTGACAAACATTCATCCTCCTACTCGATTAAATTTTTACCCTTATGCTTCTACTTCGGTACAAACTTCTAATACGGAAAGTATTACCGATTGGGCTGTTGGTATGGATCTTAAATATGGCATTACTGAAAATATTACTTTAGATGCTACCTTGATTCCTGATTTTAGCCAAGCTGCTTTTGATAATGTGACGCTAAATTTGGGGCCTTTTGAACAGCAGTTTTCAGAGCAGCGCCAATTTTTTATAGAGGGTACTGATTTATTTTCTAAAGGAAACCTATTCTATTCTAGACGAATTGGTGGAAAACCTATCGACCAGTTTCCTATCAGTAATCAACTTCATAGTGAGGAAACAATTGTAGAAAAACCAACCAAAGTGAATATGCTAAATGCTATTAAAATTTCTGGTCGTACTCCAAAAGGATTGGGAATTGGTATGTTGAATGCGATTACAGAAAAGACCACTGCTGAAATACGAAACAATGCCACACAAAGCACTAGAGAAGTCGTTATCAATCCACTGTCTAATTACAATATCTTTGTATTGGATCAGCAATTTAATAAAAACTCATCCGTAAGCCTTGTCAATACCAATGTGATTCGTAATGGGGCGTTTAGAGATGCGAATGTTACAGGACTGCTTTATCATATAGAAGATAAGGCGAGTAAGTACCACCTTGATGGTGCTGTAAAAAGGAGTGCTATTTCAGATGATATTGATGCACGAAGTCCTGGCTATGCTTTGGATGCTAAAATAGGAAAGCATTCAGGAAACTGGCGAGGAAACTTAGGCTATAGTTTTGAAAATAATAACTATGATCCTAATGATATGGGAATTTTACGCAGCAATAACAAACAACGTATTTATGGTTTTGTTGGGTACCGATTGCTAAAACCTAAAGGTATTTTTAATCGGTTGGGTACCAACCTTTCTTATGCGATCCATTACCTACACCAACCAGCTACCTATACAGGAACGCGTGGAGGGCTTTCTTTTTGGGCGCAAACTAAAAAGCGCTTTGATTTTGGGGCTGATTTGAATTACAATACAAAACAAAAAGATTTTTTTGAACCTAGACAGGGTACTACTAGCGGTGTTTTTTTTGAAAGACCTGAACGCATACATATAAGACACTGGGGGTCTAGCGATTACCGAAAGAAAATGGCAATTGATTACCGCTTCTATCGTACTTTTTTTAACAATCACCCGAAAAATAATTACGGCTTTTTTATATCGCCTCGATACCGTTTTAACAATCGGTTTTCTTTGTTATACGGACTCCGATTTCATAAGGTTAATAATGATCAAGGCTATGTGACTACAATAACCGCTGATGACGTAGCTGAAAATGCTGATGTAACGCCTTTTTTAAATGCGATTGTATTTGGACAAAGAGATCGGTTTACTTATAATAATTCGCTTTCTGGCAAATATAGTTTTAGTGTAACCTCATCACTTGCCTTAACGTTTAGACATAACTGGAGCAAGGTGCCTTATCAAAATGCCTTTTTCAAACTGGCTGCTGATGGGCAATTAACCCCAATTGCTTATACGGGAACGCATGATATTAATTTTAATAACTGGAATTTAGACCTCAATTACCAATGGCAATTTGCACCGGGGAGTCAACTTATCGTTTTTTATAGGAATTCCATTTCCAATTCCAATTCCAATGCTACGCAAAGCTTTCAGGAAAATCTCACGGAGCTGTTGCGTGCTACGCATCAACATACTTTTTCACTCCGACTGGTCTATTTTATTGATTACAATACGCTTAAAAACCTCTTATAAATACACTATAGAAGCTCACGAACCCTTCCTGCAACTTGCAGGGAGCTTTCGTGGAAGCTACAGACCCTTCCTGCAGCTTGCAGGGAGCTTTCGTGGGGCTACAGACCCTTCCTGCAGCTTGCAGGGGGCTTTCGTGGAGGCTACAGACCCTTCCTGCAGCTTGCAGGGAGCTTTCGTGGGGGCTACAGACCCTTCCTGCAGCTTGCAGGGGGCTTTCGTGGAGGCTACAGACCCTTCCTGCAACTTGCAGGGAGCTTTCGTGGGGGCTACAGACCCTTCCTGCAACTTGCAGGGAGCTTTTGTCTTAAAGAAATGTGAAAACTTCTCCTATTTCTTCCTCCATGCACTTAAAATTTGTATAAAACCAATATGAAATCGTTGAAAACCCACGTTAGTTACAAACTTTTTTATACTTTCGTCCAAAAAAACAATACGATGTACTTTTTTTCGTAGTAATCTAAAACCTACGAACGAATTCATAAAAGCACATCTTAATGGAAATAACCAATGATTATTGCTAAAAACATACAAAAACGTTACGGGGATGTTGAAATTTTAAAAGGGGTGGATCTCCACATTCAAAAGGGGGAAATTGTTGCCATTGTAGGGCCTTCTGGTGCAGGAAAAACTACCCTGCTCCAAATTTTAGGGACTTTGGATACACCTACGAACTCTTCTGAATACCAACTGCGTATCAATAATCGCCCTTTAAAAAATTTGCCTGACTCAAAGCTGTCTTCTTTTAGAAATAAGCATATTGGTTTTATTTTTCAATTCCACCAGTTATTGCCTGAGTTTACGGCTTTGGAAAATGTTTGTATTCCTGCCTTTATCCACGGAGTTTCCAAATCAGAAGCTACCCAAAGAGCAAAGGAGTTGTTGGATTTCTTAGGCTTGTCGCATCGCTATCATCATAAACCCAATATGCTTTCTGGAGGAGAGCAACAACGGGTAGCGGTTGCAAGGGCTTTGGTAAATGCTCCTGCTGTTATTTTTGCTGATGAACCTAGTGGAAATCTTGATTCTACTTCGGCTAAAAACCTACACGAGCTGTTTTTTCAACTTAGAGATCAATTCGACCAAACGTTTGTTATTGTTACCCATAATGAGGAACTCGCTGGAATGGCGGATAGGAAACTAGTGATGAAAGATGGTCGTATTGTATAAGTTTACTTTTTTGATACGTTAATAACGATGAAGTTTGCAGATATAAAAATGTTTTTGGATGAAAAAGTAGCGTTGTATAACCACCCTACTTTTATTGAAAGTGACCCGATTCAAATTCCACATCAATTTTCTAAGAAAGAGGATATTGAAATTGCTGGTTTTTTGGCGGCTACCATTGCTTGGGGCAATCGTGCCATGATTATTAAAAATGCAAATCGGATGATGGAGCTTATGGACCGTGCTCCTTTTGATTTTATTTTGCATCATCAAGAAAAGGATTTACAGGCTTTTGAGGGCTTTGTACATAGAACTTTTAATGCCATTGACTTGAAGTTGTTTGTGCGCTCTTTAAAGCATATATATACCCGTTATCAGGGATTGGAAGCGGCATTGGCTATTGAGGATGGAACAACGGATTATAAAACGGCGATTCATCGTTTTAAACAGGTCTTTTTTGAGGTGCCGCATGAAGCTAGAACCCTTAAACATGTTTCGGATCCATTAAAAAATTCTGCTTCTAAACGTATAAATATGTTTTTGCGTTGGATGGTAAGAGAGGATAAGTCAGGGGTTGATTTTGGGATTTGGAAACAGCATCGTCCTGCGCATTTATCTTGTCCTTTAGATGTGCATTCTGGAAATGTTGCTAGAAAATTGGGGCTGTTAACTCGAAAGCAAAATGATTGGAAAGCTTTAATGGAATTGGATGCTTCTTTAAGAAGTTTTGACCCAAAAGACCCTGTAAAATATGATTTTGCCTTGTTTGGCTTGGGGGTTTTTGAAAAGTTTTAGAGCAAGGTTAATAGCCTCCTTCATAAGCTGCTAATGGCAAATGTCAATTTCAATAAAAATTAATCATAAAAAATGCCAATCCTGTTTTAAAACGTAAAATTCATATATTGGGATTAATATTTAGTTCGAAAAAGAGGAAGCTTACATTATAGTACATAGATGTTTAATTCTTCGCAATCGTGCTCATTGCCAAAAATGAATACTTCATCTCTCATAGGTATTTTTATTTCCCTAATTTTCCTGTTTATTCGTTCAAAGCATAAATGAATTTCTAAGTATCCATCAAGTAAGAATATTTTTTTTATCTTTTCCAAATACGCGCTTGCTACTAGTGCTTCGTTAATTTGATCTACTTTTTCTTCTCCTAAATATTCTATGTATTTCAAGTATTCATTAAGTATAGTTTCATAATTAAATAGACCAACTCCGTTAAATAATTCTTTCTGATAGTCAAATTTTAGATATTCTTGCCCCGAAAGAAGTTTATATTTATAATTACGATCATCAAAACCACAAAAACAAGCTTCAGGGTAATAATCATGTTCTAAAAATAGTAAATTAAGTTTGAAATTATTTCTTTCTTCCGGAATATCAAGAGCAATGTTCGTAAGATTATCTATCATTTGCTGTTCTATATTTTCTTGAATTCTTTTTTTATCTCGATTTTGAAGTTCTTTAATTAAATTCTGTATCTCGGAATGAAGCTTGTTATTATTCAATAATTCTGTCAATTCTCTTTTCAAATCTTCTTTAAGACTCTTAATATCAACACCATAACTTGGAAGCCAAGTAATATTTTCAAAGTTATTCAATTCTTGTTGAACTGCTTTTTGAAAAGAAAATTCATTATTAAACAGTCTAAATGAATTATCTAGATGGAATTTTAAATTTTCTTTTATTGCTTTATTTTTATTCATTATCCCGTATTGCTACTAACGTTCTCAGCTATGATTTCGTTGTGGAATCATCCGCAGGATTATTCCGCTTGGAGACCAGCTGTTGATTAATACTTTTATTTTGGTGTGTCACAAAACCACAATGAATTATAGCCATTGTGCCTGTTGGACAACTCGAAGATATAGAATAATTGTTTATCTTAGTTTATGCAAGGCAAGAAGATCTACCAAGAGAAATTATTTCACAACTTTCAATGAAGTGACCGAGTAGCTAAAACAAACTTTTATAAGCGTTTGGCAGCAGTTTTAAATTTAGATTATTTGTATTCATCTACCCAAGTGGACTACCTAATAAATTTGGGACACTAACACAGTTCATGGGGTTACAAAAATAAATACTATTGGTTTCATACGAGCAGATAAGGTAATGCATATGGCTGCCATCGCTTATAACCTAAAGAAGTACTTAAATTTTATAACAAAAAAGGTAAAAAGTGACCATAGAGTATCATTTTTGATTTTATTCGATACAAACGTCTTTAAAAATAAACAGCGGTTGGTTTTGAGCTCATTCTATTTTAGTTTTTGAAGGCCTCCTAAAAAAAACAAAAGCCCTAAAAAGGGCTTGGTTTTATATCTATTTTCGTAAAATTATAGGCTTGTGCAACGGTTACCGTTGTTGTGTGTAGGTTATTTTCGAGGTAAAAAGAAACCTTTGATACAGTTCATGTTTCTAATACAGATTTGGATATGACTTTTTTTCTGAACTCCAGCTCCAGGAAATGCAGGTCCTCCTTCTGTGAAAACACCTCTAGCCGAGTCAAACTCTTTTATTGAAGTGTTTTTGTCATTTTTTATTTCTTCTTTTATTTTTTGATGTAGGTATTGAATGACAGCACAGTCTAATTCTCTAATCAGCAAGTCTTTATGCTTATCTTCTTTAACGTCCTTATTCTTAGGTAACTCTTTACCAATAGACGAAAAATCCTTTTCCATCAATTTATAATAAATTGAAAGCATTTTTATGAATTCACTATCAATTAAATCTAAGCAGTAATCTAGGGTAAAAACAACTCCAATAACCGAAGCTTTTTTTATTTTTCCTCTTTTTTGTTTGTCTTTAGCCCATTCTAAGGCTCTGTCATAGTTGTTTTCCCAAACATAAAATCCATGTCCTAGCCAATCAAAAGGTTTTTCACTAATTTTTACATTTTTAGGTTTTGTGAGAAGTTCATCTCTAGCAGATTCGTCACAGCCGTGAAATCCAATTAAAATGCTAGACCTTGAACTATACATTTATTCAGCAACAGAAAGTACTCTTTCTAAATTAGGAAAAGATTTAGTCATTTTCCCTTTTTTAGTTATAATACCTGCTGAACTTAAAGAAGCTATAGCTGCCTCCTTAGAAGTTTGTTCCTTTTTTAATTTTGCTGCCAAAGCAACAAGTAATGATGTTTGTTCTTTTTTCATACGAAATAAATTACAATTCAAATATACAAAAATTATTCGATTATTCTCTAAACGTTCTGTAAGTTTGTACACAACGTTCTCGGCTATGAGTAGTTGTGTGAATTTAGGAATAAATTTTCTAAGAAAAAACTTAGGATTGAAAATCGGCGAGGATTTTATAAGTAGTATAGCTATAAGTTACCCTAAAAACCGAACTGTTTATAAGTATAAAAAAGTCGCTTAAATAAATTTGGGACTAATTTCATCAAGCTGCTTTGTTACAACTCCTTCTTATTTTGACTTCCATTTTTAAAGGAGAAATATACCCTAGGCTAGCGTGAAGTCTTTCATTGTTATACCAATTTATATAATCTTTAATCCTGTTTTAAAACGTAAAATTCATATGTTGGGATTAATATTTAGTTCGAAAAAGAGGAAGCTTACATTACCATCCAAATTTTGTTTTTTCTTTCAAACCTCTAACTTCCCAATCGTTTAAACTAATGGTATTTGTTTTGTAAAAATCTCTGCTTTTAGTAAGATTACCAAAACCTGGTCCAGTATATCCATAATCAGAAGGATTATGCGTATAAACAACTCTATCAGCAATGATTAACTCGTAAGCAGGAAAATCATTATGCCAACCTTTTACTTCTATGTTAATAGATTTATTAGATAAGTTTTTAAAAAGTTCGATTCCTAATTCAAAATCAATATTAGGAGAAAAAGGTTCTGCAAAAGGATAACCAGCAGAAGCAGAAACCTTGATTTTTGTGGTGTCATTTCCTTTATCAGAAAAAGAATGCCTTTTTGAATTACTAATTGATATATCTAAAGGGGCTTCGTCTGAACGGTCAGAATGTAACTCACTACAAACGCCAATATACATGTCTTTGTTTGATGCACGAGGCGTATCGTCATAAAAAGGAATCCGTTTTATATATGCTTTTACTTGATGGCTTAAGCCTGAGTGCTGGGTATTGTTATCACCCTGCTTCTTATGTCGTTTATGTTTAAACAACTCGCTTTCAGAATTATAATTTCCAATTTTAGTTAAATCAATTTCTGCATTTATTGCTAATCGAGTGCTATGCTCGCTATGATGATGAAACATTTCAACATTGTCAGTTGCATAATAATTAGACAAAGAACCTGGTTCAGGAAGCCAAGTATGTTTTTCAATATCAAAACTACTTAATTGTCTTATAAACTCTTCTTTGTTGTCAAGTAACTTAAAACGATTTGTATTTTCAAAATAACTTAATAGAGGTTTGCCAAGTGACTTGGGTATAAATGCCTGAAATTTTATTGAAAGTGGAAACATTTTTTCTGTTTTTTACAAATTATTATAACGATTAAATTTTTCATTGAATACGTGTGTAGGTTCCTCTATGTAAAAATTAGATTTTTTCTGTTTTTTGTGCATCCAAATATCTTTTTCCTTTTTGTTCATAAAAAAATAGTTGTAATGTTTTTTATTGGTCACAGTAAAAATAATGATGGGGTCGTATTGATATCTAGATTCTGAAAAAAATACACATATCCCTTTATTACTTTCATATGTAGCGTATTTACCATCAGCATCTTTAATAATTTCATTATCTAAATCATTTTCATAATAAATTTTTAGTCCACCTTTATTTTGATAATTTTGTTTGACTCCTAGAAACGGGATAGCATTATTATGAAATTTAAATTGGGTTTTGGCAATACCTGTCGTATCTACTTTTATTATTCGGGAAGCTCCTATTCCTAAAAATCCTCCAGTCCATTTTTCTTTTTGTCCATTAGGTCTGTCATACTGTATCGCAACAATACCTTCATAATTTTGGGGAAGAATAATAGTTTGTTTATAAGGTCTCCAAACATACCAAGAAGCTAATAATACATAGATAAATGGTAAAATAACTAAACTAAAATCCCAAAGTTGTAATTGCTGTTTCGTTAATTTTGTTTCTATTCTATTTTTCTTATAGACCGTTTTTAAGATAAAATAAATTAGAAGTAATGCTATTCCAATTATAGATATTCTCCATAGGTTCGTGAATATAAAACTAATCATCAGTAAAAAACCAAATACTGTATAATATATCCCTATGTTTCTTAGTCTTTTCATTTTGCTTGTTTTGAACTCAGTTTTTTTTATAGTAGCCAACGTTCTCGGCTATTAGTTTTTGCGTGAATTTAGGAATAAATTTTCTAAGAAAAAACTTGGGATTGAAAATCGGGGAGGATTTTATAAGTAGTATAGCTATAAGTCACCCTACAAACCGAACTGTTTAAATGTATAAAAAAGTCGCTTAAATAAATTTGGGACTAATTTCATCAAGCTGCTTTGTTACAACTCCTTCTTATTTTGACTTCCATTTTTAAAGGAGAAATATACCCTAGGCTAGCGTGAAGTCTTTCATTGTTATACCAATTTATATAATCTTTAATCCTGTTTTAAAACGTAAAATTCATATGTTGGGATTAATATTCAGTTCGAAAAAGAGGAAGCTTACAAAATGCTTGAAATTTTATTGAAAGTGGAAACATAGCTCAGTTTTTATGGTAGTACTCTTGTAATTTATAATATTGATTATATTCATTCTTTAGTTTGTGAACATTGAAAAATGTACCAAGTATAGGTTCATGATTATATTTAACTTTATATTCATTAATCATTTCTTCTTCACTCATAAAATAATTATTATAATTTTTAGACTTTGTAATTACAAAAATAATTAATGGATACTTCGTATGTCCTGTAAAATATATATTTGGGTCCTCTATGTTTTGATTTTTATAAATTTGATATTTACCATCAGCATCTTTAATAATTTCATTATCTAAATCATTTTCATAATAAATTTTTAGTCCACCTTTATTTTGATAATTTTGTTTGACTCCTAGAAACGGGATAGCATTATTATGAAATTTAAATTGGGTTTTGGCAATACCTGTCGTATCTACTTTTATTATTCGGGAAGCTCCTATTCCTAAAAATCCTCCAGTCCATTTTTCTTTTTGTCCATTAGATCTGTCATACTGTATCGCAACAATACCTTCATAATTTTGGGGAAGAATAATAGTTTGTTTATAAGGTCTCCAAACATACCAAGAAGCTAATAATACATAGATAAATGGTAAAATAACTAAACTAAAATCCCAAAGTTGTAATTGCTGTTTCGTTAATTTTGTTTCTATTCTATTTTTCTTATAGACCGTTTTTAAGATAAAATAAATTAGAAGTAATGCTATTCCAATTATAGATATTCTCCATAGGTTCGTGAATATAAAACTAATCATCAGTAAAAAACCAAATACTGTATAATATATCCCTATGTTTCTTAGTCTTTTCATTTTGCTTGTTTTGAACTCAGTTTTTTTTATAGTAGCCAACGTTCTCGGCTATTAGTTTTTGCGTGAATTTAGGAATAAATTTTCTAAGAAAAAACTTGGGATTGAAAATCGGGGAGGATTTTATAAGTAGTATAGCTATAAGTTACCCTACAAACCGAACTGTTTAAATGTATAAAAAAGTCGCTTAAATAAATTTGGGACTAATTTCATCAAGCTGCTTTGTTACAACTCCTTCTTATTTTGACTTCCATTTTTAAAGGAGAAATATACCCTAGGCTAGCGTGAAGTCTTTCATTGTTATACCAATTTATATAATCTTCAATCCTGTTTTAAAACGTAAAATTCATATGTTGGGATTAATAATCAGTTCGAAAAAGAGGAAGCCTGCAAAATGCTTGAAATTTTATTGAAAGTGGAAGCATTTGTTGTATTTATTTTGTTGATTCTTTATATTGATTATCTAATTTATAGTATTTCGCATATTTTTGATTTAATTCATGTTTATCTGGAGGATAATTTTTATAAGGATTTTTATTATATTTTTCTTGGAGATTCTTTTTTTCATCTTTACTCATAAAGTAATTACGATAAAGTTTAGGTTTTGTAATTACAAAAATCATTAATGGGTAATAATCGAATCCTGTAAAATAAACATATTCTTTATTAATATTATTCTTCCATTCAAAATCAGAAGCTTTATTAATTTCATTCCTTAAATTATTCTTATAATAAATTTTTAGTCCACCTTTATTTTGATAATTTTGTTTGACTCCTAGAAACGGGATAGCATTATTATGAAATTTAAATTGGGTTTTGGCAATACCTGTCGTATCTACTTTTATTATTCGGGAAGCTCCTATTCCTAAAAACCCCCCAGTCCATTTTTCTTTTTGCCCATTAGGTCTGTCATACTGTATCGCAACAACACCTTCATAATTTTGGGGAAGAATAATAGTTTGTTTATAAGGTCTCCAAACATACCAAGAAGCTAATAATACATAGATAAATGGTAAAATAACTAAACTAAAATCCCAAAGTTGTAATTGCTGTTTCGTTAATTTTGTTTCTATTCTATTTTTCTTATAGACCGTTTTTAAGATAAAATAAATTAGAAGTAATGCTATTCCAATTATAGATATTCTCCATAGGTTCGTGAATATAAAACTAATCATCAGTAAAAAACCAAATACTGTATAATATATCCCTATGTTTCTTAGTCTTTTCATTTTGCTTGTTTTAAACTCAGTTTTTTTAAATAGTAGCCAACGTTCTCGGCTATTAGTTTTTGCGTGAATTTAGGAATAAATTTTCTAAGAAAAAACTTGGGATTGAAAATCGGGGAGGATTTTATAAGTAGTATAGCTATAAGTTACCCTACAAACCGAACTGTTTAAAAGTATAAAAAAGTCGCTTAAATAAATAGTTCCAAATTTATTAGGTAGTCCATTCCTTATCCAAAACAATTACACCAACAGGGAGTTTTGAAAAGTTTTAGAGCGAGTTTAATAGCCCCCTTCATAAGGTGCTAGTGGCAAACTGTTTAAGGTATTTCGATGCATTCTCCATTTGGGCATGAATGTATCCATATAAAAAACAAACCTATCGTTATGATGTCTTTCTAATAAATGCACCAATTCGTGTACGATTACATATTCCAAACAGGTTTTTGGTTTTTTAGCTAGCTCTAAATTTAACCAAATTCGCTTTGCTTCAATATTGCAAGACCCCCATTTGGTACTCATTTGTTTGATGCTCCAATCGTGGCATTGTACCCCAATAATAGGCTCCCATTTGGCTAGCAATACAGGAATTTGTTTTTTTAACTGGCTGCGGTACCATTCTTTCATTAAGGTGGCTTTTTGTGCTCGGGTTGTTGTTGCCTTTACATAAAAATCCAACCGTTTTACGCGGTTAAATTCAATTCTATTTTTCCCTTTTTCTTCAATAATGACATGTAACAAAACTCTTTTCCCTTGAATATAATGGCTTTCTCCGGATACATAGGTTCTTGGGGTTTCTCGAGATTGCCCTGCAAAGGATTTGATATGTTGTTTGATCTTCCCTAGTTTTGAGATGGCAAACAGGCGTACTACTTCGGGAGCTGTTTGTTGTGGAACGGATAGCCTGATACTGCCCGTAGGAGGATGCACTGCTAAATACATATTGGCTATATTTTTCCGTAGCACCTCTATTTGGAAATTGGCTATTTTTATGGTTTCTATACTAATACTCATGCTGTGCTTTAATGATTTTCATCAATGCTAAGGTTTTATCCATATCCACAACAGCCTCATTGATGGCTAACATTAGCTTTTTTTCTTTAATGCCTCCATCTTTCCATCCATCTAATTTATTTTCAACAATTATTTTATCTAAAGTCAATGCCAATGCTTCGTTCCTTTCTACATTATCATATAAAGCCTTTTTTCCTCTTGTATCCAAGGCTTCTGGATAATCATTGGTGTTATTTTCATTAGATACCTTCTCCGCTAACTCCTTAATTTGCTCTAAATATTTCTCATATTCTATAGCCTCCTTTTTTCGTAACTGAATTAGTTCGTCTAAAAGCTTAGACATTTTTTCATAATACTTTGGATTGGCTTGAGATTCTTCAATGATGACTTTACGTACGTTATTTTCAATGGTTTCTGCAACTGCTTCTTGCTTTGTCTTATTTACATAAACCATATCTGGTTCAGATACTTTAGTGATTAAACCTACCAGAGTTTGATTTTCAAAATCGGATAGTTTGCGGCTCGATTTAGCATCTAAATACATGTCCATTAATTGGCGCATTCCTGGTTCAAAACGTTTAAAATCTAAATAATCACCACTGGCTTGCTTAATGGTATCTCTTATATCTGAATAGTACTGTACTTCTTCTTTTATCTTTTTAGCTTCTGCGTCAGAAAATCCAATTTTATGCATTTCGTTGGCAATATTGGCATAGGCTCTAATTAAGGCAACCACTGCCTTGTATAAAAACACTCTTTTTTCTTCTGTATTTTTTAAATCTTGTGCATTTTCTGTGTTTCCGCAAAAGTACCTAATATAATTGGGTTCGTCTTTAGGATGCACGGGTTCACATAAAGCACTTACAACTTCTAAGGCTGTTTCTAAACGGGTTTTTCCTGCTTCTTGTCTATCTTTTAATAAGCCTTTTACATCTTCTTCATCATAATTATCAAACACTTCAGAAGTATAATCTGAAATAGATTTTTCTAAGCTTTTAAATAAATCTTTATAATCTATAATATATCCGTATTCTTTTTCATCGCCATCTACTCTATTTACCCTGCATATTGCTTGAAACAACCCATGGTCTTGCATCTTTTTATCAATGTATAAATACGTGGCAGATGGGGCATCAAAACCCGTTAGTAATTTATCTACAACAATGAGCAGTTTCATTTTAGCGGGTTCGTTGATAAAAGTAGCCTTTGCTTCTTCTTCAAATGCTTCTGTAGATTTTCCTTTTAGCATTTGCGTATATACCTCATATTTTAAGAGTTTATCGGTAAGTGCTCCTTCGCCTGCTCCTTCTCCTTTAATATCGGCATGATGTGGTTGGTATGAAGTGATAATCGCACATTCTTTAAAACCAGCACGCTGAAAAAGTTCGTAATACTTACAGGCTTGATATACAGAGCCTGATACTAGCATGGCATTTCCTCCTCCAGAAGAAAGCCTAGGTATTACTTTAAAATCTCTTATGATATCAAATACAATTTTTTCTAATCGCGATTTAGATCCTAATACTTTTTGCAGGGTTCCCCAACGTTTTTTTAGTGCTATTTTAGCCACATCAGTCAACCCTTTTGTTTCCGCATCAAACCATTCATCAACACTTTGCTGGTCGGTTACAAATTGTGCTACATCTCTTGCTTCGTAAAGTAAATCCAATACAACACCATCGTCCACCGCTTCATCAAATTTATACGGATTGCCAATATAAGTACCAAAAACTTCAATAGATTTTTGTTTGTCTTTTTTGAGTAGCGGTGTTCCTGTAAAACCAATAAACAAGGCATTGGGTAATATGGACTTCATGGCTTCATGTAGCTTCCCTGATTGTGTACGATGGCATTCATCTACAAATACATATATATCTCCTTTGGCTCGAAAATCTGATCCGAAACTTTGTGTTAATTCTGCTATATAAGATTCATAATCACCACTTTCATCGTTTCGTCTAAATTTATGTACCAAGCTACTAATAAGCATTGCTGTTTTTTGGTTTAGAACACTTAATAAATCCCGACCACTTTTTGCTCGGTATATGGTTTCGTCAACCCCTGCAAATAATTGCTCTATTTGACTATCTAATTCTTGGCGATCGGTAATAATTAACACCCGGCTATCTTTTATATTCTCTCGAATCCATTTCGTGAGCCAAACCATGGTTAACGATTTACCAGATCCTTGGGTATGCCATACAATACCTCCTGTTCTGGTTTGGATATTGTGTTGTGCTGCTTTGATTCCAAAAAATTGGTTGGGTCTGCTTAATTTTTTAACTCCTTTATCATATACCACAAAGTCATGGATTAATTCTAGCAAGCGTTCTTTTTCACATAATTGAGCAATATGTTTGTCCAATACATAATCATAGTGTACCGCACTTTCTTCTTTCCATTGTAAGTAATACTTCTCTGGAGTACCTATGGTACCGTAGCGGATTCCTTGCGTATCATTTCCTGCCAATATGAATTGCATGGTGGTAAAAAACTGCGGAATAAATGCAGGTTGTTGATTGTCTATATTTTGACGAATCGCGTCTGTTACCCCCACCTTGCTTCTTTTCAACTCTAAAATTCCTAAAGCAATCCCGTTTACATAAATGACAATATCGGGTCTTTTGTTGTGTTTTCCTTGTACGGTAACCTCTTCTGCAATGGCAAAGTGATTGTGTTGTATATGCTTCCAATCTACCAACCAAACCGTTTCTTTTTGTTTCCCTAATGCTTCTCTTACAGATATACCATAACGCAATAGTTTATAAACTTCTTTATTTGCCGCATACAAATCGTTGGCAAGATTGGTTACTGCCTTCATAAAAATAGAAATGGCTTTTTCTGAAAGCGTTGCAGAATAGCCTTGCGCGATAAGGTATTTTAATAGCAGGGCTTCTTCTACGGGATATTTACGTACTTGTTTTTCCCAATGACCAAGATAACTATACCCTAATTGGTGTTGGAATAGTTGTACTACTCTATTTTGTGTTGCTCTTTCTGATTTTCCTATATCGTACATTTCTATTTTTTTCTATTCAATTTAATGCCATCCCCCCTATTCACTCAATACCACTTTTTCTTTTTAAGCCTATTTAATGTTATGATTCTTACGTTTCTTCGCTATACCAACCTCGTGTTACCAGTTAACAATTCTTCTAGCATCCCTTGTTTAAGTTGTTGGTATTTTGCTTTTTTGGTTTCTAATTGGGTAATTTCTACCTCCATATCATAAAGTATCCTAATAATTGCTTTTTGCTCATCAATTTTTGGGATATGAAAGTTAAATTTTGACATATCTGAGCCATAAAGATGATAGACGGTTGTCCCACTAATTAAGGACATTATTTGTTGTTTATTCATTGATATTTGGTAGCTTAAAAACGCTCCGTATAAGGATTTATTAGGTCTTATTACGAGTACATCTCCGCCAAGAATAATATCATCTTCAAATAGAGCACTTGCAGTAGCTAATCCGTTTGGTGTAACATCAGAAGTAGGCATCAATACATCATTTTCTTTTGAAAGAAAAATATCCGAATTTTCGTTTGTACGACTCCTTACTGATGTTATTATATGGTTATAATTAGTAAATAACTCCCCATAGTGGATACATTTATATTTTCCTTCTTCAATAATATCAGACTTTGGCAACCCTTTACCTTTATAGAAATCTGCTTTTTCCCCCAATTTCTTCTCCACCCACTCCCCAGAAAACCCAGGTAAACGTTTCCCACCTTTATGCGGTGGCGTTAACAACTGCTGCATGGCACCTTGTTTGATGGCTTGTTTTTTAGCTATTAAACTTTCTAAACTTGCAATCAGGTCATCCATATCGCTTAAAGCGGTAGCGATGGCTTTTTGTTCTTTTATAGGAGGAGCTATGACTCTAATATTTAGACAAGATTTCTTATTTAATTTAGGTTGAGCTGTTCCTGAGTTAAGTAAAGAATAATCTAGGCTTTCCAAGTATTCAGTAAGAAAATTTATATTAAAGAACTTGTTTGGTTTCATCACATGTGCGTGATTGTTAACCCAAGCTTTTCCTTTAATAATAAAAGCTAGTGGTAAATTTCTGCTTAGAATATTCTCACCATCCTCACCTAATAATATCAATTCATCATCAAATATATAATCATTGACATAATCTATAATTCCAGAAGCTCCATAATACGGATAATTTCCCGACACTCTCTCATTTGCCTTTATAGGTCTCCTTTTTCCGTCTAAAAACTCTACAGCTTCAGAAAGGCTAATAACAAGCCAATCCTCTGGAATCAAACCTACCTCGGTTTGCTTAAACCCCTGTTTCGTTGTTAACTCCATACCAATCCCATCGTTTTTAAGTGTTCGCTTACCTTATTTTCCAACACATTGGTAGTACCATCCAATTCCGTTAAGGTATGCTCATAACGCGCTGCTAACTCTTGAATACGGCTAGTTAAACGCTGCGAAATCGCATCCATTTCCGTTTGTAAGGTTGCCTGTAAGCTTGCCAACCATTTTTTATCCACCACCAATTCGCGTACTTCTTCTTCCGTTAGTTTTCCATATTGCGCCAAGCAAAGCGCATCCAAATCCGTTGCCATTGCTTTGGCCTCCTTTTTTAAACTCGCTTCTTTATTAAAAAGCTTTAGCAATTGGTTCGCTACCTTAAATGCCGCTACTTCGGTAGGCTCGTCTTTAATTTCTTTGAGGTACTTACTTAGAGTCGTTTTGGTAATCCCCCCTTTATCATTGGTAGCCTCCTGTAGCAATCCTTCTTCCCCCGTATGCTCTTCTATCCATTCTGCACTCTTTGCCTGTACACTTTCTAGCTCCGCCTCTACCGCCTGCAATGCTTGTTGTTCTTTAGCTAAGTAAGTATCTATTATTAATTTCTTGGGGAGTACATCACACGTCCAACCCTTATCCACTTCTTTACCTTTCTTATTCTTTTCAATAACACGCTTGGTATTCGCTACCCATCCCTCTTCTATTAACAAATACACATCATCTTTAAGCGTACTATTCCAATAATCTAACAAATGCTGATACACATCATACTTATTGACCAATGCCTTATTAGCATAACGAATCAGCAAATCTTCCGCAATGGTTTTAATAAACACTTTAGGTTTGGTTGTGCTATCAATACTATTAAAAAAAGCATGATTTGCCGCAGCAAACTCCTTAAAAGTAAGATCTAGCGTGGCATGATAGCTCTTAAAATCGGGATGTTGGTAAATGGCATGCTTGATTTCAGATGTTGCCACATTCAAACCTAAATACCCCGCTCTTAAAGGACTCAATAAGGTTTGTTTAAGAGTTGGATACACCTCCCAATACTCTTGCAAAGCAGCTATATCTCTTTGCGGTATCCCTCCATTTAAATGCCCATCCAAATCTTGAATATCTTCCGCTTCCTGAGTATCTATATACCTAGGGATGTTTAAATTATATTCATTCTTTTCAATTTCTGCAAAAGGCACACAACGCGCATACCTATCCACTTCCATTTGCGAATTAAACACCTCCACAATTTTGTACAAATCTTGTTCCCGCAAACGGTTTTTATTTCCGTCTTTCATAAACCCTTTGCTTGCATCTATCATAAACACCCCTTTACGTTTATTAGCATGTTCCTTATCCAATACAATCACACAAGCAGGAATTCCTGTACCATAAAACAAATTAGCAGGCAAGCCAATAATTCCTTTAATCCACTTACGTTCTAGTATGTTCTTTCTAATTTCTGCTTCCGCATTTCCTCTAAACAAAACCCCATGCGGTAAAATAACCGCTCCCTTTCCTGTACTCTTTAAAGAACTTACAATATGTAATAAAAAAGCATAATCCCCATTTTTTTCTGGAGGAACTCCATAGCCTTTAAAACGATGAAATACATCATTCATAGGCACAATACCACTCGTCCAGTTTTTTACAGAAAACGGCGGATTCGCCACAACAAAATCAAAACGCTTCAACCGTCCATCCTCTTTAAACTGAGGATCCGTAATGGTATTTTTACTAGCAATAGAAGCCTCAGGATGGCCATGAAGCCACATGTTCATAATTGCCAATCCTTTAGTAGCAATATCCTTTTCTTGTCCGTACAAAGTCAACCCATTAGGTGCTTCATCAGCCACTTTTAACAACAATGATCCCGAACCACAAGTAGGGTCATACGCAGTATAAGAAGGCCTATCAGCCTTATCCACTTCAATGACCTGTGCTAAAATCCTAGACACCTCCGCAGGCGTATAAAACTGTCCCTTACTTTTTCCAGATTCCGTAGCAAAATGACGCATTAAAAACTCATACGCATCTCCTAAAATATCATCATCCTCCGCACGATTATTTTTAAAATTCAAGCCTTCATGCTCAAATATGGCAATCAATTTTGACAAACGATCCACCTTTTCTTTACCCGATCCTAATTTTTCATCATCATTAAAATCCGCCAATTCCATAGCACCTTCCAAACCATTGGCAGCAAATAGCGGTTTTAGAATATCCTTATTAATTCGGTCACCAATATCAGGTTGCCCCTTTAAAGCCACCATATCCTCAAAAGAAGCCCCCTTCGGCACCTCAATCAAGCTCCTAGAATTTCCTGCATACTTATCAGACACATACTTTACAAAAAGCATGGTGAGTACATAATCTTTGTATTGAGAAGCATCCATTCCGCCACGTAATTCATCACAACTTGCCCATAAAGAGCTATATAAATCCGATTTTTTAATTGCCATTCTAGCCAGTTTGTTTTTATAATAAAAAAATGTTCTATTCTATTTTATACGCTCTAAATGTATCAATAATCAACACAACATACAAAATTTCCCCCTGATATTATCCACTTCCAAACGAACTGCTAATTTCTTAGCATCCCATTAGAAAAATACCCCACCCTACAGCATAATATGTACTTTAAAGAGGCCTCTTTTTTTGAAAAGTGTTTGAATTATAGTATATTTCCCCTTATTTTGTTGATTGACATGAAAAACGATTTAAAAAACATGCTTTGCTTGGACCTCTATGTAGCTTCTTTAAGCCAAGAAGCTTATACCAACCTACAACCCGCATTGGCAACCCCTACTAAAAAACACCTCCACATACGAAGTTGGGGGATTCAAAATTTATTTAAGGAAAATACGCTTGCCAAAGACATCAAGGCACTACATACATTCGCTTTGGCATTTCAATGGCAAAATGACCTGCGTCGTATTTTACACAAGAACCCCTCTTATGAAACCCTGATTCTAACCAATGCTTCTAAAGAGATTGTTTGGGTAAATGATGGCTTTCAAAAAATGACGGGATATGACAAAAGTTTTGCCTTGCATAAAACGGCAGGATTTTTACAGGGTGAAAAAACCTCTCTAGCTACCCGAAAAAGAATCCGAAAAAAGCTATTAAAAAACAAGCCCTTTAAAGAAGTCATCCTTAACTACAGAAAAGACCAAACGAGTTATGAATGCGAATTGACAATTTTTCCGCTTGCTTCCAAAGCAAAAACAACACATTTTTTAGCCTTGGAAAAAGAGGTGGTTTGATGCTTTTTTAAGGCAATAATTTCAAATCGCAATACCAAAATCCAGTACTCGTACTTTTGGGCGGCTTGGTGGTGGTATTTTGATAACAATTTTCAGACGTTTCTTCTTCTAACCGATACGATTTCAACACCTTTTCCCCTATTTCAAAACGTATGGGCTTTTGAAATATAGGTCCCTCAAAACAAAAGGTATGAAACTCTCCATTTTCTCCACAAACATCTACCCCATCAGGCAATTGACTTATAAATTCTTCATCAATAACTCTTCCTACAAACTCTTTGCCCAATAGTGTTGCATTTACACAAACAGTGATGGCTTTAAAGCCCAAAGCAAGAAATGCTTTTAACAGTTGCTTGGTGTCTTGTTTCCATAATGGATACACCCCTGTAATTCCTACCTCTTTTAGTTTTTCATCTCTATATTGCCTTAAATCTTCCAAAAAGATATCTCCAAAAATACCATGTTCCAATCCCTCCAATTTCAAGCGAGTGGTCTTTTCTCTCATCTTTTCATTGTATAAATCCATCGTAACATTTGCAGGGAGATATATTTTTTCTAGCGGAATTCCAATACTTTTAGCCTGTGCCTCCAATAAGCTTTCATGAAGCCCATGCATTGAAACCCTTTGGTAATCTTGATTAACATTCGTTACCAACGTGGTTACCTGATAACTATTTCCTTGCAATATTTGATACAACGCATAAGCAGCATCTTTTCCAGAGCTCCAATTAAAATAAGCTTTTTTCATATGTTTGGTATTGAGGTTCTTTGTACCTTATAAGGCAATGAAACGTATTTGCGATACCTAAAAAAAGACTTGCCTAAATGACAAGCCTTCTTAAGTTTATATTATTTTGAATGTTTTATCTTTCTTTTTTGATGCAAGCTAACAGGTTTCTCTTGTTTTACCAAAGGCGTTCCATACAAATCAAAATCGCCCGCCTCATCAATTTTAATATCGATAAACTCTCCTATTTTAATATAATGTTGCTGTGCATCTACAAGAACATCATTATCTACATCAGGCGAATCAAACTCTGTACGTCCGTAATAATATGCCCCATCTTTTCTATCAAATAAGCAACGGAAAGTTTTTCCTACCTTCGCTTGATTCAACTCCCAAGATATTTGACTTTGTACTTCCATAATTTCGTTCACCCTTCTAAACTTCACCTCCGCAGGCACATCATCTTCCAAACCATAAGCACCTGTATTTTCTTCATGCGAATATTCAAAAGCTCCCAAACGCTCAAAGCGCATTGCTTCAACCCAATCCTTCAACTCTTGAAATTGCGTTTCTGTTTCACCAGGATACCCAACAATCAAGGTAGTACGAATGGCCATATTAGGCACTGCTTCACGAAACTTATGAATCAATGCCGTTGTTTTTTCATGCGTGGTACCACGCTTCATTGATTTTAAGATTTCTGTATTGATGTGCTGCAATGGAATGTCAAGATAATTGCACACCTTAGGTTCGTTTTTCATGACCTCCAATACGTCCAACGGAAATCCAGAAGGAAAGGCATAATGCAAGCGAATCCATTCAATACCTGCTACCTTTACCAATGCTTTTAACAAATCCGCCAAAGCCCTTTTCTTGTACAAGTCCAATCCATAATAAGTTAAATCTTGTGCAATTAACATCAATTCTTTAATGCCTTTTTTAGCCAATTTTTCAGCTTCAATAACAATGGCTTCTATAGGAGTTGACTTATGTTTTCCTCTCATCAAAGGAATGGCACAAAAAGAACAAGGCCTATCACACCCTTCTGCTATTTTTAAGTATGCATAATGCTGCGGAGTGGTTGTCAAACGCTCTCCTATAAGTTCATGTTTATAATCTGCTTCTAAAACTTTTAATAGATTAGGCAAATCATGCGTTCCAAAATATTGATCTACATTGGTAATTTCACTTTCTAAATCTGGTTTGTATCGCTCACTTAAGCATCCTGTTACAAAAACTTTATCTATTTCTCCTTTTTCTTTTCTTTGTGCATGATGTAGGATCGTATCCACAGATTCTTCCTTTGCTTTTCCTATAAATCCACAAGTATTAATGACTACAATGTTACCTTCATCGTTTTCATCTTCATGCACAACCTCTTTTCCATTTGCTTTTAATTGCCCCATTAAAACTTCACTATCGTAAACATTTTTAGAACAGCCTAAAGTAACTACATTGATTTTATTTTTTTTGGTTGTTTTTGTACGCATTGTATTATCATAAATTTAGGTTGCAAAAGTACTACTTTTCAACGTTTTTGCCCTATAGGCATCAAAAAAAACTCCTTTCATTTTAGAAAGGAGTTTTATAAAAATATGCTTTTGTTTATATAAAGAATGAATCTACAAATTCATTTTTATTAAACACTTGTAAATCGTCGATCCCTTCTCCTACCCCGATGTATTTTACAGGGATTTGAAATTGGTCTGAAATACCAATCACTACGCCTCCTTTGGCTGTTCCATCCAATTTGGTAACGGCTAAAGAAGTTACTTCTGTTGCTTTGGTAAATTGTTTGGCTTGTTCAAAAGCATTTTGCCCTGTTGATCCGTCCAATACTAAGAGTACATCATGCGGCGCATCTGCCACCACTTTTTGCATGACTCTTTTTATTTTTGTCAACTCATTCATGAGGTTTACCTTGTTGTGCAAGCGCCCTGCGGTATCAATAATTACCACATCTGCATCTTGTGATACTGCTGATTTTAAAGTATCAAAAGCTACGGATGCAGGATCAGACCCCATTTCTTGCCTTACTATTGGAACTTCTGTTCTATCTGCCCAAACTTGTAACTGGTCTATGGCTGCTGCTCTAAAAGTATCTGCTGCTCCTAAAACAACTTTTAATCCTTGCTTTTTAAATTGAGCTGCCAACTTACCAATAGTGGTTGTTTTACCAACACCGTTCACCCCCACAACCATTAATACATAGGGCTTTTTATTTTTAGGAATGGTGAATTCAGTGTCATTCCCTAGGTTTGTTTCTGATAAAAGACCTGCTATTTCTTCACGAAGAATTTTATTTAGCTCGCTAGTTCCTAAATATTTATCTCTTGCGACTCTTGCTTCAATTCTATCAATAATTTTCAAAGTAGTAGCTACGCCAACATCAGAAGCTACTAGTATTTCTTCCAAGTTATCTAGTACATCATCATCTACTTTAGATTTTCCAGCTACAGCTTTAGATAATTTTGTAAAAAAACTTGTTTTTGTTTTCTCCAACCCTTTATCTAACGTTTCTTTTTTTTCTTTTGAAAAAATTTTCTTAAAAAAACTCATTCTGTTTAATTTATGATCGTTTTTAATACTATAAAATCTATGCCATTTATGCTTTATGGTCAGTATGTCAGATTTTGATCGAATTATATATGCCTTTTTGTAACTAATAGCGTCATATACTGCTAATAATCTCACGTATCTTTTGAACCATGATGGAAATAAACGCTTTTTTCTATGGAGTTTATTTCATATGATAATGGGTATAAACTTTTCTTTCTATCCTCATTAAAACTTTTTTTATTGCCCAAAGCATCACTGTTTGGAGCTGTTTTTTGTTTTTTCTTCTATCACAAGAGTATCTTGTGGTGTACACAAAAGGCTTGTAACACACTGCTTAGGTGTAAAAAGTTTACTTGGGTTGCTTTTAGAAGCACAAGTTTTCAAAAATACACATTTTTACATAGAACTCATCTTGACGTTTCATTTTTAAGCCTAAGCGTATTAAAATACTTTTAAAAAAAATGCTTTTGAAAGTCATATTAACTCCTAGGTATCAAAAAATAGGGGAGTTCATATATAAAAAAAGCTACTCTCTAAATGAAAGTAGCTTTTTTTTAAAATTGTGTACAAGAATTATTTCTTTGCTAAGAAATCATTTACTTGTGTAGGATCCATGATAGCTTCAACAAATGTGTAAGCTCCTGTTTTTGGAGACTTTACCATTTTGATAGCCTTACTTAATCTTTTCGAACCTGTTTGTAACGATGCTACTGATTTTTTTGCCATGTTCTAATATTTTATATGACGTTTTTAACTAAAAACGTTAATTATTTAATCTCTTTGTGAACTGTCATTCTTTTCAAGATAGGATTGAATTTTTTAATTTCCATTCTATCTGGAGTATTCTTCTTATTTTTCGTAGTGATGTAACGAGAAGTTCCTCTCTCACCTGATGCTTTGTGCTCAGTACATTCTAAAATAACCTGTACTCTGTTTCCTTTTTTTGCCATCTCTCTAAAATTTTATCTAGTAAGGAATTATTTTGTTAAGAAACCTTTTTCTCTCGCTTCTTTAATAACAGCAGAGATTCCTTTTTTGTTAATATTTTTTAATGCAGAAGCTGATACTTTTAATCGAATCCATTTATCTTCTTCTGGAATGTAAAAACGCTTTACCATTAAGTTAGCGTTAAACTTTCTTTTAGTTCTATTTAATGCGTGAGAAACGTTGTTCCCAACCATTGCTTTTTTACCTGTAAGTTCACAAACTCTAGACATCTTCTTGACAGTTTTTAGTGTTATTTCTAAACGAGGTGCAAATTTATGCATTTAAATTCATTGCACAAAAATATTTCTCGATTAAATTTTATTTTAATTTGAATCTATTATAACTGAGGCTAAGCATCTAACCTTCTGGAAGCGTAACTGGGCGCGAATTTACAAAATTATTTTAATAAATATGCTTGTAGTAGCTCTAAAGATTTATGAACAGTTCTTTGGAGTACTTTTTCTCGAGGCTGTCCAAAATTAAATTCCGCTACTTCAACGCCCTCTTTCGTTGCAATTGCGATATATACGATTCCTACACTTTTATCATTATGGTCAGTAGTTGGCCCTGCATTACCTGTTACTGCAATACTATAATCTGTTTTTAGCCGTTGTAAACATCCTTTTGCCATTTCTTCTGCTACTTCTTTACTTACTACGGTATGTTTATTTATGGTTTGCGGTAGTACGCCTAATAGTTGTTGTTTTACCGCTGCTGTATAGGTTACGAAGCTTCCTTTAAAATAAGCAGATGCTCCAGGTATTGCTACCAAACTAGCTGCTATTTTGCCTCCCGTTAAGCTTTCTGCGGTACTTATTGTTTTACCTTGTTCTTTTAGTAATTCTCCTACTCTTTTCTCTATTGAATCTCCATCTTCTAACCCCACAATGATATCTGGTAGTAATTGCTTTAATTTTTCCAATTCCTTTAAAAGCGTATTTTCTACTATTTCTTTCTCATCTCCCTTTGCTGATAAACGCAAACGAACCCTACCTATAGCGGGTAAATAAGCTAACTTTATAAAACTTGGTAGTTCATTTTCAAAATCTTCAATACGCTCTGCAATAATACTCTCCCCTTGCCCATAAGTTATTAGTGTTTTGTGCATTATAAAAGGCAAACGAAACTGTTGCTGTAATTTAGGAAGCACCTCGTTTGTCATTAAGCCTTTCATTTCATAGGGAACTCCTGGTAACGAAACAAACACCGTATTGTTTTCATAAAACCACATTCCAGGTGCGGTTCCTACCGCATTCATTAACAAAGTTGCTTTAGACGGAAGTTGTGCTTGGTAACGTTGAATTTCTCTATAAGGATGGTTTCCTTTTAAGAAAAGCGCTTTGATATGTGCTACTATTTCAGGGTACTCTACAATGTTGTCATCTTTAAAATACCTTGCAATTGTTTTTTTAGTTATATCATCTTTTGTTGGTCCTAATCCTCCTGTTAGAATAACGATATCAACTCTACGCTCTGCCTCTTTTAAGGCTTTTAAAATATGTTGTTCGTCATCTTGAATAGAAGATATCTGATACACAGAAACCCCTATACTATTTAGTGCGGTTCCTATCCATTGTGAATTTGTATCAACGATTTGCCCAATAAGAATTTCATCTCCTATGGTAATTATTTCTGCATTCATATTGTATTATTGATAAAAAAAAAGCGCAAGGTATAAATTGATACTTTGCGCTTTTTATAAAACTTATTTGATCTTTATTTGAAATGCTTGTTTTCCGGATAGGATTCCGCACAACACATCGTTTTCCTGAACTTTTCCTACCCCTGCTGGAGTTCCTGTAAAAATAACATCTCCTTTTTTTAAGGTAAAATATTCTGAAACATAGCTAATCAATTCCTCTATTTTCCAAAGCATTGTTTTTGTGTTTCCATCTTGCACTACTTTATCATTTTTCAGTAACTGGAAAGGTATATTTTCCAAATCAAATGCTGACTTAGGATAAAATTCACCAATAACTGCACTTCCATCAAATGCTTTTGCTTTTTCCCATGGAAGCCCTTTTTCTTTACAATGCGATTGTACATCACGGGCAGTAAAATCAATTCCTAAACCTATTTCATCATAATATTTATGGGCAAATTTAGGAGCAATATGTTTTCCTACCCTGTTAATTTTTACCAATACCTCTACCTCATGATGTACATCATTCGAAAAAGGCGGGATAAAAAAAGGCATTTTTTTAGGCAATATAGCAGAATCTGGTTTTAAAAAAACAACAGGGTGCGCTGGCTTTTCATTAGACAACTCTTCGATATGCTTGGCATAATTACGCCCGATACAAATAATTTTCATGTATTTTTATTTCTGTTTGATACCTCTATCTTTTTATGTGCTCTTAAGGAATCCAAACCTTAGGAAAGTTAGGTTTTCTTTTTTCAAGAAAAGCATCGCGTCCTTCTTTAGCTTCCTCAGTCATATATGCCAATCTGGTAGCTTCTCCTGCAAACACCTGTTGCCCTACCATTCCGTCATCTGTTAAGTTCATTGCAAACTTTAACATTTTAATAGAAGTTGGTGATTTAGCTAATATTTCTTGTGCCCATTGGTAAGCTGTATCTTCTAATTCATCATGTGGAATTACGGCATTTACCATTCCCATTTCATAAGCTTCTTGTGCGGAATAATTTCTTCCTAAGAAAAATATTTCACGAGCTTTCTTTTGCCCTACCATTTTTGCTAAATATGCAGAACCATATCCTCCATCAAAAGAAGTTACATCTGCATCTGTTTGCTTAAAAATAGCATGTTCTTTACTCGCTAAAGTCAAATCACAAACCACGTGCAAGCTATGTCCACCTCCTACGGCCCATCCTGGAACTACACAAATGACTGCTTTTGGCATAAAACGAATCAAACGTTGTACTTCTAAAATATTTAATCGGTGGTATCCATCATCACCTACATATCCTTGATGCCCACGAGCCGTTTGATCTCCTCCTGAACAAAAAGAGTAAACGCCGTCTTTGGTTGAAGGTCCTTCAGCGGATAATAAAACAACTCCTATGGACGTATCTTCTCCTGCATCATAAAAAGCATCATATAACTCTGAAGTCGTTTTTGGGCGGAATGCATTACGCACATTAGGCCTATTAAATGCAATACGCGCTACTCCATTTGACTTCTTATAAGTAATATCTTCGTAAACTTTTGCAGTTTTCCACTCTGCTTGTATCATATTTTCAAAATTTTATCGTTCTTTACTGAGCAAAAATAGCACAATAACTTTATTTTTCTTTTTATATTTGACTAATATAACCCTAGGTACTTATGAAACATTTTCTTTTACTTATAACAATATTTATTTATACAACGTCTTTTTCTCAGAAAATAATTACAAAATCATATGATTCTAAGAAATTAAATAAAGAGAGAACTCTAAAAATATTCTTGCCTAAAAACTATACAAAAGATACTATTTCAAGCTATCCATTAACAATTGTATTAGGAGATGAATACCTTTTTGACTTATATGTGGGAAGCTCCAAACTATTTGCTGATGCTGATATGGCACCTAGGCAAATTGTAGTAGGAATTGATATGAAAAAGACGTATAATAAAGATACTTCAATTGTTCCTGCAAACAAAGCGCTTACAAGTACTGCCAGCTCTTTTTACGATTTTATAAAAGAGGAGGTTATTCCGTACATGGAAACTTCTTACAAAGTGTCTCCTTTTTTAACTATTGTAGGAGAAGGCAAAGCAGCTAATTTTCTTACCTACTATTTAAAAGAAGTAACGCCTGTTTTTAATGCCTATGTTTGTATAGCTCCTGCCTTTTCTGAAAGTACTGTAAATATTATCAACTCTTATAGTTTAAAAAGACTTAATGCTATTGATAACACCTTCTTTATTTATAGTAATACTAGCAAACATACTTCCAGAAAACAACATAACTTTTTTAATGAAGTAAAAGCATTGATCTCTTCTTATGATGCTAAAAATCTTCGAGTTAATTTTGAGTCTTTTAATGATTCTCCTAATTTATTATCATCCATAGGAGAAGCTGTTCCTAGGGCTATTTCACAGATATTCAAATTATATGCTAAAATTTCTAAAGAAGAATTTAATAAACACATCAAAGATCTTCCTCCTTTAGAAGCTATTAAATACGTAGAAAAAAAGTATTTAGATATAGAGTACTTATACGGCACTAACTTGAACGTGCGCTTAGACGATATTTATATTATTGAAGAAATTGTAATGGATAGACAAGATGGTGACTACCTACGCGTTTTAGGTGATTTTGCTTTGATTAAGTATCCTGATTTGCATCTGGGTGATTTTTATATTGGTAAATACCATGAATTGGGAAAGGATTACGAAAAGGCAGATTTTTATTATAAGGCTGCTTATGGTAAAATGGAATTATCTGACCCTAATGCTGATGCCTTTTATGAAAATATAAAGCGGGTAAATAGACTGATGAATAGTGCTCCAGAGGAACATTTAAATTTACAAGAAGAAGAAAATTTAGAAGAGCAAGAGGAAGAACAACAAGAAGATGAGCAGCAAGAAGATCATGAAGAACAAAAAGAGGGAGAATAAATAACTCCCTTTTTATGTTAAGCTGATTCTATCTGAAGATATTACGATCTTTTTATTCTTGTATAAATTACCAATAGCTCTTTTGAATGCTTTTTTACTCATTTGTAAATGAAATTTAATAGATTCAGGAGAGCTTTTGTCAGTTAAAAGTAAAAAGCCTTTTTCTTTTAACTTATTCAGAACAACTTCTACATCTGTATCGATGACACTTTTAAAACCTTGGGGACGAAGGCTAACATCTATTTTTTCGTCTTCGCGAACTTTTTTAACATAGCCTTTCATTTTCATTCCTTCTTCCACTTCAGAAAAGATTTCATTTTTATACAAAAGACCTTCAAATTCCTCATTTATCAACACGGTATATCCCAACATTGTTTTTTGTCCAATTATTAAATCTACCTTATCTCCTTCGTTTAAATATTCCATTCTGTTATAATTGTTTAAAATAGTTTTGCAAAACTACGTCGTTAATTTCTTTTGGAGTGCTTATTTCTAATATTTTTGGTTGCTTTCCTTTTTCATAAAACCTTTGCAAACTTTCTTGTAAACTTTCTACGGTATCTGCAAAACAATATTCAAAACCATACATCTTACATAAATGTACCGCAGTTAAGTTATGAGAAGTTTCAAAATAATCAATTGCATTGGTTGTTTTAGGCCCCGGTATAAACCTAAAAATTCCGCCTCCTGAATTATTAATAAGAATAATTCTAAAATTATTCGGAATATAATTGTTCCACAATGCATTACTATCGTAAAAGAAACTCAGATCTCCTGTTATAAAAACTGTTTGCTTTTTATTCGTTGCAATAGCTGCTCCAATGGCCGTACTAGTACTACCATCAATGCCGCTTGTTCCTCTATTACAAAAAACAGCTAGCGATTTTTGAATTGAGAATAATTGAGTATATCTAATAACAGAACTATTACTTAATTGCAACTGGCTTTCTTCAGGGATGCTTTTTAACACCTCTTCAAATACCTTCAAATCTGAATATGCAACGCTATTTAGGTATTTTTGATGTTTCTCTCTTCTATATGCACGTTCCTTTAACCATTTATATTGAAAATTACTCGATCTATTTTTTCTATCTTTTGCCAACTTCTCTAAGAAAACTGAAGGAGATTCTTGAACAAACTCTGTCAAACAATAATAGGTATCCATCGCATTATTTTCATCTATATGCCAATGATGTTGAGGCGGATGATTTCGTAAAAATTGCTTTACTTTTTTAGAAACAACCATTCCTCCTAAAGTTACCAATATTTCTGGTTTCAGTGCTTCGAAATCTTCCTCTTTTAATGAAAAAATTAATTGATCTATTGCATTGATAAAATTTGGATGGTGCACATTAGAAATTGTTTCTGTCATGATTAACACAGTGTCATCTTCTGCAAAAAGTGCTAAAGCTTCTTGAATTTTTTCACTAGGAAAATTACTCCCTATTAAAATTATTTTTTTAGCAGAAGAATTCCATATTGACAAGAATGTTTCGTAATTGACCTTCGCTTTTTCTTCCTTTAAAAACCTATTATTATAGGTGGTACTAAAAGATTTTTTTACTTGATTTAATACGAAAGGAGCTAAAACATCAACCGTTTCATATAATGGCTCCTTAAATGGTACATTAATATGAATAGGTCCTTTTTTATAAGTAGCTGTAAACAATGCCTTTGCTAAAAGATCTGAATTTTCTTCTAAAGTGCCTGCGGCTTCTTTTAAATTTGCAGCAAAAAGAATGTGATTCTCAAACACATTTTCTTGGCGAATCGTTTGACCATCTCCTATATCAATTAATTCTTTAGGCCTATCCGCAGAAATAACGACCAGTGGAATATTACTATAAAAAGCTTCAGCTATTGCAGGGTAATAATTTAACAATGCAGAACCAGAGGAACATACAAGCCCTACAGGTTTTTGAGTTTGTTGAGCAATTCCTAATGCAAAAAAAGCAGCACATCGCTCATCTACTATACTCAATGCTTCTATTTCTGGATGATTTGAAAACCCAATAGTCAATGGAGCATTTCGAGATCCTGGAGAAATAACAACCGTATTGATATCAAACTGATGACAGGCAGCTATAACAGTTTGTGCGAGTTCTTTTTTTGGGAACATTCTTTTGTAATAACATTAATTTTTTGTGGGTATAAGAAAACGGAAAGAGGTCAGCATACAAATTCAAGTTCCTAACCTCTTATAGCTATTACTTAGTTTCCCTTTTTGTAGTCTGCTAAAAATTTAGCCAAACCAATATCTGTCAAAGGATGCTTTAACAATCCTTCAATAGCACTCAAAGGACCAGTCATTACATCTGAACCTAGCTTTGCGCAATCAATAATATGCATCGTATGACGTACTGATGCTGCTAATATTTGCGTATCAAACATATAATTGTCATAAATCTGACGGATTTCAGAAATTAAATTCAATCCATCCGTAGAAATATCATCCAAACGTCCTATAAATGGTGAAACATAAGTTGCGCCTGCTTTTGCTGCCAACAAAGCTTGCCCTGCTGAAAACACTAATGTTACATTCGTTTTAATACCTTTTTCCGAAAAATACTTACATGCTTTTACCCCATCTTTTATCATTGGTAACTTTACAACGATTTGAGGATTTAAAGCTGCCAATGCTTCGCCTTCTTTTATCATTCCTTCATAATCAGTAGCAATTACCTCTGCAGAAACATCTCCATCAACCAATTCGCAAATTTTCTTATAATGGTTAATGATATTACCTTCTCCAGTAATTCCTTCCTTTGCCATTAAAGATGGATTCGTAGTTACTCCATCTAAAATACCTAGTGCTTGTGCCTCTTTTATTTGCTCTAAATTAGCGGTATCAATAAAAAATTTCATGTATTTATTTCTTTATAAGTTGTGTTTTAGTATATTTTTTTGAGTAGCAAAGGCATCTCTTACCCGCTCTCTTCTTCTTAAGTATGGTGCGAATTTACAATTTATAATGGTTCATCAGTAATTTTTCATACCATTTATCAGGCAATACTCTTTTCAATACAATAGAAAACTTTTCCATAAAGCCCCCCACTTTGTAGTGTATTTTTCTTTTTTCTGCTTCAATAATTTTTAAAACAGCCTCTGCCATTAGTATTGGATCCATTCCTTTATGCACATGTGCATCCATCAATGCTAAGTTTTCTGCATATTTCTCTTTATATGCAGAATCTTCAAAGACAGGTGTATGATACCTTCCTGCGGCTATATTCGTAGCAAAATCTCCAGGAGCAACATTTACCACGTCTATTCCAAAATTTTTCACTTCCATACTCAGTGCCTCTGTAAGCAGCTCCAAGGCTCCTTTACTAGCCGAATAAACCCCTCTATAAGGTAACCCCATATATCCTGCAATAGAAGTTATATTTATAATGATCCCTTTTCTTTGAGTTCTCATTTGTGGCAATACCGCCTTCATCACCTCTATAGCTCCAAAAAAATTCGTATTAAAGTTACGCTTCATCTCTTCTATAGGAGTATCCTCTATAGGTCCTGTAATTCCTTTCCCTGCATTATTAATCAGTACATCTATTCTTCCTTCTTTTCTTATAATAGCATTTACTGCTTGTTGAATGGTTTCTTTGTTTAAAACATCTAAAGCAATTAACTTAAAAGGATAATCTCCTGATTTTTTAGGACTTCTACTCGTTCCATATACTTGGTAATTATTTTTGTGCAAAAAAACTCCAATAGCTCTTCCTATACCAGAAGAAGCTCCAGTTATTAAGACAACTTTAGTCATTTATTGTTCTTATTAAGCGTTATATAATTTTCCGTTTCTATTTTTAAATACTTAGGGCAAATATCTTAAAACTAAACGAGGTGTACTAACAACTCGTAAATTTAGCTTAAATACTCAATTAAAAATTTTATTTTTGTTTAAACTCTTTGATAGAATTATGTCACACGATTTAAGTAATTATAGAAAAATTTACGAAAAACAAGAATTGCTAGAAAGCAATTGCCCTGAGAATCCTATAGAATTATTTCAGAAATGGTTTTTAAATGCTGATGCTTCAGATACTGTGGAAGAAGCCAACGCAATGACTGTTTCTTCTATAGGACTAGATGGTTTTCCTAAAAATAGAGTTGTTCTTCTAAAAAAATACACTTGGGAGGGCTTTATTTTTTATACTAATTATGATTCAGAAAAAGGGAAGGCTATTTTAGCTAACAACCATATTTGCTTATCTTTTTTTTGGGCAGGATTAGAGCAACAGGTTATTATCAAAGGAAAAGCGGAGCAATTAGCTAAAAATTTATCCGATGGATACTTCGAGTCTCGCCCTGATGGTAGTAAGCTAGGTGCATGGGCTTCCAAACAGAGTGACGTTGTTGCTTCAAGAACTGTATTAGACGAGCGACTATCTTTTTTTGAGCAAAAATATAAAGGAGCAGAAATCCCTCGTCCCGAAAATTGGGGTGGATACATTGTAAAACCCGTTTCTATTGAATTTTGGCAAGGCAGACCTAACAGAATGCACGATAGAATCAGGTACGCATTACAAGCTAACTTTTCATGGAAAATAGAACGATTAGCTCCTTAATTTTTTATATTTACACATCAATCTTTAACTATTGAATGAAGACACTTTATATTGTTCGTCACGCTAAATCTTCTTGGAAATATAGCAGCATAAAAGATATTGATCGCCCTTTAAAAGAAAGGGGAATTAATGATGCACACTTGGTTTCCAAGGTTTTATCCAAAGAACTAGAAAAACCTGATGTTTTTGTTTCTAGTAGTGCCAATAGAGCATTGCATACTGCTATTATTTTTTGTGAAAATTTTAAATACCCCCTTTCTAATTTGCAAATAAAAAAGCAGCTATACAGTTTTAGCGATGGCTATTTAGTAAAAACAATCAAGGCTTTAGATGATAATTTCAACAGTGCCATTGTATTTAGCCACGATCACGGCATTAATTCTTTTGTCAATAAATTCGGAGATAAACCTATTGCACATGTTTCAACATGTGGAGTGATAGGAATTCAATTTGACAATAAACACTGGAAAAGTATAAAAAAAGGAACCACTATTCTTACCGCTTTTCCTAAAGATTATAAATAAAAATATTTTGTTAGAAATTAAAAAATATGCAGCCATAGATATTGGCTCAAATGCAATTAGATTGTTGGTTTCAAATGTTATTGTAGAAAAAAATAGGGAACCTCAATTTAAAAAATCATCTTTGGTTCGCGTACCTATTCGTTTAGGTGCTGATGTTTTCGTTTCTGGAAAAATTTCAGAAGCAAATATTACTAGAATGATAAGTGCTATTCAAGCATTTAAATTGCTAATGGATGTACATGGTGTAGAGCGCTATAAAGCTTGTGCTACTTCAGCAATGCGAGAGGCTAAAAACGGTAAAGAAGTTGCCCACCAAATATCAAAAGAAACGGCTATTGATATAGATATTATTAATGGTAAAAAAGAAGCCGCTATCATCTCTTCAACAGACCTAAGTGAACTCATCCAAGGTGAAGCTTCTTATTTGTATGTAGATGTTGGAGGTGGTAGCACTGAATTTACTGTTTTTTCAAAAGGGAAAATCATTAATTCAAAATCCTTTAAAATGGGAACTGTAAGGCTTATAAATAATAAAAAAGCAGAAAATAAAGCCATGTTTAAGGAGGTAGAAAAATGGATTAAAGAAAACACCAAAGATTTAAAAAGAATTTCTTTAATTGGCTCTGGTGGAAATATCAACAAAATCTTCAAGATGTCTGGTAGAACTATAGGCAAGCCAATCTCTTACATTTATCTAAATGCCCAATACCAGTTTTTAAAACAAATGAGCTATAAAGAACGTATTTCTGAACTAAGCCTAAACCCTGATAGAGCGGATGTTATTGTTCCTGCTACTAAAATATATCTTTCAGCTATGAAGTGGAGTGGAGCACGAAAGATATTCGTTCCTAAAATAGGCCTTTCTGATGGCATCATTAAGAGCCTATATTTCAATAAACTATAATTTGCTTTAACGTTTAAAGTTATTTGATTATATTTGTAGGTATGTGACTTTCTCCCCTAGGATGTGTCATAGGTAAAAGTTAAACAATCAAAATAAACTTTATTCATTATGAAGAAACTATTATTATCTGGATCATTATTAATGTTCGGATTGACCGTATCTGCACAAGACCTGCCTACGAATGCAGAGCCGGGGAAATGTTATGTCCGTTGTAAAACTCCAGAAGTATGGAAGAACCAAGATATATCAATTGAGGTAGCTCCTGCTTATAAGAGAATTGTAACGCATCCTGCCGAATTCAAAACAGTTACAGAGCGTGTTTTAGTTGATGAAGGATCTCAAAAATTGGTTATTGTTCCTGCTAAGTACGAAATGAAAGACTTTACTGTTGTTACTGAAGAAGGTAGTGAGCGTTTACGTAAGATAACTGCTAAAACGAACATTGAAGACGTTACTGTTCTTACTCATGAAGCAAGTCAACGTTTAGAAAAAGTTCCTGCTAAATATGAAATGAAAGATTTTACTGTTGTAGTCAATGAGGCTTATCAGAAAGTTAAAATCATCCCTGCTAAATATGAAATGAAAGATGTTGAAGTAACCATTCAAGAAGCAAGCCAACGCTTAGTGAAAGTACCTTCTAAAACAAGCGTTGTTACTGAAACTATCGTAGAAAGAGAAGCTAGCCAGCGTTTGGAAGTTGTTCCTGCTAAATACGAAATGAAAGATGTTACTGTTGTCGTAAAAGAAGCTAGCCAACGTTTAGAGTTAGTTCCTGCTAAATACGAAATGAGAGATGTTACTATTGTAGAAAGAGAAGCTAGTCAACGTTTGGAAGTTGTTCCTGCAACGTACGCTACTGAAACAGTATCTTACCACAAAAAAGACTTTGGTTCTTCTTTAAGAGTAATTCCTGCTGCTTTTAGTAAAGACAGTGAAACGATTGAGTTAAGAGCGAAATCTGCAAGATGGCAAATGAGCGATAAGGCTCCTGACTGTGAATCTTCTGACCCTAATGATTGCCGTTACTGGTGTTACAGAGAAGTACCTGCTCAATATACAACAATCAACAAAACTGTATTAGACAAAGATGCTTCTGTGGTTTCAACACCTAATTGTGACGAAAGTAAAGCTGGCCCTAATGGATGTGGTAACGCTACTTATACAAAGAGAGTCATGAAAACTCCTCCAACTACCAAAGTTATTGAAATTCCTGAAGTTACTAAAGTTATCAAGAAAAGAGTTATGGTGACTCCTCCGACTACTAAAGTTATTGAAATTCCTGAAATAACTAAAGTTATTAAGAAAAGAGTTATGGTGACTCCTCCAACTACTAAAGTAGTTACTATTCCTGAAGTTACTAAAACTATCAAAAGATATGTAACAACTCCAGAAACTACTAAAGTTGTTAAAATTCCTGCTGTAACTAAGATTATCAAGAAAAAAGTAATGGTGACTCCTCCAACTACTGAAGTTATTGAAATTCCTGCCATCACTAAAACCTTTAAGAAAAGAGTTATGGTGACTCCTCCAACAACTAGAGTTATTGACATTCCTTCTAAATCTACCGTAATTAAGAAAACGGTTATCTCTCCTGAAACTGTAGAAACAGTAGCTATTGACGAAAGAGCTAAAACATTCAAAAAGAGAGTAATGGTAGCTCCTCCAACTACAAAGCTTGTAAAAACTGAACCAAAATACGCTACTTTAACAAAGACAGTATTGGTAAAAGATGCTTGGAAAGAGGAAGTTCCTGTAGATGCTAAATACAAAACAGTAACTAAAGAAGTTTTAGTTTCTAAGGGAGGCTTAACTACATGGAAACCTGTTGACTGTAAATTAGTAACGAATACTCCTTTACCTATCAACTGGAATTTAGGAAGTGCTACGTTAACTCCAGCAGCTAAACGTATTATTGATGCTCGTTTATTACCTGTATTGAAAGATGGAGTTGCTGTAGCCATTGAATCTCATACAGATTCTAGAGGTAACAAAGTAAACAACCAACGCTTATCTGAAAGAAGAGCACAAGCCGTTGTAAACTACTTAGTAACTAAAGGAGTTAATCCTAGCCAATTAACTGCTAATGGTTATGGTGAAAATAAATTAACAAATAGATGTGCTGATGGTGTTTCTTGTACTGAAAGAGAGCACGCAGCAAACAGAAGAACAACATTTAGAGTTATTAGCCAAAACTAACAACTAATACCTCTATAACGCTCTCTAACAAGAGTATCAAAAAAACCTCGCAATATTGCGAGGTTTTTTTGATACTCTTGTTAAAATATTTCATAAAGCAATAGCAGTACCCTACAAACAATAATACATTAATAGCTACTTATCGCACTTATTCCTCTCTTCAAATTTTACATTGAGTAAAATAGTATTCTGGATTGGAATGAATTTATAAACAATCCATCTAATTTGCCCTCCCAATACCTCCATAGGGATCCACAATCAGATGAACTTTTTTATATCTTTTTTAAATTTAATTCAGTAAGCCGATACAGTATCTCTATGATTGTCAAAAAACAACGCGTAATATCCAATACTATCATTAGCTACCTTTTTTGCTATAAAATACCTAATAAAAATCCCTAAACCACTCTTTACATTATATCCCCAAACACAACACCTTCCTTATCAGTATCACACATTTTTCTCTCTTCCTCCCACATTGCTTTATATCCTACTATTAAGGAAAATACATTTTTCCATATTTAACTAAAATTCCAACAACGATAAAAATAATTGCTATTTTCATCTTATTTTTTACCTTTTTTATTTCTTTTATATATAAACTACGGTAAATAAAAAAGCCTAAAAACTGAAAAAAATCAGATTTTAGGCTTTTTTATAAATGAAACACTCCCTCCTTACTCCGTTCTAAGATATAAAGTATCTAGTTCCATTTCTCTTTGCATCCATGAGCGCAGTTCTTTTTCTTTCTCCTTAAGAACATTATCAGGAAGTTTATGATCCCATATTATTGTTGCTTCAGGAATTGTATCTATTTTTATAAAATCTTTAGACGTTAGCAAATTAGCAAAACGAATCTCTTTAATGTTGTGGTATCTAATTTTAGCATCCTTAGCAATTCTACTAAAAGCAATTACCTTCTTATTGTAATTCAAAGCATCTCGTTCTATTCGCTGATTCAGTATAGTTATCGTTTGTTGCAATTCCATAATTTGTTTTTGCAATCCTGAAATAACATTTTTACTCTCTTTTAATTCTTCTCTACTATCTTTATAAGCCTCCGAAATTAACTCATAACTTTTTGTATCACTTCCTTTTATTTCTAGTTTTACACCTCTTAAACTTGGATACAAAGGATTGCTATTTAATTCATTTAATAAATCATTTTTAGTGGCATCTGTAATTTCATTGAAAAAATTTAACGATAATGTCTGGTCTATAGAATTGAAATCGTAGTTCATTAACTGTAATTCTTTATTAGACTTGACCTCCGCTGATATATAATTTTTAATCTGAGCATCTACTCTACTCTGATTTAATGCTATTATAAATGTATAAATAGCAGGAATCATGACCAAAAAGCCAACGACAGTTGCTATTGTTGCATACCGTTTTCTTTTTGCCGCATTAGCATATCTATGCATTGGAAAACTCAACAACTTTAATACTATAAAGGTTGCCAAAGCAATGAATATGGTATTGATTGTAAACAAATACATCGCTCCTAAAGCATATGTAAATCCTATAGAATCTCCTGAAATCCATTTTGCCAATCCATAACCAACCGTACACAAAGGAGGCATTAAAGCCGTAGCAATTGCCACACCAAAAATTACAGACGCAATTGTTCCTTTTTTCGTTCTAGCTACCATTAGCGCTAATCCTCCAAAAAAAGCAATAAGTACATCTCTTATATCTGGTTTAGTTCTTCCTAATAACTCAGAAGTATCTTCACTTAAAGGAAAGAAGTAAAAAAATATAAATGATGCTGAAAGACTTAAGATAATCATTGTTGACAAGCTAACAGCCGATTTCTTAAATACTTCAATATCATTAATTGCAAATGCCATTCCTATACCTAAAATTGGTCCCATTAATGGCGAAATTAGCATGGCTCCAATAACTACTGCTGTTGAATTTGCATTTAACCCTATAGAAGCTACAAATACCGCAAAAATTAAAATCCACGCTGTTGCTCCTTTAAAATCAATATCATTTTTTATTGCCTCTATCGTAGCTTCATGATCGGTATCTTCTCGAAAATCTAATAATTCCTTTAAATATTTTTTAACACTTTCTATAAGCCCCTTTGCTCCTTCTTTCATCTCCTTCTTCGACTGCTCTACCGATTCTCCATTGGTCATCTTTTCTTCCATCTATATAATTTTATCTTTTATGAACTCGGGAAAGATACAAAATTTCATTTTTACAATTCACTCTCTATTCCAAAAAACTGACCTATTGAGCCACCTGCTATTTCTAAACATATTTCTCAATCTTATTAAACTAATTTCTATATACTCTTTATTTAGTAGAGATCTTTCCGTATAAACACCTACGCAAAAGCAGGTAATTATACTAATTGCTGATCCTTTATTTACCGCATACCTTTGCAAAAAAATACAACTATAAATACATGAATAATGATTAAAAAAATCACCCTACTAACCCTTATTTTACTCTTTTCCTTCAAAAATTCATTTGCCGATCAAATCGACAAAGAAACAGCTATTTCCATTGCTACAAAATGGATTAATTTTAAAAGACAAACGCATGCAAACACCTTTCAAAATTCAACTTTTTCTCCTAAAGAATTTGCTTCTATAAAAGAAGTTTCTTTCAAAAAACAGATCGTTTACTATATTGTTAACTTTAAGAAAGGCGGATTTGTAATCGTTGCTGCAAGTAATAGTACAAAGCCTATTTTAGGATATTCTAATAACTCTTTCTTTGATGCTAGTTCTAAAAACCCTACCACTAAAAACCTACTGAATGCCTACAAAACATTTGTTTATAAAAATGTGCTAGCTCAAAAAGTAAAGAGAGAAAAAACTGACAGTCATAACAAATGGAATCAATTACTAAAAAAAAGTCCTAAAAATCAGTTTAAAGCAAAAATGATCATACCATTTATGGGAGATATCTTATACAAACAATCTCAAGGATTCGAAAAGTTTTGTCCTAGTAGTGATGATGAAAAAGCTGTTGTTGGATGCGTAGCCACTGCAATGGCTCAAGTAATGAGGTATTGGGAATTTCCTACAACAGGTAAAAGCCAAACTTCTTATAACCATAAGAAGTACGGAACTATTAGCGTTAATTTTGAAAACCAGCGATACGACTGGGATAATATGTCTAAAATAAATGCTGATGATGAAAATGCAAAACTATCGTATCACGCTGGTGTTTCTGTTAAAATGAATTATGGAATATCTTCAAATGGAGGTTCTAGTGCTCGTACACGCGATGCTTTATCTGCTTTAAAAAAGAACTTTAAATACCATAAAGATGCCAAAATGATATACAAACACAACTATTCTGACGTAGAATGGAGTAATATTATAAAAGAGCAACTTGATGAAAAAAGACCTGTTTTATATACTGGAAGAAGTGAAAATCTTTTAGATCCTACAACACTCAGTTCAGGACACCTATTTACTTTGGATGGATACGACGCTACTGAACAAGGTGATTTTTTCCATATCAATTGGGGATGGGGAGGAAGAAGTAATGGGTTCTTTTCTTTAACTGACATGGTTACTCATGATGGTAGATATAATTGGATAGATAATAATGCCATTATTATTGACCTATACCCTACCAATATGGCTCCTATATTTAAATATAAACCAACTACTACTATTGATGCTGATACTTTTTACAAATATAAGGTTAACGTTTGGGACGAAAATCGTAACGATATTGTAACGGTATCTCTAAAAGAAGGTCCTTCTTGGACAAGTCTCCTTTTTGAAAACGGAAACTATGTACTAAGAGGAATCCCTACTCATAATGATATTGGTAAACATACAGTTGTCATAGAAGCTACCGATGGCATCAATAAAACTACTCAAGAATTTAACTTAACAGTATTAAAAAAAGAAAAGTACTGTAGGTCAAAAGCATACAAGACAGAATATGAATGGATTGATGCTATTTCTTTTGGAGGCATGGTAAATACAAGCGGTCGAAATGGTGGTTATACCAACTTTATGAATAAAACAGCTACTATAACTGCTGGAACTACTAGCCCATTAACCATTACTACCGGTTCCATAGGCTCACCATACACAGAACACCTCAGTACTTGGATAGATTATAATCAAAATGGTATTTTTGAAGAAAGTGAAAGAATCGTAAATCAAGCTACCAATAGCATTCATAACACCTATTCAATCAAAATTCCAAACAATGCCTTGTCTGGAATAACTAAAATGAGAGTATCTATAAAATACGGAACTCCTCAAACAGCCTGCGAAATATTTAGCAACGGAGAAGTTGAAGATTATAATGTAAATATCATTCGAACATCTTCTCGCAAAAATAAAACTACTCAATATATCGATAAGAATATTCCCTCTATTGATTTACAGATATACCCGAACCCATCAAATGATTTTATAAATATTAAAACTTCGACGCTCCTAAAAAGTGGGTATTATCAAATTATTGATATTCATGGAAAAATTGTGATTCAAAATTCATTGACACCTTCTATCGATATTAAAAAATTAAAAACAGGAACATACTTTATAAAGATATTCGACAAAGACAATCACTATTCAAAATCATTTATAAAATTTGAAAGATAAACTAACCTTTTTTATTTAGTTATGCGTCTTTTTTAAGAGATTAATTGCATTTTAGCATAGGTTTTATCTAGAAATCCTTCCCTCTTCTTCAAACTATTAAGAAGAGGGATTTTTACGTAACCGTAACTTTTAAGAATGATCCTAAATAATTCCATAAAAAAACCTTAATCAATAAGACTAAGGTTTTTTTTGTGGGGAGAGCAGGATTCGAACCTGCGAAGTCGTAAGACAACGGAGTTACAGTCCGTCCCATTTGGCCGCTCTGGAATCTCCCCTAATTATTGCTATTTTTTCTTAAAAAAAGATGCAATTAAGTGACCGGGCTGGGGCTCGAACCCAGGACCCTCTCCTTAAAAGGGAGATGCTCTACCAACTGAGCTACCCGGTCATTATTTTCTTTTTCTGCTTAGCGGTTGCAAATATACAGACCTTTTTTGTTTCTACAAAGCTTTTTTATCAAAAAATAAAATTATTTTAGTTTTCATTTCACAATAACCTATTTAACAGTTTTTTATCAAAAAATTATTTTTCGGATAAATAAGCTTCTCTTACCTTTTTAAATAAGTTTGAAGAATATACAAAGCTTACTACAGCTTCATTATTTGTTTTGAAAATCTCTTTATTATTGCCTTCCCAAGCTTTATAGCCATCTTTTAAAAAAACAATTTTTTCACCTATTTCCATAACCGAATTCATATCATGTGTATTAATGACTGTGGTTATTTTATATTCTTCTGTAATTTCTTGAATTAAATTATCTATAACAATGGCTGTTTGAGGATCTAATCCTGAATTTGGTTCATCACAAAATAAATACTTCGGGTTCATCACTATGGCTCTTGCTATAGCAACTCTCTTTTGCATTCCTCCAGATAATTCTGCTGGGAATTTTTTATTTGAATTTTCAAGATTCACTCTTTTTAGTACAAAGTTAACCCTTTCTAGCATCTCTTCTTCTGGCTGCTTGGTAAACATTTTTAAAGGAAACATAACATTTTCCTCTACTGTTTGCGAATCAAATAACGCACTTCCTTGAAAAACCATTCCTAACTCTTGTCTTAACTCTCTTTTTTCCTCTAAAGAGAGTGCCGTATTTACTCTACCATCATATACCACTGTTCCTTTTTCTGGGAGATGAAGCCCTATTAGTGATTTTAAAAAAACCGTTTTCCCAGAACCACTTTGACCTATAATCAAACTTGTTTTTCCTGGTTCAAAAGTAGTCGTTATTCCTTTTAAAACCTCTACCCCATTAAAACCTTTATGTAAGCCTTTTACTTCTATCATTTTACGTTAGCAACATTTGTGTTAAAAAATAATTCGTTATAACAATAACAACTATTGTCCAAACTACCGACTGCGTACTTGCTTTTCCTACTTCTAACGAGCCTCCTTTTACAAAATATCCATGATAAGACGGTACCGTTGCTATTAAAAAAGCAAATACCAATGTTTTTATAATTGCATAGGTTAGCAAAAATGGATTAAACTCCATCTGTACCCCCGTTATAAAGTCTATCCCCGAAAACAACCCTGAAAATACTCCTGCAACCCATCCTCCAAAAATTCCCAAAAACATTCCTAAAACAATCAAGAATGGATAAAAAAATACGGTTGCTATAACCTTTGGTAATACCAGATAATTCAAAGAATTAATTCCCATTACCTCTAATGCATCTATTTGTTCTGTAACTCTCATAGTACCAATACTAGATGTTATATAAGACCCTACCTTTCCTGCCAATATGATTGAGCAAAAAGTAGGTGCAAACTCTAATATTACCGATCTTTTTGCTGCAAAACCTATCAACGATTTTGGAATGAAGGGGCTTTCTAAATTTAACGCTGTTTGTAAAGCTATAACCCCTCCTATGAAAAATGAAATAAACGCTATAATTCCTATAGATTTTAATCCTAATTCGTCAATTTCCCTAAATATAGCTTCTTTAAAAACTCTAGCTCTTTGTGGCTTGGTAAAAACCTCTTTCAACATTAAAAAATACTTACCAATATGTTCGATGTAATTCATCTATTTCTTTTCTTTCCGCTAAAGTATTAAAATTAGCTTAACTCTTCACCTATTGTTTCATTTAACTACTCATTTTTACTTACTTTTGACCAACAATAACGAAAATATTCTAATGAAAAAAAATATATTACCCATCGCTCTTTTTATGCTGATTGCAATAACTGGCTTTTCTGTTAAACAAAAAGAAAAGCCTAAACCCAAGCTAGTTATTGGTATCGTTGTAGATCAAATGCGCTATGATTACTTAGTTCGTTTTTCTGATAAGTATGGCGATGGAGGCTTTAAACGCTTATTAAAAAATGGCTTTTCTCTAGAAAATGCACATTATAATTATATTCCGACTTATACGGCTGTTGGACACACTTCTATTTATACAGGAACCACCCCTTCAAACCATGGTATTATAGGAAATAACTGGTATGATAAATTTGCTAAAAAAGCTATTTACTGCGTTGATGATAATTCTTATACCTCTATAGGGTATGAAGGTACTGGAGGGCAAAAATCTCCTTATAGAATGCTTACCACTACAATAACCGATCAATTGCGTTTAGCTCAAAACATGAAAGGGAAAACAATTGGAATAGCAATTAAGGATCGTTCTTCTATTTTACCAGCTGGACATACTGCGAACGCCGCTTACTGGTTTCAAGGAGGCTCGGAAGGTAAATTTATCAGTTCTTCTTTTTATATGGACCAACTGCCTGAATGGGTACAACGCTTTAATGCTTCTGGAAAAGCGGATGCATATTTAAGTAAACCTTGGAATACTTTATATGATATCAGTACTTATACGGAAAGTATTACGGATGATAATAATTTTGAACAACCTTTTAAAGGAGAAGATAAGCCTGTTTTTCCTCACAACATTCCTAAACTTCGTAAATACAATGCTAATTATAGTATTTTAAAAGCAATTCCTGCTGGAAACTCCATCACGGCTGATTTTGCTAAAGCTGCTATTATTGGAGAAAAACTAGGTCAAGGAAGATACACCGATTTCTTAACCGTTAGTTTTTCTTCTACAGACTATGTAGGACATCAATTTGGAGTTGCTTCTAAAGAAATAGAGGATACTTATTTACGTTTAGATAAAGATTTAGAAAGTTTTTTTAACTTCCTAGATACTCATATTGGGAAAGAAAATTATACTTTATTTCTAACAGCAGACCATGCAGCTGTACAAGTTCCTGCTTACCTACAGTCTCTAAAAGTTCCTGCTAACTATTTTAGCTATAAAAAGTTTACAAACTTTATAAATAACAGCACTCAAAAACACTTTGGCTCTGATGAGTTAGTTGAAAACATTTCTAATTTTCAACTATTTTTAAATAAAGAAAAAATAGCTTCTTTAAAGTTAAATGCGAATGAAGTAGCTCAAAAAATTGCTGATGAAGCAATTAATTATACAGGTATTTACAAAACCATTACTGCTAAGGCACTACAATCGGCTAATTTTGAAAAAGGAATTTTAAGCTCTTTACAAAATGGATACAACCAAAAGTTTTCTGGGGATGTTTTATTAATTCCAACTCCATCTACCGTTAGCTATCCTAAAAAAGGAACTACACACGGATCTGGTTATTCATATGATACACATATTCCTATTATATTTTATGGAAATGGAATTAAACAAGGCAATTCAAAAAACGCATATCGTATTATAGATATTGCTCCTACTATTTCTAATTTATTGCAAATTGAATTTCCTAATGGAAATACGGGAAATATTATTACTGAAGCTTTAAAGTAGTCTTCTAATTTTTAAATTTAGAATTTTCTGCATGTAGCTTTATAGCCCTGTTAGATAATATAATTCCTACTGCTAAAGAAATAAAAGCACCTGCTGAAATTCCTGGTATAAAATGAATAAATAAGAAAAAATCATAGGCTCCATGAAAGAATGTAGCCAATATAAGTCCAGTTAAATTTAACTGGACTTTGTATTTTGAAAATTTCGCTTTTCCCATAAAATACCCCATCAATATTGCAAATGTTGCATGTGCTGGAACAGCTGTAAAAGCACGCGTAATTCCTGTTTCTGCACCATATTGAAATACATATAAAATATTTTCAAGAGTAGCAAACCCCATAGAAACCATTACTGCATAAACAATCCCATCAAAAGGCTCATTAAATTCTTTATTAGGTTGTGCATAAAATCGAACTACTAAGTATTTCGAAAGCTCTTCTACAAAACCAACAGTTATAAATGCTTTTATAAACATTTGAAAGATGCTTTTACTATCCGTTATGGGAAATATTCTATGCAATATACCTCCTAAAACAGCTGTTAGCAGAATACTAAAAGTTACTCCTAGAATAAAATTTTTCGCTAAAAAAGCTACCGGTTCCTTTTCAAATTTATCTTTAAAGTAAATGTATGACATGATAATCATTGCAGGAGCAACTCCTAATAACAACAAACCCATCTGTTTATTTTTTATTCGGTAAAAAAACTTCCGCCATCATACAACGTGCACTGCCTCCTCCACAAGTTTCTATTGTTTCTAATGACGTATGAATGATAGGTGTATGCCTCTCTATTTTTTTTACCTGCTCCTTTGTTAAAGAGTGGTATGCAGAAGTACTCATTACCAAAAGTGGAGCTCCTTCTTTTCCTTTTACTTGTAACATATTACCTGCAAACTCATTCACTTGCTTTTCTGTGATAGCAATGACTTCTTTTCCATCAGATTTTAAGTGCTTTAAAACATTCTTTTTTTCTTTTTTATCATCTATAGACTCTAAGCATATTACTGCAAATGTTTCACCAATACACATCATTACATTTGTGTGGTAAATAGCTTCTCTTTTTCCTGCTACTGTTTGATTTGCATTAAAAATAATAGGAGTATATTCAAAATCTTCACAAAACTCTATAAATAATTCCTCATCTGCCCTAGGTGACAAAGCACAATATGCCTTCCTATTCTCACGATCTAAAATCATACTTCCTGTTCCTTCTAAAAAAATGCTTTCTTCCTCAGCACTTGTATAATCAACGACACTTGTTATTTCAAAATTTTGTTCCTCTAATAACTCCAGTACATCCTCTCTCCTCTCTAACCTCCTATTTTCAGCAAACATAGGATATACCCCTACCATTCCGCTCTCGTGAAACGACACCCAGTTATTAGGAAATAAAGCATCTGGAGTATCAGGAACTCTTGTATCTTTAATAACAATGACATTTACTCCTTTACTTTGCAATTTTTCTACAAAAGTATCAAACTCTTTTTGAGCTTTCATATTAATTGTTTCCGGTAGTGCTTCTGTGATTTCCTGCTGGTAATAATTATTTATGGCAGTTTGTTCGTTCATTCTAAAACTAGCCGGACGAACCATTAATATGGTGTTTGTTGTTTGTTTCATTCCTTTTATTTAATGCGCTAAAATAAAGAAATTGATTTGCTTCTTATATCATTTTTTTATTGAAGTTACCTTATAAAAAATGATTTTTTTTCTTTTTATTGCTAAAAAAAGCGAACTTTTCAGTTCGCTTTTTTTTATAATTCTTTAATTTTTTCGGTAACTTCCTCCAAAATATCAAAGGCCGTTTCAGCCATCTTATTCCCTTTAAGATCTAAAAGCGGATTTACTTCTACAAATTCTACACAAACCACTTTTTCACTTTCTAGAAGGCTTTTTATAATTTCTGTAATTTCCTCTTGGTCAAACCCTTTAGGTACTGGAGTTCCAGTTCCATAAGAAATCATGTCGCAATCCATTGCATCTACATCAAACGAAATATAAAGAATATCACAATCGGATAATTTATCTAAAGCTTCATTTACACAAGTTTTCAACCCACGGTAACGAACCTCTGCTACCATATAGTTTTTAATCCCATACTTTTCAATTTGCTTATCTTCTGGTTCTTCTGTATCGCGAACTCCAAAAAACACAATATCCTCAGGCTTTACCTTTTGCCCTTGTATTCCTATATTTTTCATTCTTTCCCACAATTCAGAAGTTTCTCTACTCACTTCATGATTTACCTGACAATCTAGGTTGTCATCTGAAATGGCAGCTGCTAGGGGCATTCCGTGGATATTTCCTGACGGAGATGTATATGGAGAATGTAAATCTCCATGAGCATCAATCCAAATAACTCCTACTCTCTTTGTCGGATACGCTGATTTAACCCCACTTATAGTTCCTAGCGCTGAAGAGTGATCTCCAGAAATAACAACAGGGAATCTACCTTCTTGTAAATTTACCTTCACATGATTACTCAATCTTTTACATTGATTAAAAACACTTCCTATTCGTTTTCCAAAAGAATTATTTTCTTTATTATAAATAGATTCATTTTCTGTAATTACATCTTCAAATTCATATTGATCAAAATAGTTACTTTTTTTATTTATGGCTGCTATTTCTATAGCATCAATCCCCATATCAGAACCTCTTGTTCCTGCTCCAATATCTGATCTATTCTTTATAATTTTAATTTCCTTCATCTTCCTAATTTAATCCAAACTAACAAACTTTTTTAAATTTTTTCAATGCATTAAAAAATTACAAGCTTAAGTACCTTTTGATCTTTTTAATTTTCAACTGTACTTATGGCTCGTTGAAGTCGTTTAAACTTTTTCTTATGCTTGCAAATTTACCTTATTTCATCCTAATTTTAGCTTTTTCTCGCAACCGCAGTTAAGGCTATATTGCTCAAAAAGGACTTCATTAGGGCAAAATCCTAAATTTTGCTTCAAAATAGAAAGTTAAAATCACTTCATTTCAAAAGATTTCAATATTAGTTAAAACTCTTAATTTTCATTTAAATTCAAAAAAGCCTAGTAAATTTATACTTTAAAATTTTAATCATAAAAAATGTCATTTAAAATAATTAAATGACATTTCTTTTTTATCTTTTATTAATTTCTACAAATGCTCTTTCTTTCTCTCCAATATACACTTGACGAGGACGACCTATCGGTTCTTTGCGCAAACGCATTTCTCTCCATTGCGCAATCCACCCTGGTAAACGCCCTAGAGCAAACATTACTGTAAACATTTCTACAGGAATTCCCATTGCTCTATAAATGATTCCTGAATAGAAATCCACGTTAGGATATAATTTTCTTTGAACGAAATAATCATCATTTAAAGCCTCTTGTTCTAATCCTTTAGCCACATCTAAAATAGGGTCTTCTATTCCTAAATCTGCCAAAACCTCATCTGCTGCTACTTTTATTATTTTAGCCCTAGGATCAAAGTTTTTGTAAACTCTATGTCCAAATCCCATTAAACGGAAAGGATCATTTTTATCTTTTGCCTTAGCCATGTATTTTTTCGTATCTCCTCCATCTTCTTTTATAGCTTCTAGCATTTCTAAAACAGCTTGGTTAGCTCCTCCATGTAATGGACCCCAAAGCGCTGAAATACCTGCTGATAATGATGCAAACAGACCTGCATGAGAGGATCCTACAATTCTTACCGTAGATGTAGAACAATTCTGCTCATGATCAGCATGTAATATCAGTAATTTATCTAATGCATTTTTAACTATTGGGTTTACTTTATACTCTTCATTAGGTTTTTCAAACATCATTTTCATAATGTTTTCTACATATCCTAAGTTGTTTGATCCATAATTTAAAGGCAACCCTCTCTTCTTACGCATTGTCCAAGCTACTAGTACAGGAAATTTAGCTAAAATTTTAACAATAGCATTGTACATTTCCTCTTCTGAGTCAACGTTTACAGAAGAAGGATTAAATGCTACTAAAGCACTTGTTAACGAAGATAAAACTCCCATTGGATGTGCGTTTCTAGGGAATGCTTCTATAATTTTCTTTATATCCTCATCTACAATTGCTTTTTCTTTTATATCTGCATGAAATTTTTCCAACTGCTCTTTTGTTGGCAATTCTCCAAAAATCAACAAGTAGGCAACTTCTAAGAAATCTGCTTTTTCAGCTAATTCTTCTATAGAATAACCTCTATATCTTAAAACTCCTTCTTCTCCATTTAAAAATGTAATGGCACTTTGGCAAGAACCTGTATTTTTATATCCTGGATCAATAGTAATAACTCCTCCTGTTGCTCCTCTTAAGGTCTTAATATCAATTGCTAATTCGTTTTCTGTTCCTTTCATTATTGGGAACTCATAGCTGTTTTCGCCAATCTGTAGTTTTGCTATATCTGACATTCGTATCTTTACTATTTTAATGTTTGAGTGAGTTGCGAATATACCATTTTTTGTAGGATTTTGAAAATTGCTATTAATAGATTTTTAATACGGTAATATAGATACTAAATAATATGGAATAGTCAAAAGCCATTGTAAAAGAAAATCATAAGGTTTTTAACATTTCATTTAAGAATTAACAACTAATTTTATTCCAAAACTACAAACCAAAGCTCTTCTATTGTATCAATTACAAGTTTTCGTATAAGAAAAAACTCATGCAAAAGCATGAGTTTTTTCTTATATTTCTACCTTATTTTATCTTAAATGCTTTTTCTTGAGGATAGTAAGCCACACTTTCCAGTTGTTCTTCAATTCTTAACAGCTGGTTGTATTTTGCCATTCTATCAGAACGAGACGCTGATCCTGTTTTTATTTGCCCTGTGTTTAGGGCTACCGCTAGATCTGCAATTGTATTATCTTCTGTTTCTCCTGAACGGTGACTCATTACAGAGGTATATCCTGCATTATGCGCCATATTTACTGCTGAAATCGTTTCTGTTAAAGTACCTATTTGATTTACTTTAATTAAAATCGAGTTCGCTATTCCATTCTCAATTCCCCTTGATAAGCGATCTACATTTGTTACAAATAAATCATCTCCTACTAACTGTACTTTATTTCCGATAATTTCCGTCAAGTATTTCCATCCTTCCCAATCATTTTCATCCATTCCGTCTTCAATAGATATAATTGGATATTTAGCGGCCAATGCTGCTAAATAATCTGCTTGCTCTTTACTTGTTCGTATCTTTCCTTTGGCTCCTTCAAACTTCGTGTAATCATATTTTCCATCAACAAAAAATTCTGCCGCAGCACAGTCTAAAGCAATCATTACTTCTTCTCCAAACTTATACCCAGCATTTTTAGTAGCTAGCGCTATCGTTTCAATGGCATCTTCAGTGCCTTCTAAAGTTGGTGCAAAACCTCCTTCATCTCCAACTGCGGTGCTCAAATTTCTATCGTGCAACACTTTTTTTAGGTGATGAAAAATTTCGGATCCTACTTGCATTGCTTCCGTAAAATTATTTGCTTTTACTGGCATTATCATAAATTCCTGAAAAGCAATTGGTGCATCTGAATGCGATCCTCCATTAATAATATTCATCATAGGTACTGGCAATGTGTTTGCTGAAACACCTCCTACATACCTGTATAAAGGCAAACCTAATTCATTTGCCGCTGCTTTGGCTGCTGCTAATGAAACTCCTAAAATAGCATTCGCTCCTAAATTAGATTTATTAGGCGTACCATCTAAATCTATCATCATTTGATCTATTGTATTTTGCTCAAAAACAGATGTCCCTAATAGTTCTTCTGCAATAGTTGTATTTACATTTTTTACTGCATTTAAAACACCTTTGCCCATATATTTCTCACCTCCATCACGCAACTCAACAGCTTCGTGCTCTCCGGTTGATGCTCCCGAAGGTACAGCTGCTCTTCCTAAAACCCCATTTTCTGTAACTACATCTACTTCTACCGTAGGGTTACCTCTTGAATCAAATATTTGACGTGCGTGAATGTTGATTATGATACTCATTATTGTTTGTTTTTAAATAATATACGAAAGTAGCGTTTTTTAGCATATTTTTAAAAATATAAATGGTATTTAATTGGGGATTATTTCTATTGTTTTTAAGCTTCCTATATTAAAATTTACTTGTATATTTTTATACAGATCTTCTAACGATAGATTTCCTAGTATTTTACTAAAATTATTCAATGCATCCATTTTTTCTTTGGCTGTTATACTTTTTTGCAATACAGCTTCCCATTGATAACTATTTTTACTATTAAAAACTGCTTGATATTGCAATAAAACTTGCTTTTTGTAAGTCTTAAAATTTCTTATTTTAATATGTTTTCTCTTCATTGCTTCTAAAAAATTCACTACAAGTTTTTTTGCTTTTTTTACATCTTCTTTTTTACAACTATAATTAATATTAACCACAAAAAATGGCTGGTTATAGGTATGTTTTTCAACCATTACTTTTGGAGCATATGCAATTCCATATTTTTCTCTTAATAGGTCTGCTACTTTCTCTTGTAGCATTTTTTCAAAGATAGCTATTAGTAAATTATTCTTAAGATTCGGAGCATACTGGTTATAAAAAAACAATGTAGTTGCTACTGTTTTTTTAAAATTTTCTTTTTTATACTGAAAATTATTTTCAAAATCTTCTCTATAAAACAACGGAGTATTTTCTACCCTTCGTCTGCCCCTCTTTAAATTCCCTAAATATTTATGCAATATTGGTTTGATACTTGCTATTTCAAAATTCCCTATAATAAGAATTTTCCAATCATTTCCATATGAAAATAATCTTCTATAAAATAAATGCATTTCCGATAAGTTTAGTCGATTATAGTCTTGAATGGTCATTGCTACCTTCCTTCTAGGAAAATACATATTTGTAAGTTCTGCTTTCTTAAAATCTGCTGCTCTCCCTTTCGTAATGTCTTTATCAACGAATGTGTTCTTTAGCTTGATTAGCTCTTCTTTTATCAATTGCTCAAATACTTCTTTATTTTTCCTTGCCGATGTTAATTTAAGGTACAAGTATTTAAAGAATTCTTCTATATTTTTTTCTTCTGTATATCCTAAAACCATTCGCTGGTACTCCGTAATATTAAAAGACAAGCCCATTTTCTTATCTTCTAAATATTTTTGCAATGCTGAGTAACTTAAGTTACCCACTCCTCCTAGTTCCATATAAGAAACAGTGGCTTCATAAGAAGCATATAAACTATCTGGTAAAAATGAAGTTCCTCCTTCGGCTATTCCTACTATTCTAAGCTCTTTTGTACGATCTTTTATTGGTTTTAAAAATAACGTTAAACCACTAGAATATTTTAATACTGTAATGTCTAAATTATTATAATATTTTTCTTGTATAGGTTTATTTATTTCTAGCTGCTGGATGTTAAATTTGACCTTCGACTTTAACTGTTCTTCCTTCTTCTTTTGTGGTATGCTAAAAATATATGGTAATAACTTTTCTGAATGAACTTCTTTCAACAGCTTCTTGAAGCTGCTCGTAGAAAACGGTGTACTCATTGCTACTGGACAAGTTATAAAAATTCGCTTTTTAGCTTCTTTATATAATCTATTGGCTAATTTTTTAAGTTTCGAATTGCTTATTTCTTTCAGGTCGATGTCTTTTTCTACTAGAACTCTTTCTTCTTCTAAAAACATTGCCTTCAAATTTTGAAGGGTATATAATTCATCTTTTACTATTAGTTCCTCGTCACCTTTATAATGCTTGGCTTCTTTCTTAGAAATCCCTTTCTCTGCTAATCGTTTTATTTCTAGTAAAATGATGTTTATAATAGTATGCAGATTTCCTTTTGTACTACATGAAATCGTCCAATAATTAACATCTGATAAAAAATACGCTTCACTAATACTTAGCGAACTTATTTTTTCTTTTAATATCTTTTTTAATCTATTAGACAAAATCTTTTTAAAAAAATGAATATTTGATTTTTCTTTCAATCTTTTTGATTCATGCTTCAATCCAAAATGCAAATATATTTTCTTGTCTTTAGTTTTGGTATTGGTAACGGTTAAAACCTCGTCTTTTAACTTGTTATATAAGCCGTATTTCTGCTCTTTTTCCCTTCCTTTTTTCTTATTTTCTTTAAAAATTTCTTTAATTAACTTTTCCGTTTCTTTGGTGTTGATAGGACCTGCTACAAAAATACCTGATCTTTGAGATGAATACAATCTGGTATAAAATGAGGCTAATTTTTTGGGCGTTATGCTGGTAATACTTTTATATGTTCCTATTGGACTTCTTTCTTGGTATAAGCTCGTTCCTAACTTAAATTTAAAATGCTTATCAGTTTCTTCTCTGCTTTCTTTTTCTGCTAAAACTATTTTTTTTTCTATTACGATATCTTTTTCATTTAAGTGCAATCCGTCTAAAATATCTGCGAAAAAATAATATATCTGTTTTTGGACTTTTATGCTTGCTTTATTTGGAAACCTTATTGTATAAAGGGTATAATCATAATTCGTTACGGCATTATAATGCTTTCCTAACTGTAGCCCTTGCTCTTTTAAAAACGCTGTAAATGTTTTTTTTGTAAAACGTTTACCTCCTCTAAAAGCCATATGCTCTAAAAAATGTGCATACCCTAACTCTTCATCTGTTTCATTAATTGATCCTGTTTTAATAATGAAATAGAATAATGTTTCTGAATTATTTGGAGAAGTCTCTCTTATAAAAAACTGAAGTTTATTCGGCAGTTCTCCTATACTTAAATTTTGAGCTTTCAATTTATTTGGTACTCCTCCATAAAATATGGCACTCATAAAAATGAGTATCTCTGTTATTTTTTTAAAAAAATTAATCATTCTAGAGATACTCATCATAAAAAATGTATTTATCTTATTATTAATTATTTAGTCCAGTAAATTTTACAGTAACAGTATCGTAATCTCCCGAGTTTTCGTGATCCGTATTAAATACAAAATTCATTTCTCTTTTTATAGTGTCATAATTCGCTTTTGGAGCTACCCAATAACCACCACCCCAATCATCTGTTAGGATAGGACTATACCCAATATAACTATTTGGATGTATGGAACCTCCTTGTACAATATCTTCTTTTAACCTAGCATTTTCTTTAGCCAGAGCTACTAATTCATCCCACAGTGGAAATTCATATTCAAAATTAATAGCCGATTGATTATATTTTCTATCTGGATCCAAAAAATTGGTATCTAAACTATACGAACCATTCTCACCTACAAATGCAATAGAACCATCTGCTTTAAATTCAATTTCATCAACTTTTACATTAAAGCTATATTCTTTATTTTTCCATTTAGTTACTCTAGCATTTCCTAATGCTTTTAGAACAGCTTTTGGTGCAGGAGGCGCAATATTAACATCGGGATGATTCCAATCTGTAGTATTTAAAATAGTTTCATGTCTAAATACATATTGTAAATATTCTGTTAAACCAAAAGCGTTCCTAGTCATTACCAACAATGGTTTTTCTTTTGTTGCTTTTTTACTTAAAGTGATATGAGTTACTCCTGTATATTCTTTAGTTTCTGAAATATCAAAAGGAGCGAAACTTCCCTCTGGTGCTGTTTTGACTATAGTTTTAACAGGTATTTTACCAATCCACATTGTCAAATTAATCCCTTTCTTTTTGTAATATTCTAACAAGTCTTTTTGAACTTGCGTTAATGGTGTAAAACCTTCCTCCTTTTTGATCGTAATTATATAATCATTTGCCAATAGTATTTTATTAGAAATGCCTTTATAAGCAACCAATTGGATCTTAAAATTCACATTTTCTATCAGTATATTTTCAGCATCTGATTTTCTTTTGGTCTTAATGGATAGTATTCCTTTTGTCTGATTTTTTGCAATCTTTACTTCATTTGTAATTGATAATAAATTTGGATAGTTTACTAAGTTTTCCAAATCAAATGTTAATACAATATCCTTATCAAAAGATGTATTTAATATCACCTCATAACTTAGTTCTTTTTCTTCTCCTTCTACTACCTCTGTAACTCCTTTATTAATTAAAGTTACAGATACATCTCCCGTTAAAGATGGAGCTACAAGGGCTTCACTACTACAAGATACTATAAAAGTTATCAACAACAAATACAATACTGATTTAATTATTTTCATATTATTTAATTTAGCTATTAGTTAACGTTGTATTAGTTTTCAATTGAAATTACTGAAATAAAAATTGCTTGATACACTCCCAAAGTAATCCCAAATAATAATCGATGCTATTTATTACCAAGCACTATTCTGCTTTGCATATTTATTTTCTTTTATTTCTACAGCCGGTATAGGAAACTGCCACCTAAAATCACTCGGCAAAATCTTAAAAATAGCTGTATTCATTTTATAGTTTACACGTTCAACCACTTGATCATTTCGTTTGATATCAAAATACCTTAGCCCTTCTCCTATAAATTCTTTTTGTTTTTCTTTTAGTAACTGCTTAAAAAAAGCGGTTCCTGTTACGTTAATTTCCTTAGCCCTTCGAAGCAATAAAAAATTATTGAGAACCTCTTTTGACGCTATTTCTTTGTTTTGCTTATACAAACATTCTGCTTTTATAAAATAAACTTCGGCCATACGTATAGCTGCTATTGGTTTTATAGCTGTATCTGCTATTTCAGTTCTATATTTTCCTAAAAAATTAGCCTCTATGATTGAATTATCTAATAATGTAAACGCTCTTTTTAATAAAGAAGAGGCTTTTCTCACATCGTTGGAATCGTAGGTTATCAAAGGGTTTACATAATATTCGTCTTCATTCATTTCTTGATCATAAATATCACTGAAATAAGATGATGTACTTTCTAAAGCTAGTAAAACCTCCTCTTGATTCTCTATATTTTTCCACATTTTAGCAAAAGAAAGCTCATTGATAGAAGATATCGCTAATAACTCATCACATAACTCTATTGCTTTCCCATATTTACTCCAATTTAAATACACTTTCGCCAATAATGCTTTAGCGCTTCGTTTAGAAAATCTAAATATCGTATTGCTTTCTCTAGGAAAAAGCCTTATTGCTTTTAGTAGTAATATTTCTATTGCTCTAAAAGACATTTCTAGTGTACTTCTAGGTAACTCTTCTGAAATAATCTTGTTTTTAAGAATAATACCTAACTCATTTTTAGTCGCTTCCGTATAAGTAGGAGCATATAACTGTACCAACTCAAAAAAAGCATATGCTTTTAAGCACAATGCCTGCGCTTCTATGTATTTCAACTCTTTTTCTTCCTTCTTTACTACTATTGAAATAGTAGAAATACGACCCAATAATACATTTGCATTCATTACTGTTTTATAATAATTTCTCCAAAGTTGGTCTGATAACAATATAAGTTCTCTTTTCTCCCATTTATACAATCTATAATCAGTTAGATTATCATCTATGGTGTGATTCGGATAAAAATCATCAACCAATTTTGAAAAATTAATTCGATTATTCTTTGGGAAGGCTCTATATACACTTGATAATGCTTCATTAGCTATTTCAATAGCATCAATGGTTTCTATTCCTGTAATCTCATCTTCCACAGGAAAATCTAATGAGCACCCTGTAAAAAAAAGCACACAAAAGAGCGATAATAATTGCTTCATTTTTCTAAAATGTTAAGTTTGTTCCAACCGTAAATATAGGTTGTGATGATCCTTGTAAATTAGCTGATTCTGGGTCTCCTCCTTTAAAACTACTCCATGTTGCTATATTTTTTAACTGTGCATACATCGTCCAATTTTTAATAAACGAACTTCCTATTTTCCTTAAGTAGGAGTCACTGAATCTATAGCGTAACATTATATTATTTAATCTAATAAAATTTGTACTCCCTATAGTATTCGTATTTGCATATTGAGCTGTTTCATAAAAATTATTACCATTTAAAAATAAGCTCTTATAAGTTTTATGGTCATCACCTGGAGTAAACCAAGTTTTATCTAGATGTCCTTTAGGTAAATTTCTATAAGAATCTGCGGCATCATATACTTTAGTTTGGTTTGTATAAACCGCCTTCCCTCCAAAACTATAATATAAATCAAATGAAACTTGCCATCCTTCATATATAAAATTATGGTACCACCCCCCTGTATAAGGAGGGGTAGCATATCCTAAAATTACAAAATCATCTTTCTCTGGTTTCCCTGAAATTCCATTAAGAATACTTCCATCTTTTCGTTGAAAAATGGGGGTTCCATCTGCTGCATTAATACCTAAGCTAACAAGTCCATAAATCAAATCAGCTGGTTTCCCTTCTTCATAATCAGGGTATGGATTACCACTTAAATTTAATGTTTTACCTTCATACAAATCAACCACAATATTTTTATTATAAGCAATATTAGCAGTAGTCATCCACGTAAAGCAAGTTGTGTTTATAGGAGTCGCGTTTATTGTAAATTCTACACCTTGATTATCCATTACTCCAATATTCTTCAACTGTTCTGTAAATCCATTTGATGGAGCTATAGGAACTGTTAATAACATATTATCTGTACGCCTATGATAAACTTCCACGCTTGTATTAATATTGCTAAATAAACCTATATCCATTCCAAGATTTATGGATGTATTTTTTTCAGGAACTACCTCTTTATTAAATAAGCTTTTTAGATAAAGCTCTCGAATTCCTTGATATCCATTTGCTCCATAAGTAAATGTAGGAACAATCAAAGACGGAGTAATGCCTGATAAACTAGCTGTAATCCCATAGCTTCCTCTAAGCTTTAAATTACTTATCGTCCCTTTTTCATTCTTACTAAACTGATACCCCGCTCCTACTGCCCAAAAGGTATTCCATCGTTTATGATTAGGTAATAAAGAAGCACCATCTCGTTTATAACTTCCATAAACATCTACTTTATCATTCCAAACATATAACGCTGATACACCATACCCTAAAACAGCATCCGTTGTTTTAGAAGAGGAAGTAACCGATTTCCTCGTGCCTGTAATATCATTATTAATTCCTGCTCCTGACAAAAGCTTGCTTGGCAATCCATATCCAGCGATTCCTATAAAATCATTAGAATTTTTATAATAATCAGTATTTCCACTTAGCGAAATATGATGCTCTCCAAATTCTTTAGTGTAATTAACACGGGTATTCGCTGTAAAATTTGTGGTAATTAATTTTCTTTTAGAAACTTTACCTCTTTCCTTTACTGGAAATCCTGATGAAATTTCAGAATAAGCTGTTGGAGGTGTAATCGCTAAAGATTCTGTAGCCAAATAATCCATTCCAATAATAGATGAAACGTATAAATCCTTAGCTAATGTGGCTGTAATGTTGGCTGAAAAATTAAAACGACTATCTACTTCACTTTTGCGATATTGATTTATTAAATTTTTAAATGTTCTATTCGGATAAGAAATTAGCGTTCCTTTTTCTTTTTCCTCATACGGATTTAACTGGTATATTAAACTTGTAGGTGAATAATTAGACGAATGAGGAGTGGTACTTTCAGAGAAACCGAATCCTGAATTCAGCATCACATAAATATTTTTAGACACGTTGTATTCATAATTTGATCTTCCTGTAAATCGCTCTATTTGATTCCCATCAAATTTTCCACCTTGTTTCGTAAAATTTCCAGAAATATAAAATCTAGTATTTTTACTTCCTCCTCTACTGCTTAAATTATATGATTTATACATACTCATTCTAGATAGCTCATGAAACCAATTAGTGTTAATTCTTTTAATTGAATCTAGCCGTCGTTTTCCTTGAGCTATCAATTCATTAATATTAATTGCATTAGGATTCTTAATCCTTATATACTCTTCTGAATTCCTATAACCAGGAGTTTTAGGATTTTTAGACAGCCGTTCGAAATTTAGTTTTTCTTCGGTTTCCATCATCAATTGGCTAGGGTTCCCTCTAAAAGTAATTCCTTGTTGTAAAGAAAAAGAATATGTTGTTTTTCCATTGACACCTCTCTTACTAGTTATTTCTATCACCCCATTAGCTGCTTTTACTCCATACAGTGCATTTGCCATTGCATCTTTAAGTATCTTAATTTCTTTTACATCATTAACATTTAATGTTTCAAAAGCATTAGCACTTATTACCTGACCGTCTAATACAAAGAGGGGTTCATTGGCCTTATTATCAAAAAGTATTCTGTCTTCTTCTTTTACTCCATTAGTTTTAATTGGCAAAGTAGAAGTTCCTCTTATTCTAATTTTCAAAGGTTTCCCTAGTTCTCCATCCGATTTTATGGTAAGTCCAGCTACTTGCCCTTGAAGAGATTCCATAATATTTGAAGTAGCACGTTTCTCTAATTTAGCTACCTCAATATTAGCTGTTACGCCTGTCGCTTTTCTTAGAGCGATATCATTAATATTTTTTTTAGCTACTATTACAACTTCATCTAAAAATTCTTCCTCTTGCTGTAAATACACAGTTATATTATTCTTATGAGTAATTTTATAAACATGTTCCTTATACCCTAAATAATTAAAAACAAGCTTTTCCTTTGGCTTTACGCTAATATTAAACTTACCTCCTAACCCCGTGACAGTTCCCTGATTAGTACTAATATTATAAACAGTAACATTAGCTAATCCTTTTTTGTTTTTAGCATCGATAACCATTCCTTTTAAAAAAGTTTCCTGACCAAAAAGAATATTTGCTATAAGTAAGAATATATAAAGAACAATATACTTCATTTATTTAGACTTAATAAAATTAAAACAAAACTATAAAATCATTTGAAACAAACAGAATTTTAACTAAATATTTTTTTTACACTAAAAAAGGCTTTCGTTATTCTAACGAAAGCCTTTTAGTCATTAATTCTTTTAGGATTATACTACCCTTTTTTAATATTTTCTATAAACTGGTCAAATAAGTATTCTGCATCATGAGGTCCAGGACTTGCTTCTGGATGATACTGGACTGAAAATACATTTTTACTTTTCATTCTAATTCCAGCGACCGTATTATCATTTAAATGAACATGAGTAATTTCAACATCATCATGAGCTTCGGTTTCTTCTCTGTTGATAGCAAATCCATGATTTTGAGAAGTGATCTCTCCTTTCCCTGTAATCAAATTCTTCACAGGGTGGTTTATTCCACGGTGCCCATTATGCATCTTATAAGTTGATATTCCATTTGCTAATGCAATAACTTGATGTCCTAGGCAAATTCCAAATAATGGTAAATTTCTCTTTATAATTTCTTTGGCTACATTTTGTGCTTCTATTAAAGGTTCTGGATCTCCTGGTCCGTTTGATATAAAATATCCATCTGGCTTAAATGAGCTCATTTCTTCAAAAGTTGCGTTATAAGGATATACTTTTATATAAGCATCCCTTTTCACTAAATTTCTTAAAATGTTCTTCTTAATACCAATATCTAAAGCCGCTATTTTATAAGTAGCATTTTCTTCCCCTACAAAATAAGGTTCTTTCGTAGATACTTTTGAAGCTAATTCCAAACCTTCCATATTTGGAATTTTATCCAATTCTTTTTGAAGTTTTTCAATATTATCTACCTCTGTAGAAATGATAGCATTCATCGCTCCATGATCTCTTATATAAGATACTAGCGCACGAGTATCAACATCGGAAATTGCTACAAGGTTATGCTCTTCAAACCAAGTTTTTAAATTTCCATCAGAGGCTACTCTTGAGTGGGTAAAACTAAAATTACGGCAGATTAACCCTGAAATTTTAATTCCTTCTGATTCTACTTCTTCATTATTAATACCATAGTTACCTATATGAGCATTAGTAGCCACCATCAATTGCCCAAAATAAGAGGGATCTGTAAAAATCTCTTGATACCCTGTCATTCCTGTATTGAAGCAAATTTCTCCTTTTGAAGTTCCTTCTATTCCTATTGATTTTCCGTAGAAAACAGTTCCATCAGCTAATAAAACTAATGCTTTTTTGCGTGATTGATATTTCATTTAGTGCGTTGTGTAATTTGTGCAAAAATATAAAAAAGGTGCTAAATACAAATTTTTACCTTTTTACTTTCCTTAAAATATTATTTACGATTATCTTTTTATATGTTATACCTAATAAAATTTGACTATTTTTTTATCAAAAACTAATATGTTTTTTCCATATATTTTAATATCTCAATTAGATCTTTTTCTTTTTTAAATGACAATTTATGCTCCTTAGCATATTTTCGTATTGCCTTAGCTTCTTTACCTATGATCTCTAAAATAGCCTTACGTTTTAAAGCTATTTTAAAGATTTTATTCCCCTTATTAATAAAATAGTCTTCTTTTAATTTATAGAAATCTTCAGTAGTCTTTTTTTGAGTCATAGGATTAAAACTTCCTTCTTTGACAATCACTTTATATCGCTTAAAAAAGCGTATCTCCTTTCCATCGTATAGTACATTGAAAAAAACTTCTTTATTTTTATAATTGTATTTTTTAAATATTTTTTCCCTTATTTTCACATACTCAATATTGAGCTTATTAAATATAAAAATAGAGTCTTTAGATATTTTAGATGCAAAATCATCTTTCAATGCATCATAATTCGAATTTGGTAACTTGAATGATTTTTTATCCTTTGTGAAAATAGTCATTGTATTCGTCCAATTTTCATAAAGAAAAACAGTTCCTTTGATATTATTGTCTATGTATTTAGTCAACCACATCCCATTAGAAGATAATTCCCTATTCTTTTCATAAAAAGCAATAGTACCCCCTTCGTCATTCCTTGTTTTTACCTCCGTTATTTGTGCTATTGCGTCTAAACTTGTAAAAAAGACTACAATTAAAATAATTCTTATAAGCATCTTTTATATTTTAAGATTGATTGCAGGTATAGCTATTTTTTATAAAAAAAGCGATAAACACTTAAGTTTATCGCTTTTATATGATTGATATAAATTATCATTCTTATTCTTCTGTAGTTTCCTCAGTTGCAACATCAACAGTTTCAGTTGTAGCAGAACCGTCAGCTTTTTTTCTTCCTCTACGAGTAGATTTTTTAGCTTTCTTTCCTTTTGGATTATAAATTTCGTTATAATCAACTAATTCAACCATTGCCATAGGAGCGTTATCTCCTTGACGGTTACCCAACTTGATAATACGAATATATCCCCCTGGTCTATCTCCTACTTTTACAGAAATCTCTTTAAATAATTCCGTTACTGCATATTTGTTACGTAAATAACTAAATACAATACGACGATTATGAGTTGTATCTGATTTAGACTTTGTAATAAGTGGCTCAATAAATTTACGAATAGCTTTTGCTTTAGCTACTGTAGTATTTATACGTTTATGTTCTATTAAAGAACAAGCCATATTAGCTAACATCGCTTTCCTATGCGAAGCTTGTCTTCCTAAATGATTGAATTTTTTTCCGTGTCTCATGACCTCTTTGTTTTATGCTTTCATCTTGCTCAACCCTTTCTGAGGAGCAAAATATGAAAGGTTAATCTCTATCTAATTTATATTTACTTAAATCCATTCCAAAATTTAAGTTTTTATTGATCACTAACTCTTCTAACTCTGTCAATGATTTTTTACCAAAATTTCTAAACTTCATTAAATCGCTTTTATTAAAAGATACTAAATCTCCTAATGTATCTACTTCCGCCGCTTTTAAGCAGTTTAAAGCCCTAACAGATAAATCCATATCTATCAATTTAGTCTTTAATAACTGACGCATATGCAATGATTCTTCATCATATGTTTCAGTTTGCGCTATTTCATCCGCTTCTAAAGTAATACGCTCGTCAGAGAATAACATAAAGTGATGAATTAAAATTTTAGCAGCTTCTGTTAAGGCATCTTTAGGGTTGATAGAACCATCTGCATCAATATCAAAAACCAATTTCTCATAATCTGTCTTTTGCTCTACACGAAAGTTTTCTACAGCATATTTTACATTCTTAATTGGCGTGTAAATTGAGTCTGTAAAAATAGTTCCTAACGGAGCTCCTGCTCTCTTGTTTTCTTCTGCTGGAACAAATCCTCTTCCTTTCTCTATGGTTAACTCCATATTGATTTTTACCGATTTGTCCATATTACAGATTACTAAATCTGGATTTAATACTTGAAATCCTGAAATAAATTTTTGCAAATCTCCAGCAGTTAATTGCTCTTGACCAGAAATAGCGATAGATACACTTTCTCTATCAGATTCTTCTATTTGCTTTTTAAAACGTACTTGTTTTAAATTTAAAATAATTTCAGTGATGTCTTCTACGACACCTTGGATAGTTGAGAATTCGTGCTCAACTCCATCAATTCTCAATGATGTAATAGCGAAACCTTCTAATGAAGATAATAATACCCTTCTTAGAGCATTACCCACTGTTAGACCAAAGCCAGGTTCTAAAGGTCTAAATTCGAATCTTCCTGAAAAATCAGTAGATTCTATCATTATTACTTTATCTGGTTTTTGAAAATTTAAAATTGCCATATTTTTTTCTTCGTTTTAATTGTTATTTGGTTGCGCGGTTTATAAGTTTGAAGAAGTACGAATAAACCCTTTGGTCAAATACCAATATGATTAATTTATTACTTAGAATATAATTCTACGATTAATTGCTCTTTGATGTTTTCTGGGATTTGTAATCGCTCTGGAATTTTCACAAAAGTTCCTGATTTTTGATCTGTATTCCAAGTTAACCATTCGTAAACATTACTATTAGATGCCAAAGCATTCTCGATTGCAACTAAAGACTTCGACTTTTCTCTTACCGCTATTATATCACCTTCTTTTAAACTGTATGATGGAATATTTACGATTTCACCATTTACAGTAATATGACGGTGAGATACTAATTGACGAGCAGCACTACGCGAATTAGCAAGTCCTAATCTGTACACTACGTTATCTAAACGAGCCTCGCATAACTGTAATAAAACTTCACCTGTAATTCCTTTAGATGCAGATGCTTTTTTAAATAAGTTAGAGAATTGACGCTCTAAAATACCGTAAGTGTACTTCGCTTTTTGCTTCTCCATCAATTGAATAGCATATTCAGATTTCTTACCTCTTCTTCTTGCATTTCCATGCTGTCCTGGAGGGTAATTTCTTTTTTCGAAATTTTTATCATCTCCGAAAATTGCTTCTCCGAATTTACGAGCGATTTTAGTTTTTGGTCCTGTATATCTTGCCATTTCTTTGTTGTTTCAGTAGGGATTATGAATTAAGGCGTACTCCTTCGATAATCTAAATATCCTACTTTATTAAAAATATTATTTTTTGAAATAAACGCACGATTTAAAATCACGGTAAAAAACCGTAATTTTAAAATCGTATGCTATTAAACTCTTCTTCTTTTTGGAGGGCGACATCCATTGTGTGGCATTGGAGTAACATCAATGATTTCAGTAACCTCAATACCTGCATTATGAATAGATCTTATTGCAGACTCCCTACCGTTTCCTGGTCCTTTAACATATACTTTTACTTTACGTAAACCAGCTTCTTTTGCAACTGCTGCACAATCTTCCGCAGCTAACTGAGCTGCATAAGGAGTATTCTTTTTAGAACCTCTAAAGCCCATTTTACCAGCAGATGACCAAGAAATTACATCACCTTTTTTATTTGTTAAAGAAATAATAATATTGTTGAAAGACGCAGTTACGTGAGCTTCACCAACTGATTCTATTACAACTTTACGTTTTTTTGAATTTGATTTTGCCATATCTTTTTGTATTTAGATATTAAGGAGAAACCTTAACTAACTAAAATTATTTTTTCTTGTTAGCTACAGTTTTTCTCTTACCTTTTCTTGTACGAGAGTTATTCTTAGTTCTTTGTCCTCTTAAAGGAAGACCAAGTCTATGACGAATACCTCTTTGACAACCTATATCCATCAAACGTTTGATGCTCAATTGAACTTCAGAACGTAACTCTCCTTCAATAGTAAAAGTACCTACTTTCTCACGAATTGCTGCAATTTGCTCATCCGTCCAATCTTGTACTTTTACACTTTCATCTATGTTTGCTTCTGCTAAAATTTCTTTAGCTCTGCTTCTTCCTATACCAAAGATATATGTTAAAGAAATAACACCTCTTTTATTCTTTGGAATATCAATACCTGCTATTCTTGCCATTACCCTTGTCTTTGTTTAAATCTAGGATTTTGTTTATTAATCACGTATAACTTGCCTTTTCTGCGTACAATCTTGCAGTCGGCACTTCTTTTTTTAATTGATGCTCTTACTTTCATCAGTCTTGTTTTTTAATATCTGTAAGTAATTCTTGCCTTTGATAAATCGTATGGACTCATCTCCAGCTTTACCTTATCTCCTGGCAATAATTTGATATAATGCATTCGCATTTTACCTGAGATATGAGCTGTAACAATATGTCCGTTTTCTAATTCTACACGAAACATTGCATTTGATAACGCTTCTGTAATGGTTCCGTCTTGTTGAATTGCTGGTTGTTTAGCCATAATTACTTCAATGATTTTCTATTACTATTCCCAGTTTTCATTAAACCATCATATCGACTGTTTAATAAATATGAGTTAATTTGTTGAATGGTATCTATTGCAACTCCAACCATAATAATTAAAGAAGTTCCTCCATAAAATAATGCCCAATTTTGCGTAACGCCAAACTGTACTATTATAGCTGGAAGAATCGATAATGCAGCTAAGAAAATTGAACCTGGTAATGTGATTCTAGATAATATTGAATCTAAATAATCAGCCGTCTCTTCCCCTGGTTTATATCCTGGAACAAAGCCATTACTTCTTTTCAAATCTTCTGCCATCTTATTCGTTGGGATTGTTATTGCCGTATAAAAATAACTAAAGATAATAATTAATAAGGCAAATATTACATTGTACCACAACCCGTTTATATCTTGTAAACTACTTAATGTTGGAAACTTTTGAGCCAAAGCAACAGGTAAAAACATGATTGCTTGTGCAAATATAATTGGCATAACTCCTGCCGCATTCAGCTTCAATGGAATATATTGCCTTGCTCCATCAACATCTTTGATGTTTGTAACGGCGGTACGTCTAGCATATTGAACTGCTATTTTTCGAACTGCTGTTACTAATAAAACAGTTAATAAAATTACAACAAACCATATAATTAACTCTATTAAAATCATCATGATTCCTCCAGCTCCTGTACCTGTTACTTTAGAGACAAGCTCTTGTACAAATGCACCAGGGAAGTTAGCTATAATACCAACAGTAATTAATAATGATATTCCATTACCAACTCCTTTGTCTGTAATACGTTCACCCAGCCACATTGCAAATATTGTACCTGCTGTTAATAGAATCATAGATGAAACCCAAAAAGTAGCTCCTCCAACTAAAAAAGCCGATTCTGGTAAACCAAATTGATTTTTAATCAACGCTATATAACCTGGTCCTTGGAACATAGTTATAAGAATTGTAAGCCATCTTGTAATCTGTGTAATTTTCTTACGTCCACTTTCTCCATCTTTTTGCAGTTTTTGTAAATAAGGTACAGCAATACCCATTAACTGAACTACAATAGAAGCAGAAATATAAGGCATTATACCAAGTGCCATTACTGACGCTCTAGCAAATGCCCCACCTGTAAATGCGTTTAAAATTCCTAAAAGACCTGTGGCTGTACTATCTTTTAATCCAGCTAACTGTAATGGATCAATTCCTGGTAATGGAACTGTAGCCATAAAACGATACACCGTAATTAAACCTAGTGTTAAAAGAAGTTTATTTTTCAACTCCTCTATCTTCCAAATGTCCTTTAAAGTATTTATAAAATTCATCATTTACGTTTTCTTATAAAGTAACCACTTCACCTCCAGCTGCTTCAATAGCTGCTTTTGCTGATGCAGTAAATTTATGTACAGTGATATTTAATTTCGCTTTTAACTCTCCACGGCCTAGTACTTTTACCAAATCATTTTTTCGAGCCAATCTATTCTCTACTAAAATATCTAAAGTAACTGTATCTGTAATTTTTCCGCTATCTACTAAAGCTTGTAATTTATCTAAATTTACACCAACATATTCTTTACGATTAATGTTAGTGAATCCAAATTTAGGAACACGTCTTTGAAGAGGCATTTGACCTCCTTCGAACCCTATCTTACGAGAATATCCAGAACGAGATTTCTGACCATTATGTCCTCTAGTAGCAGTACCTCCTTTACCAGATCCTTCACCACGTGCTATTCTTTTCCCCTTTTTTACAGATCCTTCTGCTGGTTTTAAGTTATGTAAACTCATGATTATTTATTGTCTTATTTAACTTCCTCTACAGAAATTAAGTGTTTAACTGTATTTACCATACCAACAATAGATGGAGTTGCCTCATGTTCTACTGTTTGATTCATTTTACGTAAACCTAATGCTTCTAACGTTCTTTTTTGATTTTTAAAGCGACCGATTTGACTTCTTACTTGTGTAATTTTAATTTTACTCATCGTTTTAAATTTTATCCGTTAAAAACTTTCTCTAAAGAAATACCTCTTTGTTTTGCTATTGTTGCTGCGCTACGCAATTGTAACAAAGCATCAAAAGTAGCTTTTACCACATTGTGAGGATTTGATGATCCTTGAGATTTAGATAATACGTCATGAATACCTACAGACTCTAATACTGCACGTACTGCACCACCAGCAATAACTCCAGTACCATGTGAAGCTGGTTTGATAAATACCTTAGCTCCTCCAAATTTACCTTTTTGCTCATGTGGTAATGTTCCGTCAATAATAGGAATACGTACTAAGTTTTTCTTAGCGTCTTCTACTGCTTTTGCTATTGCAGAAGCAACATCTTTAGATTTTCCTAAACCATGACCTACAACTCCATTCCCATCTCCTACTACTACGATAGCAGAGAAACCAAATGCTCTACCTCCTTTAGTAACTTTAGTAACACGTTGAACGCCTACTAATTTATCTACAAGCTCTAATCCGCTTGGTTTTACTCTTTCTACGTTTTTATATCCTTGCATAATATAATTTCTTAAAATTTTAAACCAGCTTCTCTAGCAGCGTCAGCTAATACTTTAACTCTACCGTGATATAAATATCCGTTTCTATCAAAAGCAACAGTGTCCACTCCTGCTTTGGTAGCTTTTTCAGCGATTGCTTTTCCTACTGCTGCTGCAGTTTCTGCTTTAGAACTAGATGTAATTTCTTTATCTCTTGACGATGCAGATGCTAATGTTACACCTGCAACATCATCTATTAATTGAGCATAAATCTCCTTGTTACTTCTAAAAACCGACAATCTTGGTTTTGTAGCTGTACCAGTAACTATTTTTCTAATTCTATGCTTAATACGTTGTCTTCTTTCAAGCTTTGATAATGCCATAATATAATAAATTATGCAGATTTACCTGCTTTTCTTCTTAATACTTCTCCTACAAACTTAACTCCTTTTCCTTTATAAGGCTCTGGTTTACGGAAACCGCGAATTTTAGCTGCTACTTGACCAACTAATTGCTTATCATAAGAAGTTAATTTAATTATTGGATTTTTACCTTTTTCAGAAACAGTTTCTACCTTAACTTCTGGAGCTAATTCTAAGACAATGTTATGTGAAAAACCTAATGCTAAATCTAATTTCTGACCTTGATTTGAAGCTCTGTAACCAACACCGACTAATTCTAATTCTTTAGTCCATCCTTTACTAACTCCTTCAATCATATTATTCAGCAAAGATCTCATCAAACCATGCTGTGCTTTGTGAGTCTTGCTGTCAGATGCTCTTTCTAAAACAACTTGAGCATCCTCTATATTTACAGTAATTCCTTCAGAAATAGTTTGAGTTAACTCTCCTAATTTCCCTTTTACTGTAATTATATTTTCTTTTACGTTTACATCTACACCTTGTGGAATGCTAACTGGATTTTTTCCTATTCTACTCATTTCCTAAGATTTAATAAACGTAACATAAAACTTCTCCTCCAACATTCTCTTGACGTGCTTTCTTGTTAGTCATCACTCCTTTAGATGTTGAAACAATTGCAATACCCAATCCGTTTAGTACTCTAGGCATCTCTTTAGACCCTACATACTTACGTAAACCTGGTGTACTGATTCTTTGAATCTTTCTAATTACTGATTCTTTTGTTTCTCTGTCATACTTTAATGCTATCTTTATTGTTCCTTGAACTTTATCGTCATTGAACTGATAACTCAAAATATAACCTTGATCAAACAAAATTTTAGTGATTTCCTTCTTCAATTTTGAAGCTGGAATCTCTACTACTCTGTGTCCTGCTGCGATAGCATTTCTTACTCTTGTAAGAAAATCCGCGATTGGATCTGTGTACATATTGATTAAATTTGCGGTTTTGGTATTTAGTTATCTCTATTTAAGTTACGGCTTTCACCGTGATACACTAAACCTGAAACCTATTAATATTTATTTACTAAAAAAAATAGATTGGCAAATATACACAATCTATTTTTATTATTTCAAATTATTTTTGACCTCTACCAACTTGCTTTTGTTACACCTGGTATCAATCCTTGATTTGCCATTTCACGAAATGTTACACGAGAAATTCCAAATTGACGCATATACCCTTTTGGACGTCCAGTTAGTTTACATCTATTATGCATTCTAATTGGCGAAGCGTTTTTTGGTAACTTCTGTAATGCTTCGTAATCTCCAGCTTCTTTTAAAGCTTTGCGTTTCTCGGCAAATTTAGCTACTGTTTTTGCTCTTTTGCGTTCACGAGCTTTCATTGATTCTTTAGCCATCTCTTAATTCTTTTTAAATGGTAAACCTAATTCTTTTAATAATGACTTTGCTTCTTTATCAGTTGTTGCAGATGTTACAAACGTAATATCCATACCACTAATTTTTTTCACTTTATCAATACTAATTTCTGGGTAGATGATTTGCTCAGTAATTCCTAAATTGTAATTACCTCTACCATCAAAACCATTTGCTTTAATTCCGTTAAAATCTCTTACACGTGGTAAAGAAGCTGTAACTAATCTATCTAAGAATTCATACATTTTTTCACCTCTTAACGTAACTTTTGCTCCAATTGGCATTCCTTTACGTAATTTGAAGTTTGCAATGTCTTTCTTTGATATTGTTGAAACAGCCTTTTGACCTGTAATTGCTGTTAACTCTTCTAAAGCATAATCTATCAACTTCTTATCAGCGATAGCTCCACCAATACCTTTACTAAGTACAATTTTCTGTAACTTAGGTACCTGCATCACATTGCTATAGCCAAATTCCTCAGTAAGAGCACTAACAATTCTACTCTTATATTCTGCTTTTAATCTAGGTACGTAACTCATGATTATATTGCTTTATCTGATTTTTTTGAGAATCTTACTTTCTTATCTCCTTCTATTCTATATCCTACTCTTACTGCTTCACCATTTTCTACTAAAGCTAAGTTTGATACATGAATTGGAGCTTCTTTCTTTACAATTCCTCCTTGTGGATTTGCTGCGCTAGGTTTCGTATGCTTTGATATCATATTAACACCTTCTACTACAACTCTATTTTTCTCCTTTAGGATTCGTAAAACTTTTCCTTCTGAACCTTTGTGATCTCCTGCAATTACTTTTACAGTATCTCCTGATTTAATTTTAAACTTTTGCATCTTTTTATCGAATTTAAAGCACTTCAGGTGCTAATGATACTATCTTCATAAATTGCTTCTCACGTAATTCACGAGCAACAGGACCAAATACACGTGTTCCTCTCATTTCCTCTGTAGGATTTAAAAGTACACAAGCATTATCATCAAATCTAATATATGATCCGTCTTTACGTCTTACTTCTTTTTTAGTACGAACAACAACAGCGCGAGATACTTGACCTTTCTTTACGTTTCCGTTTGGAGTTGCAGACTTTACAGTTACTACAATTTTATCTCCAACACTAGCGTAACGCTTTTTTGTTCCTCCTAAAACTCTTATTACTAAAACTTCTTTTGCTCCAGTATTATCTGCGACTTTTAATCTTGATTCTGTCTGTAACATATTATTTAGCTCTTTCTAAGATTTCTACTAATCTCCAACGTTTAGATTTACTTAAAGGTCTTGTTTCCATGATTCTTACCGTATCTCCTATGTTGCAATCATTCTTTTCGTCGTGCGCAACGTACTTCTTAGTCTTTAATACGAACTTTCCGTACATTGGGTGTTTTACTCTTTTTACCTCATTAACAACTATAGATTTCTCCATCTTGTTACTAGATACAACACCTATTCTCTCTTTTCTAAGATTTCTTTTTTCCATCTTTAAAACTGACTATAGAATTATTGTAATTCTCTTTTGGTTAATTCTGTTGCAATTCTTGCAACAGATCTTCTTAAGCTTTTTAACTGCAATGGGTTTTCCAATGGAGTTATGGCGTGAGCCATCTTAAGATCCGTATAATTTTTTTTCAACGCAACTAACTGCTCTTGTAAGTCAGCGATAGATAATTCTTTAATTTCTGATTGTTTCATTGTGTATAGAATTAAGCGTTAAAATCAAAATCTCTTGCGATAACAAACTTCGTTTTTACAGGAAGTTTTTGTGCTGCTAAACGTAAAGCTTCTTTTGCTACTTCCATTGGTACACCACCAACTTCAAACAAAATTCTACCTGGTTTGATAACAGCAACGAAATGATCAGGGGCACCTTTACCTTTACCCATACGTACTTCTAATGGTTTTTTAGTAATAGGCTTATCTGGAAAGATTTTAATCCAAAGCTGTCCCTCTCTTTTCATATGACGAGTTGCCGCAATACGAGCTGCCTCTATTTGACGAGAAGTCAATAAATTCTGATCCAAAGATTTGATTCCGAACATTCCGTTAGAAAGTTGGTTTCCTCTTTGAGAATCCCCATTCATATTACCTTTGGCCTTCTGTACCTTACGGTATTTTACTCTTTTTGGCTGTAACATTTCTAATTTCTAATTTTAAAAATTATTTTCTTTTGCGAGATTGACGTTTTCCGTTACCTCCTTTAGCACCACCTTTTTGCTTAGATAATCCTACTAATGGAGATAGCTCACGCTTTCCATAAACCTCACCTTTCATAATCCATACTTTAACTCCGATTCTTCCGTAAGTTGTATGAGATTCTACAAGTGCATAATCGATATCTGCTCTAAAAGTAGAAAGAGGAATTCTTCCTTCTTTATAATGCTCAGAACGTGCCATCTCTGCTCCATTTAATCGGCCAGATAATTGGATTTTAATTCCTTCAGCATTCATTCTTATTGCAGCAGCTATAGCCATCTTTGTAGCACGCTTATAAGAAATTCTATTTTCTATTTGACGAGCTACACTAGCTGCAACTAATTTTGCATCTAATTCAGGTCTCTTAATTTCAAAAATATTAATTTGAACTTCCTTACCTGTAATTTTCTTAAGCTCTTCTTTTAACTTGTCTACCTCTTGACCTCCTTTACCAATAATGATACCTGGACGTGCTGTAGTGATAGTAACGGTTACAAGTTTTAAAGTACGCTCAATTATTACACGAGAAACACTTGCTTTAAATAACCTAGCATTTACATACTTTCTTATTTTATCGTCTTCAGCTAATTTATCTCCGTAGTCATTTCCACCATACCAGTTAGATTCCCATCCTCTGATAATTCCTAAACGATTTCCTATTGGATTTGTTTTTTGTCCCATTTCTACTTTGATTAATTACTAATATTTTTAGAACCTAACTCTAATGTAACGTGATTAGAACGCTTACGAATTCTATGAGCACGCCCCTGTGGAGCAGGTCTTAACCTTTTTAACATACCTGCGCTATCTACACAAATTGATTTTACAAATAATCCTGCATCTTCAATGCTAGCATCTTCATTCTTAGCTTGCCAGTTTGCGATAGCAGACATTAACAATTTTTCTAAGTTTCTTGACGCCTCTTTTGGACTAAATTTTAAGATTTGTAAAGCTTTTTCAACTTCAACACCTCTTACTAAATCTGCTACTAAACGCATTTTTCTTGGTGATGTAGGACAGTTAGTAAGCTTAGCGAAAGCTCTTTGCTTTCTTGCTTCTTTTAACTGTTTTGCCATGTTTTGTTTACGAACTCCCATTTCCTACTATTTTTTTCCTTTATTTTTTGCACCAGCGTGTCCTCTAAAAGAACGTGTTGGTGAAAATTCGCCTAATTTATGACCTACCATGTTTTCTGTAACGTAAACTGGAACAAACTGCTTTCCATTATGAACAGCAATAGTTTGCCCTACGAAATCAGGAGTAATCATACTTGCTCTTGACCAAGTTTTAATTACAGATTTACTTCCTGCTTCAACGTTAGCTAACACTTTCTTCTCTAACTTATAGTGAACGTAAGGTCCTTTTTTTAATGATCTTGCCATGATTTATTATTTCTTTCTACGTTCTATAATATACTTATTACTAGCTTTAGTTTTAGATCTTGTCTTAAATCCTTTAGCTGGAATACCGTTTCTAGATCTTGGATGACCTCCAGAAGAACGTCCTTCACCACCTCCCATCGGGTGATCAACTGGGTTCATTCTAACAGCGTTTGTTCTTGGTCTTCTACCTAACCATCTAGACCTACCTGCCTTACCAGACACTAATAGTTGATGATCTGAATTAGATACCACTCCAATCGTTGCCATACAAGTTAACAAGATTAATCTTGTTTCTCCAGAAGGTAATTTTACTGTAGCATACTTACCATCTCTTGCCATTAATTGAGCAAAAGAACCTGCAGAACGAGCCATTACCGCTCCTTGTTCCGGACGTAACTCTATACATGAAATAGTAGTTCCTAATGGAATATCACTTAAGTACATAGCATTTCCTATTTCTGGAGCTACATTTTTACCTGAAATGATCGTTTGACCTACCTTTAAACCGTTTTGTGCAATTACATAACGTTTCTCACCATCAGCATAACTAACTAATGCAATAAATGCAGTACGATTTGGATCGTACTCAATAGTTTTTACTGTTGCAGGAATACCTTGTTTATCTCTTTTAAAATCGATAATACGGTACTTTTGTTTATGACCTCCACCGATATTACGTGTAGTCATTCTTCCCTGATTGTTTCGACCTCCAGATCTTTTTTTCGGAACTAATAATGATTTTTCCGGCTTATCAGTAGTAATGGTGTCGAACCCATTTACTACTCTAAAACGCTGACCTGGTGTTATTGGTTTTAATTTTCTAACTGACATTCTGTCTTTTCTTAAAGATTGTTATAAAAATCAATAGTTTCACCTTCTGCTAACTGAACAATTGCTTTCTTGTATCCACTCGTTATCCCTGTTACCAAACCTTTTTTAGTAAATTTAGTATTTCTTTTAATTGGATAATTCATTGTTTTTACAGAGTCGATAGCAACGCCATAAGCTGCTTCAACAGCTCCTTTTATTTCTAACTTGTTAGCTCTTTTGTTTACAACAAAAGCATAGCGGTTATTTAACTCGCTATCATTTGTTGCTTTTTCCGTAATAATAGGTTTTATTAAAATACTCATTTTTGTTTCCCTATTTGCTTAAATTAGATTCAATTTTCTCTAAAGATCCTTCTGATATAACAACCTTAGCTGCATTCAAAATACCGTAAGTACTCATTTCTGAAGTACCTATAACTCTAGAGCTTTTTAAATTTCTTGACGATAAGTACACGTTATTATTCGATCCTTCTAAAACGAATAAAGATTTTTTAGCGTCTAAACCTAATGCTTTTAGTACATTGACAAAGTTTTTAGTTTTTGGAGTATCAAAATCAAAATTTTCTACTACTACTAAATTATTGTCTTTTGCTTGCATACTCAAAGCTGACTTACGTGCTAAACGCTTTAAGTTTTTATTCAACTTGAAAGAATAACTTCTTGGTCTTGGTCCGAACATACGTCCTCCTCCTTTAAAAACACCAGACTTAATACTACCTGCACGAGCTGTACCAGTTCCTTTTTGTTTCTTTATCTTTCTTGTACTACCAGCTATCTCAGCTCTTTCTTTAGATTTGTGAGTACCTTGTCTTTGATTAGCCAAATACTGCTTTACATCTAAATATACCGCATGATCATTTGGCTCTATTCCGAATACCTCGCTAGAAAGTTCTACTTTTCTACCAGTATCTTTTCCTGTAATATCTAATACTGCTACTTTCATTATTTCTGAATAGTTACGTAAGCGTTTTTATGACCTGGAATTGCTCCTTTCACAACAAGTAGATTCTTTTCAGCAACTACTTTTAACACTCTTAAGTTTTGAACCTTTACTTTCTCTCCACCCATTCTTCCTGCCATACGCATTCCTTTGAATACTCTAGCTGGATATGATGCTGCACCAATTGAACCAGGAGCTCTTAATCGGTTATGCTGACCATGAGTTGCTTGTCCAACACCACCAAAACCGTGACGTTTAACAACCCCTTGAAAACCTTTACCTTTAGATACACCTGACACATCTACAAATTCTCCTTCTGTAAAATGTTCAACTGTGATAGAGTCTCCTAATTTGTACTCCTCTTCAAATCCTTGGAATTCAACGACTTTTTTCTTAGCAGTGGTACCAGCTTTTTTAAAGTGACCATCTAAAGCTTTATTAGAGCTTTTTGCTTTTTTGTCATCGAAACCAAGTTGTAGTGCGCTATAGCCGTCAACCTCTTCGGTTCTGACTTGGGTAACAACGCAAGGACCTGCTTCGATTACTGTACAAGGAATATTCTTCCCGTTTTCATCGAACAAACTGGTCATTCCAATCTTTCTTCCTATTAACCCAGACATTTTGTTTAGATTTTAGACGTTAAACTCTTTTTTAGTTCATCGCGTCTATTATTAATAAATATTTATTTGAAACCTCCGTTTCGAATATCCTTACAGAATTCTCTCCAAAAAAAACAGCGCAAAAACAATTTCAACGCTGAATATGTTTTTTACCGTTTTTCCTTCGCGAAACCCTCCGGACATGTTTTTCTGTCTTTATTTTCAGAAAATTTACAACTTCCTGAAACAAATCAGGTTGCAAAAGTAATAAAAAACTTTCGATTTGAAAAATCAAACCGAAAGTTTATATTAAATTACACTTTTATTTCAACTTCAACACCGCTTGGTAATTCTAGTTTCATTAAAGCATCAATAGTTTTAGATGAAGAACTATAAATGTCTAATAATCTTTTGTAAGCAGATAATTGAAATTGCTCTCTAGATTTTTTGTTTACGTGTGGTGAACGTAATACCGTAAAAATCTTTTTATTTGTTGGTAATGGTATTGGTCCGTTTACAACTGCACCAGTACTTTTTACCGTCTTTACAATTTTTTCAGCAGATTTGTCTACTAAATTGTAATCGTAAGACTTTAATTTTATTCTAATTTTTTGACTCATCGTTTTTTATTTAGTAGATTATCCTTTTGCAGCTGCAATTACTTCCTCAGAAATATTTGACGGTGTTTCTGCATAGTGAGAAAATTCCATAGTAGAAGTTGCTCTACCAGAAGACATCGTTCTTAAAGAAGTTACATATCCAAACATTTCAGATAATGGAACTAATGCTTTTACTACTTTAGATCCTGCTCTATCTGACATATCAGAAACTTGCCCTCTTCTTCTATTCAAATCTCCTACAATATCTCCCATGTTTTCTTCAGGAGTTAACACTTCTAACTTCATCAATGGTTCCATGATCTTAGCTTTTGCAGCTTTTGCAGCAGCTTTATACCCCATCTTAGCAGCTAATTCAAAAGACAATTGATCAGAATCCACTGGGTGGAAAGATCCATCTTTTAATGTTATCTTCATAGAATCCATTTCATATCCTGCTAAAGGACCATTCTTCATTGCTTCTTTGAATCCTTTTTCTACAGAAGGTACAAATTCTTTAGGAACGTTCCCTCCTTTAATGGTTGATTCAAATTGTAAACCTTGAACTCCTTCATCAGCAGGTTCCATTGTAAATACAATATCAGCAAATTTACCACGTCCACCAGATTGTTTCTTATAAACTTCTCTGTGATCAGCTGTTGCCGTAATGGCTTCTTTATATTCTACTTGCGGCTGTCCTTGACTTACGTCCACCTTAAACTCACGCTTTAAACGATCTACAATAATATCTAGGTGTAACTCACCCATTCCTGATATAATTGTTTGACCTGAAGCCTCATCAGTTCTTACTGTAAATGTAGGATCTTCTTCTGCTAATTTAGCTAAAGCAATTCCTAACTTATCTACATCTGCTTTTGTTTTAGGCTCAACAGCAATACCAATTACAGGATCTGGAAAATCCATAGACTCTAACACAATAGGGTGTTTTTCATCTGATAAAGTATCTCCTGTTTTTATACTCTTAAACCCTACTGCTGCACCAATATCTCCAGCTTCGATATAATCAATAGCATTTTGCTTATTTGCATGCATTTGATAAATACGAGAAATACGCTCTTTTTTACCCGAACGATTATTTAACACATAAGAACCTGCATCCAATCTTCCTGAATAAGATCTAAAGAACGCCAACCTTCCTACAAAAGGATCTGTAGCAATCTTAAATGCTAATGCAGAGAAAGGTTCTTTTGCATCTGGTTTACGAGAAACTTCATCTCCTGTATTAGGATCAGTACCTATAATAGCATCTTTATCGAGAGGAGATGGTAAATAACGACATACAGCATCTAATAAAAACTGTACTCCTTTATTTTTAAATGCAGAACCACAAATCATAGGAATGATAGCCATATCCATAACCGCAGCTCTTAAAGCAGCATGTACTTCTTCTTCTGTAATAGAATCTTCATCTTCCATGAATTTTTCTAACAAGTTTTCATCATAACTTGCTACTTCTTCAATCAATAAAGCTCTGTATTTTTTAGCCTCTTCTTTTAATTCTTCAGGAATTTCAATCACATCAAACGTAGCTCCTTGTGTTTTATCATGCCACACAATAGCTCTGTTTTTCACTAAATCAACAATCCCTTTAAAATCAGCTTCTTCTCCGATAGGTAAAACGATAGGCACTGCATTAGACCCTAACATCTCCTTAACCTGAGTATTTACATTCATAAAATCAGACCCTTGACGGTCCATTTTATTCACAAACCCAATTCTTGGAACCTTATAATTATCAGCTAATCTCCAGTTTGTTTCTGATTGAGGCTCAACACCATCAACTGCTGAAAATAAGAAAACTAATCCATCCAACACACGTAATGATCTATTTACCTCTACTGTAAAATCAACGTGACCTGGAGTATCAATAATATTAAAATGGTATCCTTTAGCATCAGCTGTTGGAGCTCCATTTTCTGTTGGAAACTGCCATGTACAAGTAGTTGCAGCAGAAGTAATTGTAATACCTCTTTCCTGCTCCTGCTCCATCCAGTCCATCGTAGCGGCACCATCATGTACTTCTCCAATTTTATGAGAAACACCTGTATAGTAAAGTACACGCTCTGTTGTTGTTGTCTTACCCGCATCAATATGCGCAGCAATACCTATATTTCTTGTAAATTTTAAATCTCTAGCCATTTTGAGTCTATCTAAAGTGTGAGAATGCTTTATTTGCTTCAGCCATCTTATGAGTATCTATACGCTTCTTAACAGCAGCACCTTCCTCTTTTGCAGCGGCCAATACTTCAGCAGCTAAACGTTGTGCCATTGTTTTCTCGTTTCTTTTACGAGTGTATAATATCATCCATTTGATAGCCATAGATACTTTACGATCTGGTCTAATTTGCATTGGTATTTGGAATGTAGCTCCACCTACACGACGAGAACGAACCTCCACATGTGGCATTACATTTGACAAACCATCTTTCCAAATCTCTAAAGCTGACTTTTCTTCATCAGTCTTTTTTTGCTCTACGATATCCATTGCATCGTAAAACACTTTAAAAGCTACAGACTTTTTACCATCCCACATTAAGTTATTCACAAAACGTGTAACTAATTGATCATTAAATTTTGGATCTGGTAAAAGGACTCTTTTTTTCGCCTTTCTTTTCCTCATGTCTTTACATTAAAAAAGTTAATTAATTTTTACTTCTTTGGGCGTTTTGCACCATACTTTGATCTGCGTTGAGTTCTTCCCTCAACTCCCGCTGTATCTAAAGCTCCACGTACTACGTGATACTTTACACCTGGCAAATCTTTTACCCTTCCACCTCTAACTAATACTATCGAGTGCTCTTGTAGATTGTGTCCTTCTCCTGGGATGTACGCATTGATCTCGTTTCCGTTTGTCAACCTTACCCTTGCTACCTTTCTCATTGCTGAGTTTGGTTTCTTAGGTGTTGTTGTATAAACACGAGTACATACCCCTCTTCTTTGAGGACATGAATCTAAAGCAGCCGATTTACTCTTCTTAGTTATTTTGGTTCTTCCTTTACGTACTAATTGTTGTATCGTTGGCATACTAATTTGTTAATAAATTACGTTTATTATAATTCTACTCTCTTTTTTAAGAGTTTGCAAATGTACAATTAAATTCTAATTATTCAAATATCAGCTAGTTATTTTTAAATAATTACCTCTTATTGTAATCTATTTTTCTTTTTAATTTATCTTAGCCTTTTAATCACCATATTATTTTGACGCTATCTCTTAAATACATACCCCCACTAATCCTACTATTAACCTTAGCCAACCCCTCTTTTTCTCAAAAACTAAATCTGAAATTCTACACTAAAGACAGCACCGAAAACCTTTTTCTAAAAAAACTTAAACTCCCACAAAAAAAATACTCCTCTCAAAAAAGCATTCATAAAAACATCTACAAACACCTAGACAAACTAAAACATTTTGGCTTTTTTTCACCCAAAATAGATTCTATAAAAAAAACTGACAACACATACGTTGTCCACCTATCTCTCGGCAACAAAATAAACAATGCTATACTGTCATATTCAAACCATAACTCAAAAGAGCAAACTATAAAAATCCCTATTCAAAAATTAGACTCCTTACTTCAATCTATCTCTAGCAAAACAAGCTCAAAAGGCTTTCCTTTCTCCGAAATAAGCTTAAAAGACATCAGTATAAAAGAAAAAACACTTTTTGCTACAATTAACACAAAATTATCTAAGCAAAGAAAAATTGACAAAACCATCATCAAAGGATATAAAAATTTTCCTAAAACCTACCTTAAACACCTTTTAAAAATAAACCGAAACACTATTTTTAACAAAAAAAAGCTCCAAAAAATCTCTTCCCATATGAAATATATTGACTTTTCAAAGGAAGTAAAAAAACCAGAAGTTTTATTTAGTAACGATTCTACCATTTTATTCTTATACCTAAAAAGAAACAAACTAAGTAACTTTAATGGCATTATTAATTTTTCCTCAAAAGAAAATAGCAATAAAATCGTTTTCAACGGACTCCTGAACCTAAATCTAAAAAACACCTTTAATATTGGAGAAGAATTATCTCTTTTATGGAGGGCAAATGGAGAAGCACAACAAGATTTCAATATATCAACCAAATTCCCTTATATATTCAACACCCCTTTAAAACTGAATACAGATTTCAATATATACAGGCAAGATTCAAGTTACATAAACACCAAATTCTCAACCAAACTAAACTACTCTTTAACCCCTAAGAACACCTTTTTTTTAACCTATCAATCAGAAAATTCAAATAAAACTTCTCTTTTAACTACAACAGAACCAACAGCAACATTTAACAACACCTTTATAGGATTCGGATTTACACACAAATCTGGTCAAAAAAAACCACTATCTCAACATACTTTTCACTTAGAAGGAAACTTCGCTTATGGCTTTAGAAAAAAAACGGTTGACAAAGAAAAGCAATTCAAAATACACTTAGAAACCAGCTTATTCCTTCCTTTAAACCTGAAGAGCGGTATTTACATAAAAAACAACACTAGTTACTTGCATTCTAAAAATTACCTACAAAACGAAGTTTATAGAATCGGAGGCTTAAATTCCATAAGAGGATTCAAAGAACAACATTTCTTTTCTCCAAAGTATAGCTACTTCAACCTTGAATACAGACATCTAACCTCTGCTTCTTCATTTTTATACTCTATCAGCGATATAGGATTTATACAAAACATAGATTTAAGCACTCAAAAAGCACTTACTCTAGGACTTGGCTACCTTTTCAAGATAAACAGCTCTAACCTTAATATTGGCTACACCTTATCAAACGAATCTTTATCTGTATTTAAGTTAAAAAATTCAGCAATTTTCATCAATTTCTCTAATTTTTTCTAACCACGTTACCTTTTTACAAAATACATTGATATTTCCTTAATTTTTTCACATTTTTTTATGTTAAAAAATTGGTATTTTAAGATTATTTTAAGACTTTAGCGGCTAATTAATTCAAATAATTACATAATGAAGACAAAGTTTAATGGAATCTTAACGCTATTTCTAGCGTTGGTCGTGCAAATTTCCTTTGCACAAGAAAAGACTATTTCAGGTACTGTTTCTGACAATTCAGGTCCTTTACCAGGAGTAAACGTTCTTATTAAAGGTACCTCTAAGGGTACTGAAACAGATTTTGACGGAAAATATTCTATCAAAACTACATCTGGCGACGTTTTAATTTTCCGTTTTATTGGAATGAAAACTGTCAATAAAACTGTTGGAAACTCAAATACAATCAATGTTACTTTAGAAGAAGATGCTAATGTACTAGAAGAAGTTGTTGTAAAAGGGGCTCTTGGTGTAGAAAGAGTAGAGAAATCTATAGGGTATGCTCAACAAAACTTAGCTGGAGATGAACTATCTACTGCTGTTGAATCTAACCTAGCAAACTCTTTAGGTGGTAAAGTTTCTGGTATACAAATCACTAATAGTTCTGGTAGCGTAGGAGCATCTACTCGTGTTGTTTTAAGAGGACCTACTTCTATTACAGGTAACAACCAACCTCTTTACGTTATTGACGGAATTCCTGTAAATAACCAAAATTTCGGTAATGCTGGTGGTAATGGAGGTGTTGATTTACCTAGTGGTATCTCAGATATCAATCCTGATGACATAGAATCAATTTCTGTATTAAAAGGTCCAAATGCCGCTGCACTTTACGGTATTAGAGCTGGAAATGGAGCTATTGTTATTACTACTAAAAAAGGTAAAAAAGGACACGGATTAGGGATCAACTATACCTCTTCTGTAATGTTTCAAAACCCTTTAGTACTTCCTAATTATCAAAACTCTTATGGTCAAGGATCAAACCCTACTTATTTCCAATTCGTTGATGGTCAAAATGGTGTTGGAGATGGTGTTGATGAAAGCTGGGGAGCTCCTTTAGATGTTGGTTTGGAATTTGTTCAATTCACTTCTTTTATTGACGGAAGAAATGGAGAACCAATGCCTTGGGTTTCTAGACCTGATAACGTGAAAGATTTCTTTAATACAGGTTCTGTAATAACTCATAACGTTTCTTTCGCAGGATCTCAAGAAGATGTTACTTATAGATTTTCTGCAGGTACGTTTGACCAAGAAGGAATTGTTCCTAATACTGATTTCTTTAAAAGAAATTTAGGAGGTAATGTTAACTGGACTGCTAATAATAAACTTACTATTGGATTCAATGCTAATTATACAAATTCATATAGTAACAACGTATCTTCAGGAGGTTATAGCGCAAACAACCAAGTACAACAATTGGTATGGTCAGGTAGAAACGTTGATATCAATGCCTTAAGAAATTATCAAAACTTGCCTTTAGCAGGTGCAAATACAGGTGCTGCAGGAACTCCTTTAAACTGGAATACTCAATATCAAAACAATCCATTTTGGGCATTAGACAACAACACCAACACCTATAATAGAGATAGGTTAATAGGAGCAGCTAACTTGGCTTATAAAATAAGCGACGATTTTAGCATTAGCACTAAAGTTAGTATGGATCAATTTAGCCAAAGAGAAGAAAGAAGAAGAGCTAAAGGGACAAACGAGTCGCCAAATGGATCATATACAGAAATATTAAGAAATTATAGAGAACTTAATACAGAAATATTAGCTTCATATAACAAAGATTTAAGCGATGACTTTAAAATAAGTTTAAACGCTGGAGGGAATAGAATGTATAGGAAATCTAATCTATTTAAAGGTGTAGCTCCTGCTTTACAAGTAGATAAATTATGGTCTTTAGACAACTTAGCTGGGGGTAGTACCTTAGAGACCGATGATGATATTAATGCTCAAAAAATTAACAGTATTTACGGTTTTGCTAACTTTAATTATAAAGACTATTTATTCTTAGAAGTTACTGGAAGAAATGACTGGTCAAGTGTTTTACCTACCGCTAATAACTCTTTCTTTTATCCTTCTTTCAACCTAAGTGGTGTTATTTCTGATATGGCTGACTTAGGACAAACAATAAACTACCTAAAAGTTAGAGGTGGTTGGGCGAAAGTTGGTAGTACAGGTGCTTTAACTCCTTATAACCTTAGACCTGTATATGAAATAACTACTTTAGGTTCTATCACTGTTGCAGACATTAATACTCAACTGTGGAACTCTAATTTGAACCCAGAATCAACTACAAGTTTGGAATTAGGTTTTGAAACAAGGTTATTCAATAATCGAGTATCTTTAGATGTAACTTATTACGCTACAAAAAGTGAAGATTTATTACTTCCTGGATCTATTTCTAGAGGTTCCGGTTTTAATAGTGCTTGGAATAACTTAGCTACTATGACTAATAAAGGGATCGAACTTCAATTAGGTACTACTGCTATCAAAACAGAGGATTTTAAATTAGGAGTAGATATTAACTTTGCTAAAAATGAAAATTTAGTAACAGATATAAAAGGAGATCTTGAAGCGCATCAACTTAACAGATATTGGGGATCTTACCTTAGAGCTAGAGAAGGGCAACCATACGGTACCATAGAGGGTAGAAAATTCAAGAGAAATGCAAAAGGGCAAATAGAGATTAATCCAGCCACAGGACTTCCTTTAATCAGCAAAAAAAATGAAATTTTAGGAGATGTACAGCCTGATTGGACTGGTGGTGTGAGATTATCTGCTGACTACAAAGGCATTAAATTATCTGCTTTATTTGACGCCAAAATAGGTGGAGAAGTATATACTATGACTCATGCTTGGGGTAGATACTCTGGTATATTAGAAGAAACTATTAATGGTAGAGAAACTGGATTGGTTGTTCCTGGTGTCTTAGAAGGAACAAATACGCCTAATAATTTAGTTGTTACAGCGAAAGCGTTTAATCATGGAGCTTTTGGTAATAATGTGGAGGAATCATCTGTATTCGATGCTTCTTATGTAAAGCTAAGAGAAGTAGTTTTATCATATAGCATCCCTAAAGATTGGATTGAAAATACTGGAATAAACGATTTAAAGTTTTCTTTAGTAGGAAGAAATTTAGCTATCCTCCATAAAAATGCTCCTCATATTGATCCTGAAACAGGGTTTAGTGCAAACAATCGTGACCAAGGTTTAGAATTTGGTCAAATCCCTTCGGTTAGCTCTTACGGATTCAACATGAGTCTTAAATTTTAATAAAAAATACAAAACATGAAAAAAATATTTTTATTGTTCATATCTTCCTTACTAGTCTTCACTTCATGTGATAAAGGCTTCGAAGATTTAAATACAGATCCAAATAATGCCAGTATAGTTGACCCTAATTTACTTTTAGGTAATGCTTTCTTTGGAACAGCCAATATAACCTATAGTACAGGTGTCGCAGGAGACCAAGGCTCATGCTGGGCTGAACAATGGTCAAAAGTACAGTATAATGACGAAGCAAGGTACTCACCTAGATCAGGAACTTCAAATGATATTTGGTCTTTATATGATCGCATACAGGAGTTTAAAGACGCTGAAAAATTAGCTTTAGCAAAAGGAGATGACCTAGTAGCTGGAGTAGCTATTACCATGCAAGCGATGGTTTACCAAGTATTAACTGATTTATTTGGAGATGTTCCTTTTAGCGAAGCTAACTTGGGAGCTACAGGAAACTTTACACCAAAATATGATCGCCAAGAAGATATCTATGCAGGTTTAATTGCCTTATATGATGATGCTATCTCAAAATTAAGCTCTGGTGATGGTTCTATTACACCTAGTACAGATAGAATCTTTTCAGGAGATGCTACTAAATGGTTAAAATTTGCAGCTTCTCTTAAATTTAGAGCTTTGATGCGTATTTCAAATGCAACAAATGTTACAAATTCTGCTTTACAAAATATCGATGCTCAATTGACTGCATTGCTTCCTAATTTAATGACTTCAAATGAAGATTCTGCTTATATGCATTATTTTGAAGCAAGCCCTAGTGCTAATCCTTTCTTTGAAACCATAAAAGAAGGAAATCGTATTGAGTACAGAATCGCTACAACTTTAGTTGATCTAATGAGTAACTCTAATGATCCTAGGTTAGCTAAGTACGCACAACCTACTCCAGATGGTAATGGAATTGTTGGAGCAGGTATCGGAGTTTCAGACCTTCCTAATTCTCAATACAACTATAACAATACTTCTCAAATAGGTACTGATTTTCTAAAACCAGAAACTCCTGCGTATTTCTTACGTTATGCTGAAGTTGAGTTCTTAAAGGCTGAAGCTGCTCAAAGAGGCTTAATTTCTGGATCAGCAGCTGAGTTTTATGCAAACGGTATTACTGCTTCTTTCAACGAAGTAGGCGCTTTAGGAGCTACTGCATTTATAGCAGCAAACTCACTAAATGCTAATACTGCTTTAAAACAAATTGGAGAGCAAAAATGGGTAGCCTTGTTTGGCCAAGGTTTCGAATCGTGGATTGAATGGAGAAGAACAGGTTTCCCTGTTTTAAGCGGAGCTGTTAACCCAATAGAAATTACCTCTATACCTGTAAGATACACATACCCAGGAGAAGAGCAATCTCGTAATGCTGCTAATTATAACGATGCTGTAGCTAGCCAAGGTGCTGATTTATTAACTACCAAAGTTTGGTGGAATAAATAATAATTTAACTAAAATATTATTACAATGAAAAATATAAATTTTATACTCACCCTTTTTGCTTCATTAAGCTTGATTTTTACTTCATGTGACGATACGGGTGAAACTACAATAGCTGATCAAGGAATTAAAAGCGGAGGAGTTGTTACAACTTTGTCTGGTTCTAGCGCCAAATTATTAGGTATCGCTTTAAACCCTAATGATTTAGCTAATTCGGAAGTTACTTTAACGGATGAAAATGCTGAGCTACTTTTAAAAGTAACTGCTGAACCTGGTCATATACCATCAGGTGTTACCAAATATGAGTTAGTAAAGTCATTCAAAGATGGAGCTGAAGTTTCTGTCAAAGAATCTACTTCTTTACCTTTCTCTTTGGAATACAATACTGTAGATGAATTCTTAAGTGGTCTAGACATTGATAAGAAAAAACTACGTATCGGAGATAAAATAGACTTTAAAGTAAAAGTACATCTAAGTAATGGAGATATCTTTTATCAAACTACTAGTAAAAATAACATTAGTGCAACTATCAATTGTTTTGCTGATTTATCAGGAACTTATTTAGTAACTAATGATGCTTGTATGCCTTCTTTTACTACTACCATCTCAAATAATGGAGATGGTACATGGCGTATTGAAAGTGGAGATGGTGGCTTTTTACACTTATGTACTACTAATGCTACTCTAGTAAACTGGGCTAATATTACTGTTGTTTGTGGAAAAATACAACCTACTAGCGACCTTAGATTCGGCTCTAGTGCAGGGACTTATGACATCGGAGATATTAAAGGTGGTAATTGGGATGAAACCAATGGAGTTCTTACAATGGAACATTCTCAATCATTCTTTGGATCTAATCCGACTTGGACATCAACATACACTAGACAATAAGACTAAAATAATATTCTTTTTATTATGAAAAAAACTTTAAAATATATTAGCCTAGCTATAGTCGCAGGCTTGACTTTAAGCTCTTGTAATGATGAGCAAAGTGGATTAAATTCTTCTAATTATAAATGGGAAGGTTCTACTGTTACTTTAACTACTTCTACTCCTACATATACTATTAGCGAAAAAGGTATTAGTGGCGACGATTTTGTTATTGAAGTAAATGCTTCTATAGCAAAACCTCAAGCAATTGATGCTATAATTGATTTAGTAAAATTATCTGGTACTGCTAACTCATCTGACTATACGTTAGGGCAAATTAAAATACCTGCTGGGTTAACATCTGCCAAAAGCTCTATTAAAATACATAAAACAGGAGATATAGAAAAAGACGAAAACCTTGTTGTCGGGGCTGTTTCAAAAGGAAATTTTACTATAAGCAATTTTAAATTACCGATTAATATTACTGATGATTACATCAACGATCAGTTAGTCTTTAACGCAACATGGGCTGGTAGCTATACTTATACACCAGCTACGCTTCCTGCTTCTGTTACTATCAATTTTTGTGATATAGATATTGATGTGCTTTTATTTGATGAAAACAATAATCTTGTCGGTCCTATTTCAGAAACTACAAGTTGTACAGAAACAGGCGCTTTATCAGGTCTTGCTGATGGTAAATATAAAGTTGCACTAAATATATATAGAAACCTTTTAGCTGGTTTAGGTACGAATCAACCCTTACCTGTAACCCTTACTTACAACCAAGACTTTTTTATTGATAGTACTACTTTTGTTTATTCTGGCCTTAACACAAACAATGCTTCAGGAACTGTTTTCGTTGCAGAAGTTGAAGTAAAAGATGGTTATAAATACACAGTAACGCCTTTATAAAAGGATAAGTATTTCTTATATTAAAATAAGTAGCGGTTATTGAATAACACCACATTCAATAGCCGCTTTTACTTTATTTCAATTTTCACCTAATCTTTTAAGTAACTTATTTATTTGAAACACCCCTGTTTTTTTTAAATAAAAACCTCATAAACAAACAATTGCCCTCCCCATACTCAAACTCCTTAATTTTAAATACCTTTTTTCCCCTTCACTAGGCAAATCTTCTTCATTTTTTTGAGCTATTTATTCTGTTAAAATGATTGTTAAATTAATATTATTTTAAGACTTTAGCGGCCGATTAATTCAAATAATTAAATAATGAAGACAAAGTTTAATGGAATTTTAACGCTCTTCCTAGCGTTAATTGTGCAAATATCATTTGCGCAAGACAAAATTATTTCAGGTGTTGTTTCTGATGAATCAGGCCCATTGCCAGGAGTAACTATAATAAAAAAAGGAACTACAATTGGTGTAGAAACTGACTTTGATGGTAATTATACTATAAATGCCAAGTCAGGAGATGTTCTTGTTTTTAATTTCGTAGGAATGAAAACTACTCAAAGAACTGTTAAATCATCTAATCAAATAAACGTTGTTATGGAAAATGACAATGTATTAGAAGAAGTAGTTATTCTGGGGTACAACAGTAAAAGTAAAGACATTCTTACCTCTGGGGTTTCTACAGTTACAGCTCAAGAAATTTCTGCAGTCTCATCAACTACGAATATTACGAATGCTCTGCAAGGAAAGGCTGCTGGAGTTGTTGTAACCGCAGCAAATGGAAAGCCTGGGGAAGGTGCCTTCGTAAGAATTAGAGGTATCGGTTCAGCAAATGCTGGGCAAGAGCCCTTGTATATTGTAGATGGAATTCCTGTTTCTGAAAGTGATCTAAATCTAATTAATAGTTCTGATGTTGAATCAATATCTGTATTGAAAGATGCTTCATCTACCGCCGCTTACGGTGCTAGGGGATCTAATGGTGTAGTTGTTATGACTACTAAACAAGGAAAGCAAGGTGCTAAAGCTAAAATAAAATTCAGCTCTCAAATTGGATTTAGTGAGAAAGTTAAAGATAACTTTACTATGATGAATGCTGAACAAAAGCTTCAATACGAACGCGAAATTGGTAAGGGAACAGGCTCTAATCTTTCAGAAAATGAGTGGAATAGACTTGTAAGTTATAACCACGATTGGCAAAATGACCTACTAAAAACTGGTTTTATTAAGTCAAACGGTATATCCATCAGCGGAGGTTCTGAAAAATCTAGTTATTTTGTTTCTTTTAAATCTGAATCCGATACTGGTATCATTGATGGTTTAAATGGATTCGAGAGAACAACTGGTAGAATTAACTTATCTAGTGAATTAAATGACTGGTTAGACTTCAGAATTACTAGTGGTGTTTCACATACTTTTTCTACAGAACCAAGAGATACCAATAACGTTCAGAATCCTTTTGCTGCAATGTACACATACAATTCTTATGAACCTTTATATAATTTAGATTCTAACGGAAACATTATACTTGATTCCAATGGTCAACCTACTTATAATTTAACTCATAGCGGATTTTCTATATCTGAGGCCATTAGAAATAATCCTTCTTCAGAAGAATACTTAAGATTTATAGGTTCTGCAGCTTTAGATTTTAAATTTCTAGAAAACAAATTAATTTATACACCTCAAATAAGTTTAACTTATAATACTCTGAGATCTGAATCTTACATTCAACCAGGTTCAGTACTGGATGGCTATATCGGTGACAAGAAAGCTCCAGGTATAAAAACAGATAGGGGTAACAGCAGTTTTACTTATAACTTTTTAAATAAAATTTCATATAATGATAGTTTTGATGAAGTTCATAATTACGGAATAACGCTTTTCACCGAATTTTATAATAACAATTTTAGAAGATACAGGCTTTCTAGTAAAGGTTTTCCTTCTCCTGACTTAAATACTCAAGACAATTCTGCTGAGCCAACAAATGCAAGCTCTTTTAGAAGTGAAGAAACCTTATTCTCAACCGCTGCCTTATTAGATTATAATTATAACGAAAAATATGTATTATCAGCATCTTTGAGGAGAGATGGATCTTCTCGTTTTGGTGATAATAAAAAATACGGTGTTTTCTGGTCTGCAAGTGCTGCTTGGAATATTCATAAAGAAGTTTTTTTAAAGGCTAACTTTATAAACGATTTAAAACTACGTGTTTCATATGGTACTTCTGGAAATGATAGAGTCCCTGGAAGATATAGCTCTTTAGACACGTATAGTCTTACAAGTTACAATGGAGAATCTGCTGCATACCCTAATAACGTTCCTAATAAAGATTTACAATGGGAATCTAAAGCTTCATTCGATTTAGGTCTTGATTTCACTTTATTCAACAGAAGAGTAAACGGAGTAATAAACTATTTCAATACAAAAACGAAAGATTTAATCTTCCAAGAAAATTTAGCGCAATCAACAGGAGCTGCTGGAAATCCTAGCAGATTTGTAAACTTAGGTAAAATTTCCTCTACAGGACTTGAAGCTGAATTAAACGGAGATCTTATTAAAAATGAAAATTTTACTTGGAATTTAGGAGCCAACATCGCTTTTGTTAGAACAATCGTTGATGAACTACCTGGCGGTTTAGATAAGCACCCTAGTAGCTACCCTAATATCATATTAAGAGAAGGTGAACGAATGAACACCCACTTCTTAGTTCGTTATGCAGGCGTTAATCCTAAAAACGGTAGGGCTTTATATTATGACAAGAATGGGGTTATTACAGAGAAATACAACCCTAACGATGCGGTAGTATTAAAAGATAAAACACCCTCTCCTGATTTTGATGGTAGCCTAAATACCAAACTCTCTTATAAAGGAATTAGCTTGTCTGCAAATATGTACTTTAAGTATGGAAATTATATTTATAATAACCAAGAATCTCAGCACTTAACTGATGGAAATTCAATTGTAGATAATCAAAGACTAGATGCTTTTAACTTCTGGAGAAAACCTGGAGATGTTAACGTTTTACCAAATCCAAAAGACCCTTTAAACACTTCTGAAAGATCAGACCGATTTTTACAAGATGGATCTTACCTAAGGTTAAGAAGTATAAAATTAGGATATGATCTACCTAAAAAGTGGTTAGGAAAAAATAGTTTCTTCTCCGGAGTGAATATGTATCTACAAGGTCAGAATATATGGACCTATGCTCCTCACTTCAAAGGTGATCCTGAAGTTGGATTTGCTTCTGAAGAATCTGTGGGTAGAAATTCCGTAGGTTTTATACCTGGTGCAGCAAACTTAAACAGCTACCCTACTGTTAAATCTTTCTTATTAGGTATAGACGTAACATTTTAATTAAACTAAGAAAAAATGAACAAAATTTTATTAACACTAGGAATAACTGTTGGAGTTCTTTCATTATCGTCATGTGAAGATCAATTAACCAACACCCCTCATAATTCACTAACCCCATCTTCGCTTTTCTCAACTCCTAATGGTTTTTCAAACGCCATCAAAGGGGTTTACTCAGGTATGATCGGTAACGACAGGGATGCTTCTAAAGATTACTATGGGGGAGATTACTATTCTGTACCTGATATATTGAGTGATAATCTTATTATCAATCAAAAAGGCCGACAATCAAAAAGAACTCTATACGACTGGTTATACAACAGTAATAGTTACAGCGGTTTTGACCTATACGCTGATGCCTATAAAGCAATTAACAGATGCAATAGGGTCATTGAGAATATAAATAATCTAGCAGAAGGAGCATTCAAAAATAATATAGAAGGGGAAGCTTTAGCTATTAGGGCTCTAGCACACTTTAATTTAGTACGAACTTATGCTCAAATTCCTACTCAGTCCACTAATGCAGGTGAATCTCTAGGCGTTCCTTACGTAACTAGCAGTGCCCCTCTTCTAAAACCTGTAAGAAATACAGTTAATGAGGTGTATGCTAATATTGTTTCTGATTTAATTGCTTCAGATAACTTAATAGCAACTTCAAATGGAACTGGTCGATTTAACAAAAATACAGTAGCTTCTATTTTATCGCGAGTTTACTTATATATGGGAGAATGGCAAAATGCTATAAATGCAGCTAATAAAGTAGCTGGTAATGTAGCTTCTATCACTAATTTTCCTAAAGTATGGAAAGATGAAAGTTTTGAAGGCGTTATTTCTCAATTCTTAATTAGAAATATTGATCAAATTGCCATAGGTACGGAATATTCGCAAACTAGCGCTACAAGTGGTGTTCGATCTGAGTATGTAATATCATATGATTTTTATCAAAAGTACAAATCTAATGATATAAGAAAAGATTCTTATATCTCTACAAGTCCTTTTGCTGGAACAAACTATAACCACATTGCCAAATATTTTGGAAAATCAGGTCAAACAAATAATATAGTAAATGCAAAAGTTATAAGAATGGCAGAAGTCATGCTTAATAAAGCTGAGGCTTTATCAGAACTACCTGGTCAAGATGCAGCTGCCCTAATAGCCTTAGATGCTGTAAGATCTAAACGATATACAAACTTCGTCTCTGGAGGGGAAACGGGGCAAGCACTAAAGGATGCTATTGCTCTAGAAAGAAGATTAGAATTGGCTTTCGAAGGACATCGTTTTTATGACATCAAGCGAAAGGGAGGTGCTATTAATAGACACACTACTTTCGGAGATTTAGCAGATGGTACTGGCGTAGCTCCTGTGTTCAAAACTTTGAAAGCAGGAGACCATAAATTTCAATTGCCAATCCCTCAAGATGCAATGAATGCAAATCCTAATTTAGTTCAAAACCCAGGATATTAAAAGTAGCATAATAATGCTTAGAAAGACCACCTCTACAAAGAGGTGGTTTTTTTTTGCTCTATATTTACCCTACCTTTGCAAAATGAATAATGAAACAACAAATATTTTTGGTATTAGATCTATTATTGAGGCTATTCAAAGTGGTTCTAGTATTAACAAAGTATATCTCCAAAAAGGGTTAAGAGGAAATCTCTTTTTTGAGCTAGATAAACTTATCAAACAGCATAAAATTTCAACGAGTTTAGTTCCTATTGAAAAACTAGATAGGCTATCGAAAAATAACAATCACCAAGGAGCAGTGGCACAAATATCTCCTATCGAGTTTTATAATCTGGACATATTAATTGAAGAAACTTTGGAAAAAGGAGAAACCCCTTTATTTCTTTTATTAGATCAGCTTTCTGATGTTCGAAATTTTGGTGCCATTATCAGAACAGCAGAATGTACTGGTGTAAACGGCATCATCATCCAAAAAAATGGTAGTGCTCCTGTGAATGCTGAAACTATAAAAACCTCTGCTGGTGCTGCTTTTAAAACACCTATCTGTAAAGTGGACCACATTAAAGATGCACTATTCATGCTACAGGCTGCTAATATTAAAACTGTAGCCGCAACTGAAAAAACAGAGGACATTGTTTTTGACATTGATTTTAAGCAACCGATAGCAATTGTAATGGGATCTGAACATAGAGGAGTCAACCCATCTATATTAAAAATGGTAGATTATAAAGCTAAATTACCCTTACTAGGTGAAATAAGTTCATTAAATGTGTCTGTTGCTTGCGGTGCTTTTTTATACGAAACTGTTAGACAAAGAATGAGTTAACCCAACTCATTCTTTATTTCTATACTATCTTCAAACTCTTCTTGATTTTCTAGTGGAGGAATATAATTTCCTGCTTCATCAAAATGGTCATCAAACGCTGTTTTTGAGAACTGAAAAGGTACTCTCACAACTCCTTTCTTTCTATATAAAAAAGCAAATAGAAAGCCTATAAGAAATCCTGATAAATGGCCTTCCCATGACACTTCCTCCTTAACTGGAAAAATATACCAAATCATGCTCCCATATAAAAAGATAACCATTAGAGATAAGGCTATCAAACGATAGTGTTTTTTTATAATTCCACTAAAAAAGATAAAGCTAAACAGTAAATAAACAATTCCACTAGCACCTATATGGTAAGAATCTCTAGCAATACACCAAGTTAGAAATCCTGTTAAAAAACCTCCATATAGTAGCACTTTAAATGCAACTTTTTTATAAAAATAAAAAAGACTTCCTACGAGTACTAATAAAGGTATCGAATTATTAAAAAGATGTTTGGTATCACTATGAATAAAGTGTGTAAAAAAAACCCCCTTAAAACCTGCTATCGTTCTCGGGTATATTCCTAACTTATTAAAGTTGAATCCAAACCTTATTTCTACCCAATATACTAACCAAATTATAAATACATAGAGTAATGGTACTCTTACCACTAAATCTGAATATTGAAATTGCGTTCTTTTTTCCATCATTTTTAACTAAACAAAAATTTTTCCAAAGTAAAAATACTGTATATCTGTCAGAAATCTTTATTATTTTTACGGGATGAATGAACCTTTGGCAGAACGTATAAGACCGCAACATTTAGAAGATTATATCAGTCAGCAACATTTAGTTGGTAAAAATGGTATGTTAACAAATCATATCAAACAAGGAATCATTCCTTCTTTAATCTTATGGGGGCCTCCGGGAATCGGTAAAACAACACTAGCTAACATTATCGCAACTGTTTCTGAACGTCCTTTTTACACTTTAAGCGCTATTAACTCTGGAGTAAAAGATGTCAGAGAAGTCATCGAAAAGGCTAAAAAAAGCGGAGGGCTATTCACACAAAAAAACCCAATTCTTTTTATTGATGAAATTCATCGCTTTAGCAAATCTCAACAGGACTCCTTGCTCGGAGCTGTTGAAAAAGGTTGGGTTACCTTAGTTGGAGCTACTACCGAAAACCCTAGTTTCGAGGTCATTCCTGCATTACTCTCTCGCTGTCAAGTTTATATTTTAAATTCTTTTGACAAAGAAGACCTCATAGCTTTACTTCATAGAGCTATGACTAAAGATAAGTTTTTAGCGAAAAAGAATATTATTTTAAAAGAAACAGATGCGTTATTACAAGTTTCAGGCGGTGACGCTCGGAAACTATTAAACATATTTGAACTACTTGTTTCTTCCGAAGAACACATCGAAATCACCAACGAAATGGTGCTACAAAAAATTCAAAAAAACACCATTCGTTATGATAAAACTGGCGAGCAACACTACGATATCGTCTCCGCCTTTATCAAATCTATTCGAGGTAGTGATCCCAATGGAGCTGTTTACTGGTTAGCTCGTATGATTGAGGGAGGTGAAGACGTAAAATTCATAGCAAGAAGAATGCTAATAGCGGCTTCAGAAGATATTGGCAATGCCAATCCTACTGCCTTGATACTTGCTAATAATACCTTTCAAGCCGTTTCCGCAATCGGTTATCCTGAATCAAGAATTATATTGAGTCAATGCGCCATCTACTTAGCAAACTCAGCAAAAAGCAATGCTTCTTATATGGCTATTGGAGAAGCACAAAACCTAGTCCGTACTACAGGAGACTTATCTATTCCTCTACATTTACGCAACGCACCTACTAAGTTAATGAAGGATTTGGATTACGGCAAAGATTACCTCTATTCTCATAATTATCAAGGAAACTTTGTTCATCAAGAATTTTTACCCGATGAAATAACCAATACCAAACTATACGAACCAGGTAATAATCCTAGAGAAAATAGCTTTAGGGAAATATTAAAACAACGTTGGAAGGAAAAATACAACTATTAAAATTTAATTTGATAAGTAGTCAATCGTATTAAGCGATTATTTTCATAATATTCAACCAACCAGTTTCCATTTTCTCTATATAAAACTCCCTTCTTTCCCTTTAAAAGATATAGATTCGGTTTTCCTGTTTTTAATATCTGAAAAACTACTTCTGGCTTGGTATTTATCAACTGAAAGCCATTGCCTTTTGCTTGCGCATACAGCACTTCCTTAGCAGTACTTATAGTTGCTATGCTCTCTTTTTCAATATTTTTCTCTGCTAGGCCCTTTTCTTCAATTGTAGGAATTCCTTTCGATATGCTTTTTTCTTCCTTATAAGAATAATTTAACTGTTGAATAGATTTAAAAGCCTTCCTTATTGCCTCATGGTATGCTTTTTTGTATTCTTTGAGCTTACTTTTTCCTTCTCTAGAGGTAAATACTACCTTATTATAGCAGTCTTTTAACTCAATAGTATTTTTAGTATAAAACAAACTAGACTTTTTCTTCATATTTACGGTCAATGCTAGACATCTATTTCTAGCAACATCCTCTGGTAACTTCTCATTATCTAAAAAAGCTGTAAAACCATACTTGTTAAATAAAAATTTTGTTAACGAACTTGTTTGATACTGATTTGCTTTCTTTAAAAACCCAAAATGATTTGGTATAATGATATATTTATAGTTATTCACACGGTTTTGTGCTATCAAAGCTGTATTCACAAAAAAGCAAAATGCAATTATTTTTTTCATATTAATTCATTATTAAATTTATTCCAAATTGAAAAGAAGTATAATTTGAGTCTGCAATATCGGTAAATTCAATGATATTGTCCACCATTCCATAAACATTTGCTGCCCCTAAATTCATAGATATTCCGAATCCTAGATTAGAAAATGAGTACTCATCAAAAGTATATGTTACTTTTGTTTTAAAAGAATCTCCAAAAGCTCTTTCATAAAACCCCGTCAGTGCTAACTGGGGACCTAAAGGTCTAAAAGTAGCATGTAATTGACCTCCTATTGCATTATTAAAATAATTTTCATAGGCCATATCACTACAATTCTCCTCCCTTCTATTTTTTCCCCATTTGTATTTTATAGCTCCATTGAACTTTACAGGTTGAGCTACTACATATGAATTTGTATTTTCTTCGCTAGGTACTTTTTCTTTAAAGTCATCCTCCAATGCTTTCCAATAGTCAGTAGGATTGTTTGGGTCATATTGAAATTCAATTCCCGAAAATGTATAATCTCCTTTAACTTCTCCATTTTTAATATTTTTTGAATAGTTAATGAACCCTAAATCTAATAAACTTGCTGTAAGCTCCACTTGAGGAGATACGTGATAAGTTACTCCTAAATCGACACCCAATCCTAAATTACCTCCTAAAAAGGTTTTATTAAGAACATCCCCCATTTCTAGTGCTATTTTAGCATCTTCATTTACAATACCCGAACTATGAATACTCGCATTTATATTATTTAAATGATGCGTGTAGCTACTATTCCTCCCTAAAACTGTTCTAAATGTTCCTGTATTTCCTTGGGTTTGAACATTTATTGCTCCAGAATAAATCTTTAGCCTACCTCCTACCGTCAGTTGCTCATTCAACTTTCTAGCGGCTCCCACATGTAAAACTCCTTGCACATTTGCTTTTAGCATTACTTGCCCTATTGAAAAAGCTCTATTAAGATGTGCCCCATTTCCTTCATTTAACAATTGTAATATATCTTTCGGTACTTGACTAAAAACAGCCACCTCTGTGTAAAAACCAAAGTTCAAATATGTTTTTTTATCTAGCTTAACCCCTCCGTTAAGTACCTCTACTTGACTATTAATTGCTATATGATCGTTTACTGCAAGCTTACTTAGCACTCTATTCACTTTATTAGTGAAGCTAACATTATCATCACGAAATAGGTCGGCTACCGTGAACCCAGTACTTCCTAAGTTAGTGGAAAAACCTGATAAAAGAGGTATTCCTACATGGTATTTATAATTTACCTCCGCTCCTGGGTTTAACAATAATGCTTGTGGTATTTGATCAAAACCATACAATACCTGTTTATTTTGACTGCTCAAATTATATATTGCAATCATAAATACAAAAACTCTTATCAGAATATGCTTCATCTTTTATTCTATTTTTAAATAAAGAGTTACTCCTGATTGAAAATTAATTTTTTTCGGATCTTTTACATCAATAATAGACCCATCGGCAGTCGGTTTCAACCTCAATCTCGTTTGTATTTGCTTAGCTGCTAAAAAAGCTGGAGTATTTGCTACTATAACTTCTTCCTTGTGTTCGAGTTCAGCTCCATTTATAACCAATGTAGGAACACTATACATTATTTGGTCATTTTCATCTAAAAAGAGAAACTCTACTTCGAAAGTTCTGTCGAATTGGTTTTGTATTTTAAACTCTAACACCGCTCTTTCTAAATTATTCTGCATTACACTATTATCAAAAGCATTAAATTTAGAAGTATCTACAACCTCGTTTATCTCTGTATCAGTACCTTCTATAACTAGATTCGTTTGTGTTACATAAAAATTAATAAGTGCTAACTTTACTTCTGGAGTAGCCACAAAATCATTTACTTGATCTATATCTATATTTTTCACACATGAAATAGAAAATACAGATAATACAAAAACCATTATAAAAGACATGGGAGTAGTATTCATATTCATACGATTTGGGGATTAAAAATCAAAGATACTGTTTTAATTCTATCAATGATTGTATAGTGCTTATTCCTTTTATATTTTCTTTTTTTTCCAAATTACAATAAATTGCTGACATGCCCATATCTAATCCTCCTATAACATCTGCTTCATAACTATCACCAATCATTACACTATTTTTAGGCGTTGCTTTTGCCAGCTTCATTGCATAAGCAAATATCTTAGGATCCGGTTTTTTCACTCCAATACTTTCAGCAGTTATGATATGTGTAAAGTACTTTTTTATTCCTGACTTTTCCATCTTTAAATGTTGTACTTCTTTAAATCCATTCGTTATTATATGCAACTCATATTTTTCTTTTAAATAGTCTAGTATCTCAATTGTCCCTTCAAATAAATGATTGTAGTCTGATAAAAAATTAATATAATCTTCAGAAATTGCAATGATAAGTTCTGTTGAAATACTATAAGTCAATTCTTCAAATGTCTCTTTCAACCTATTGTATCTTAACACCTCTTTACTTACTTTTTCTTCTCTATAAAGTTTCCAATATTTAAAGTTAATCGGTTTATATATTTTCAAAAAATCAGTAATTGAAACGGGAATCTTCCGTTCTTCAAATATCCTTTGAAAAGCTAATTCTGAGTTCCTTTCAAAGTCCCACAAAGTATGATCTAAATCAAAAAAAATATGCTGAATACTCATAATCTCTCAAAAATAAAAATATTTAACCGTTAAAGAAGTATTTTAGCGGTTTATTATAAATCAATTTGAAGCAAAAAAAACATATTCTTTTCCTCTGCGGTTGGTATCCTTCTCGCGTATTTCCTTATAATGGAGATTTTATCCAAAGGCATGCCGAAGCTGTTAGCTCCAATTATCAAGTTAGCGTTTTACACCTTGTTTCTGATGCTAATTGTAAAAAAAGTACGCATATTTCTCATGAGATAAAAAATACGATACAAACACATATCGCTTATATAAAACCAAGTAAAAACCCTATCATAAAAGGGATTAGGTTCTATATTGCTTTTCAAAAACTTTTAAAGAATATTGGGTATTTTGACCTTGTACACCTCAACAAGCTGTATCCGTTTGGTATTTTTGCCTTATATTTAAAATGGGTAAAAAAGAAAAATTATATCATTTCGGAACATTGGACTGGTTATCACCCTCCTCTTTCTAAAAGTATTTCTAACATTTCATTATTTTTATCCAGATTAATTGCCAAAAACGCTTCTTTTATATGCCCCGTTTCCTTTGATTTAAAAAAGTCTATGGAAACGCTAAAATTATATGGAAACTATAAAGTGGTTCCTAATGTTGTTGACACCTCTTTATTTACTCCTCAACCGAAAAAAGAAAGGACTTTTACCATATTACATATTTCAAATATGGTAGATACTCACAAGAATGTTTCTGGAATTATAAAAACAATGGCAACTTTAAATCGTACTATTAGTAATTTCAAACTTATACTGATTGGGGAAGGAGTTTCCAAATACAAACCATTAGCTATAAGTCTTCATATTGCTTCTAAAATTGAATTTATATCTCAAATACCTCATCATAAAGTTCCTAATTTTATACAAAAGGCTGATATTTTTGTCCTATTCAGCAATTACGAAAATCTTCCTTGCGTAATTTTAGAGAGCTTTTCATGTGGCACACCTGTCATCACTACAAACGTAGGAGGAATTAGCGAATTTTTCCCTGACGATTTCGGGAAACTAATTGCTCCTAAAAAGGAAGATGAGCTCCTAAAAAACATCTTATTTTTCTACCATAAAAAAGAACAGCCTTCTTCTGAAAAAATGCACCAATATGTTGTTAAACATTTTAGCAAAGAGGCTATTTGCAAATCGTTTTCTAACCTTTACAAAATAAGTTTTTAAAATGATTTACAAGGAATTACACCCCTACCTTAAAGGCTTTTTTAGTAGATCTGGAAGCTATGTTTTTATAGCTACTATTATGGCTAAAGGCTTGTCTTTTTTAACTTCTTTAGCCGCCTTATACCTAATTCCAAGTAAAACATTGGGAGCTGTATTGTTTGCTTATAATATCATTACTTTTTTAATTCCTATTAGTGGATTAGGACTGCATCAAGGTTTGCTTAGGTATGGAGCTATTTTAAAAGATCAAGATACAAAAGATAGTTTATTCCTTTACGTTTTTAAAAATGGTTTTTGGGCATCTTTATTACTAACTTTCATTTTGGTATTTATTTCTATACTCATTCCTTTCCAATTTAAAGAAACCTCAAAATACTTGGCTCTCTTAGCTTTTTTGTTAATTCCTTCTTATATTCTTGGGATTATTAAAATTCAATTCCGATTAAAAAATGATAATAAGTCTTTTGCTTTTTCAGAAATTGTATATCATAGCATTTTGATAATAAGTGTGGTACTCTTGTCTTATTTTTATAAAGAAATGGGGTATATAGCTGCGCTGCTTATAAGTCCTGCAATTACTTCCTTTATTTTTATCAAAAAGCTACGGATTAATTTCCAAGCTAAAAAGAAATTAGCTATAACCAATTACCGCTTTTGGAAATATGGTTTTTTTACAAGCTTATCAAACGTTATAGGCCAGCTTCTTTTTGTGATAGATATTTTATTAATAGGGATTTTATTAAATGATCCCAAGATGGTTACCAATTATCGGTATGTTTCCTTAATCCCCTTTAGTTTGCTTTTTCTTCCAAGGGTTTTTATAAATACTGATTTTGTTGCTTTTACGGAGAAGATTGACGATAAAAAGTATATCATTAATTATATAAAAAGTTACACTATTTTATTTTTAATTATAAGTATAATTTTCACCTTCATTTCATTTATTTTCTCAAATCAAATTTTAAGTACCCTCGATGAAAGCTTTACCCAATATAGCACTGCTTTTTTCATATTGACTATTGGTATATCAGGAATTTACACCTCAAGAGGTTTATATGGAAATTTATTATCTTCTATCGGAAAAGCTACCGTCAACTATTATATTGCTTTAAGCGGACTGGCTTTAAATATTATCAGCAACTATTTCTTAATTCCTTTATATGGAATCACTGGAGCTGCTATGACTACTGCTTTTTTAATGTGGGCTACCGGACTTGCTTCGTTAATTTTGTTCTGGTTTTTTTATAAAAAAAGAATCAAAAAAATAACTATTTAAGGCATAGTATGTCTCTTTTTTTGCACCAAAACTCCTATAAAAACGGGCTATCCCCTCTAACATAGATCCTTCAAAATCTAAAATTAGATCGCTCTCAGAAAATGTTTCTATCAACTTGGTAACTAAGAGTGTTGCATACCCTCTTTTTTTACCTTCATTACTTATGATAGGCATTAAATAAGTAATCCTATGTTTATCTTTTAAAAACAACAAACTAGCCATTAACGCATTATCCTCTTTTATTCCCCATATAAAAATATATTGATTTTTTAGCTTTGCTAAATTCTTTAAAATGGAGAAAGGATAAGAATCTAATTCATAATTTTTAGGGACTTCTTCTATAAATTTAATAAAAAGCTCACTATCTAAATTCTTTTCTAAAGTAAAATTTCTTTTCTCAGCCTTTTTATAATCTCTTTTACGGTTTTTATTATAGTTTTTAAAAATTTCAGTTTTTCCTTTCTTTAAAGAGAGTACATAATTTTCCCTTTGCATGGCCTTAGGTATATCCATCTTATTTTGAAAATTAAATTGTAAAACAACTTTAAAAAAATATTTCGGTATCTTTTTTATAAACCTTACAACTTCTCTCTCCAAAATTACATTTTTAGAAAACACTCCTAACTGTTGGCAAAAATAAGGTTGTGTAATATATGCTATAGCATACCTCCTCTTCCAAGGTAAAGGCATTACTGCTTCATAATCATTCAACACCAACACAGCCCAACTTTCTGCTACAATATCTAAATACCATGAATATGCATAGAGCATACTTTGTATTGACGCTTCTATACATTCATCATACTTTTCAACATCCAATTCTTCTCTTTTGAGGTATTTTATCATTTAGATGTTACTATTTTCAGCATTGATTTATATACATTTCCCCAACCTTTCCATCGTAGATAATTACTTAAACTTTCGTTATGAAATAACGTAATAAATACTCCATTCACTTTTTTAACTTCATTCTTTAAATCTCGGATTCTTCCCAAAGACTGTTTAGGGGTCAACTTCATATAATCGTTTAATGTAGTATCCATTAATGCAAACGAAAATATTTTTAAGGGTGTTTGAATTTCAAAATCTAAATCATAAAAATAAAAAGGGGTACAAGTACTCGCTCTAAACCCTACATGATCTGCATATCCCATAGAGTAATCTTCTACAATTTCTAAATCTATTAGTTTTTGGTATGTTTCAGGCAAATTGAAACGCAAATAGTGTTGTCTGGAGCGTGTAATTGGCATATTTGTTATTCGTTCCATACGTTCCTTTTCCTTTTTCAACATAGAGGCATCCTGCATCGTAAAATAAGATGGATGCAAACCTACGCGGGCATAGTCAACCATCTCTTTTATCAATAGTTGAAAGTTGTTTTTAGAAGAAGACACATTCGTATCAAATGTTGTATAATCTCCTATTAGAAAGAAGAATATCGTTCTAACATCATATTCTTTTTTTAATGAAATTAATTTATCAAAAGTTTGAAAGGGATCTTTTTTTATTCTAAAAACAATAGCCATTCTATTCCAAAGATTAAAAAGATTTAATTTCCCTACATCATTTAAGAAGCCTCCTATTGTTCTCACAAAACTTTTATGCCTATACGCATAGGCATTATCTACATCTATAGTAGAAATAAACTGAAAATTCCTTTCTTTATATTGATACGTTGGAAAGCGCTCTTTCAAAGCCTTTAATAACTTAAAGGCCCATATATCAATAATAGGTTTTTCTAAAAAACCATATTTATAAGCAATACTTTTTTCTGCTGAAAAGCGCCCATGTTTATCTTTTACATGAGGTAAATACTCTTCATACCTTGTTATCAAATAAAAACTTGCTGCAAAAATATCAAACGGAATTACTGATTTAGAACCTGCTGAGAAAAAACACGGAACGGTATCCCAGTTACCCATATTAATTTCTAAGTCATTTACTCCTTGCTCAAATAATAATGCATTGGATCTAATAAAAAACTCCTTTCCTAAAGGTACTTTAGTATATGATAGCTTAGGGCCGTTATGAGCTACAAATGTTTCTATTTTTGAAGTGAAATCAATAGAGATTTTCAACGTTCTGGTAAAAATATGTTTAAAAATATAACGAACTCTAGGCGTTATCTTATGGGTGTATATAAGTATCATAAGCTTTCTAATAGGTATCAAAACCTATAATATTCCTTCATCTGCAAAGCTAAAATATATTTTTTCAGCAATAATTAAATGATCTAATAATTTTATATCTAAAAAAGTTCCTGCCTCTTTAATCTTCTTTGTAATTTTAATATCTGATTCACTTGGCTTTACTCTTCCTGAAGGATGATTGTGACATACGATCATTCCTATACAAGACAATTCCAATGCTCTTTTATACAAAGGTCGAACATCTACCAAAGTGGCTGTCAATCCTCCTTTGCTAATCTTATGTTTTGCTAATACCTTGTTCGAATTATTAAGATATAAAACCCAAAATTCTTCGTATTCTAAATCTCCTATAATTGGACGCATCAGCTTAAATACATCTGAAGAACTCATTATCTTAGTTTTTTTTAACGCATTTTCAAACTGGCGCCGTCTTCCTAATTCTAGCGCTGTGATAATACTAATTGCTTTTGCCTCTCCAATTCCATTAAATTTAGTTAATTCTGCTACTGATAACCTTGCCAACTTCCTTAAATTATTTCCTACTGATTGAAGGATTCTCTGAGATAGCGCTACTGCTGTCTCTTTCCTATTTCCTGATCCTATCAAAATAGCAATCAATTCAGTATCTGATAAATTTGATTGTCCTTTTGCTAATAGCTTCTCCCTAGGCCTATCATCAAGTGCCCAGGATTTTATGGTTAACTTTTTCATATATTCATAACTTTTCTATAAATATATGTCTTTTTTTTGCACACGCCAAACAAGCACACTATCTTTGTTGTTTATTCTGATTTTAAAGTATATGAAAATTATCATAGCTGGAGCAGGAGACGTAGGGTTTCACTTGGCTAAACTACTTTCATACGAATCTCAAGATACGTATATCATTGATTTTAACGGAGAAAAGTTAAACCACATCAACAATCACCTTGATGTAATCACTAAAAAGGGAGATGCTACTTCTATAAGACTTTTAAAGGAAATAGGTATAGAGTCTGCTGACTTGTTACTGGCCGTTACTGAGAGTCAAAATACCAATTTTACCATTTCTGTAATTGGTAAAGCTTTAGGAGTAAAAAAAACAATTGCTAGAATAAATAATCCTGAATTTGTAAAAAATGATGAAATAAACTTTCAAGATTTTGGCGTTGATTTTATGATTTCACCAGAAGAATTAGCTGCTGATGAAATAAAACTACTACTAAATCAATCATCATTTAATGATACTGTTGCTTTTGAAAATGGGGTTTTTAATGTGATGGGAACTTCCCTGAGTTATAAGTCTCCTATCGTTAACTTAACTGTCAAAGAAGCTAAAGATAAATTTTCTAATGTTGATTTTATCACTATTGCTATTAAACGAGAAGGAATTGCTCAAACTATCATTCCAAGAGGGGATACTGAATATAAAATAAAGGATCAGGTGTATTTTTCTGTACCAAACTATAGTATTGACAAACTATCTCCTATTATCGGAAAAAAACAAATTGATATTAAAAATGTAATGATTCTTGGAGGTAGTAGTATTGGTAAAAAAACAGCAAGAAACCTCTGTAAAGAAAATTTCAAAGTTAAATTATTCGAAAAAAATAAAGATAAAGCATTAACACTTGCGGAAGATTTAAGACATACTTTAGTCATTAATGGAGATGGAAGGAACATAGAACTTCTTGAAGAAGAAAACATTCGTGAAATGGATGCTTTCATCGCAGTTACAGGTGACTCTGAAACAAATATAATGTCTTGTTTAGTAGCCAAATCTAAAGGAGTTAGAAAAACAATTGCTTTGGTAGAGAATATGGACTATATAAACATATCTCAAACTATAGGCATCGACACACTTATCAACAAAAAATTAATTGCTGCCAGTAACATATTCCGTCACATCAGAAAAGGAGAAATATTAGCACTTGCCAACCTATACAATATAGACGCCGAGGTTTTTGAATTTGAGGTGCAACCCAATGCCGCGGTAACCAAAAAACCTATCAAAGAACTTCGTTTCCCAAGAGAAGCTGTTTTTGGAGGTATTATACGCAATGGAAAAGCAATTATGTCTTTTGGAAGTAAGCAAATTCAAAGTGGTGATAAAGTAATTGTTTTCTGTTTACCAGAAGCTATAACTACCGTAGAAGAATTGTTTAATTAATATGGAAAATCTTAACCTTAAACTTATTTATCGTTTTTTAGGACTTACTGCTACTTTAAACGGAATTTTCATGCTCATGGCAATTCCTTTCAGTTTTTACTTCCAAGAAACTGCTAAGTTAGGAATTTTAAATGCTGGAATTATTACCATATTTATAGGAGCATTACTTTATTTTTTTAATAAACCAATCAATAAAAACTTACAAAAAAAAGAGGGGTATTTAATTGTATCCTTGGGTTGGCTGATCCTTTCTCTAACAGGAATGCTTCCTTATTTACTAACAGGTAGCATCCCTAATATTACAGATGCATTTTTTGAAACCATATCAGGGTATTCTACTACTGGTTCTTCTATCTTAACAGATATAGAATCTATGCCTAAAGGGATTCTTTTTTGGCGTAGTGCAACGCATTGGCTTGGAGGGATGGGAATTATTGTATTAACTATTGCTATTTTACCATTGTTAGGTATTGGAGGAATGCAATTATTTATGGCAGAAGCTCCTGGGCCTTCAGCAGATAAATTACACCCTAGAATTACAGAAACTGCTAAACGGTTATGGCTAATATACGTACTCTTAACTTTTGTTCAATTTTTACTATTAAAAATTGCTGGTATGTCTTGGTTTGATGCTATAAATCACGCTATGGCAACTGTTAGTACGGGTGGATTTTCTACAAAAAATAATAGCATTGCTTTTTGGAATGGAATACCAATGGTACAATATATCATTATCTTTTTTATGTTTATTGCTGGAACTAATTTTGTTTTAACATATTTTGCCTTAAAAGGAAAAATTCAAAAAGCTTTTCAAAATGAAGAGTTCCGCTATTATCTATTTGGAATACTGGGTATTTCAACAATAGTAGCTTTCACCATATTATTTTTACAAGATCCTAATTTACAAACTACAATTGCACATCCTAAACCTTATGGAGAAATAGAAAGCGCTATTAGACATTCTCTATTCTCCGTAATATCTGTAGTAACTACTACTGGTTTCGTTACTGCTGATTTTACTATGTGGAGTTTTTTTGCTACTGGTATTTTCTTCTCTTTATTTTTTGTAGGAGGATCTGCAGGATCTACTTCAGGAGGAGTCAAAATTGTGCGCCACATTGTAATGCTAAAAAACAGTTTTTTAGAATTTAAGAAATCACTACATCCTAATGCTATCATTCCCGTTCGGTATGATCGAAAAGCTGTTAATAAAACCATTGTTTTCAACATATTATCGTTTTTTATTTTATATATGTTGATATTCATGATAGGAACAATTGCATTAGCATTACTTGGTTTAGACATACAATCTGCATTAGGAGCTTCTGCTTCTTCCTTAGGAAATATTGGGCCTGCGATAGGAAGCGTAAGCCCTGTTGATAATTTTAGTCATTTATCAATAGGCGCTAAATGGGTATGCTCTTTTTTAATGCTTATTGGACGTTTAGAACTTTTCACTGTTCTTATTTTATTTACTCCTTTCTTCTGGCGTAAAAACTAGTGCTAAAAAAACGAATACCATTTTACTGGTTGAAACTACCAAAAAACCTCCTCTACTTTCCTGTATGAGAATACCAACTTATAACTAATATGACTCAAAATTTAATTTGTTACTTTTCATATAAGAAAAGTAGCAAACGCGTTATCTGAATGTAAAATATTCAAACACAGTCTCTTTTTTATTTCATTTTTAATAAATTTGGAACCTATCTTAAATTTTTAATTATGAGACACAACTATTTTTTTATTATTCTCTTATTATTATTTGGAGCTAGTCATAATATTAGCGGTCAAATAATCTATAATGCTGACTTCTCTAATGATGGAGATGGCTTTGCAGATCATACCTCTGCCGCTCCTCCTGTAGCTGGTCCTACAAGTGTTGGTCCTTTTGGAAGTATCTCTAACCAATGGAACTTATCCTATGATACAACTCCTAATACAGACGGTTCTACAAACTCATTCAAAGTATCTGGTGGCGCCTTAATATCAGATGACTGGGGAGGGCAAGGAATATTTACAAGTCAAGCAATTGACATCTCTTCAGTTACCACAATCAGTATTGCTGCTTTAGGAGCTAATAGCGGTGCAAATGATGGTAAGTTTACGTATTTTTACATATTAGATAATGGCACTAGAGTTGAAACAGTAATTGGTGCTACAAGTAATGGAGATACGGTCAATTATGCTGTTAACAATTTAGATGTTTCAGGAAGCAATACTATTCAAGTAGGCTTTGAATTTAGTGAAAATGGTAGTGGAGATGGCTATACAGTTAATTCTTTTACTGTTACAGCATCTTCTAGTCCAGTTGTAAGTTTTGACGCTGCCTCTAGCTCACAAAATGAAACCAACGCTACATTTAACACGTTACTTCCTGTTACATTCTCTAATTATAATGCTGATGTTACCATTGGAGTTACTGTTAATGCTGGAAGTACCGCTGAGCCTAGTGATTATACTCTGAATACTTCCTCTATTACTTTTACGGGAAATGGAACTGAAAATATTTCTTTAGATATTAATGATGATGCCGATTTTGAAAGTGAAACTATTATTTTAGACATTGCTGTTACTTCTGGAAATGCCAACATTACTATAGCACAACATACTGTTACAATAAGTGATGATGACCTTCCTATTGTAATTAATGAAATTCTTGCGGATCCTGATTCTTCTAACGGAGATGCTAATGGTGATGGTATTGTTAGCACAACAGAGGATGAATTCCTTGAAATTTATAATATTAGCGGAGCAGATCTGGATATTTCTGGCTGGACAATAGCTGATGCCATTCGTGTTCGCCATACTTTTCCTAACGGAACCATTATTCCTGCTAATGAAGCTATTGTCATTTTTGGAGGGGGTACTCCTGTTACTGTTCCTGGAATTGTTCAAGTTGCTTCCACTAATGCTTTGGAATTAAATAATGGAGGCGATACTATTACTATTAAAAATAATACTGGAGCTACGGTTTTAGTTGAAAATTATGCTTCTGCTGGAAACAATCAATCAATTGCTCGAAATGATGATATCAATGGTGCTTTTGTAAATCATTCTAACATTCCTACGAATCCTGTTATTTTTTCTCCTGGAAGAGACAATACAGATAATACCCCTTTTTCTTCAAACTTAAAATGGACAGGGGTTACTGATACTAATTGGAATACTGCTACTAACTGGATTGGAAATACTGCTCCTACCTCAACAAGTAATGTTATCATTCCTGCCAACTTAACTAATTACCCTACTATTTCTGCCCCTATAACTGTAAGTACTATTAACATTGAATCTGGAGCTTCTTTAATAGCAAATGCTACAGTAACAGGAACTGTAACTTACCAAAGAAATTTACCTACAAACAACTGGTATTTAGTTTCTTCTCCAGTGGCTGGTGAAACCATTGAAAATTTAATTTCTAACCATATTTTTGCTTCAGGTACCGGTGCTAATATTGGTATTGCTCCTTATAAAAATGATGGAAGTGCTTGGAATTACCAGACAAATACCGCTACCGGAGCTATTGCTTCTGGACAAGGAATTTCGGTTAAAACAGCTACTGCTAGTACTATTCGTTTTACAGGTACTGCACATACAAATAATGTTCTTTACCCTATTACGCAAGCTACTAACAACTTAAACTTAGTAGGAAATCCTTTTACCTCTTATGTTAATTTGGGAGCCTTTTTTACTGATAATGCAACAGGAGCAGTTCTTTCTGAAGCTACTGTGTGGCTATGGAATCAGGCAACAAATAGCTATGATTTAAAAATGTCTGGTACTGATGCTAATTTCCAAATTGCACCAGGTCAAGCTTTCTTTGTGAGTGCTGGAGCCAATACAAATGTAACCTTCAATACTTCTAATCAAAGTCATCAAGCTGATACATTTCAAAAAAACAATAGTACCCCTGAAATTCAAGTAGTGCTATATGCTAACGAAAATGGAAAAACAACGTCAACCAAATTGTATTATACCAATAAAGCTACAAAAGGACTTGATGATGGTTTTGACGGAACCATGTTTGGAGGCATCAATTATACCTATGCTTTATATTCTCAATTAGTGGCTGAAAACACTGGAAAAAACTATGCTATCCAATCTTTACCTAGTACAGATATGGAAAATACCATCGTTCCTATTGGATTAAAAGCAGAAGCTGGTAAAGAAATTATTTTTTCTGCCAATTCAATTAACCTACCTAATGGTCTTCATGTTTATTTAGAAGACCGAAGTAATGGTACTTTTACAAATCTATCTGAAAAATCGCATACGGTTACACTAAATAACGCTACGAACGGCACTGGTCAATTTTACCTACACACCACCGCTCAAAAACTAGGCATTGACGAAGAAAATAGTTTATTGAATCATGTTAGTATCTATAAATCATCTCCAAAAATTTTGACTATTGCAGGATTACAAGCTAAAAATGCTTCTTTAAATATTTTCTCTTTACTTGGAAAAAAGGTAGTTACACAACAATTCAACTCAAACGGAACTACCTCAATTAGCATACCTAAATTACCTGCTGGAATATACCTTCTAGCGTTAAAAACTAAATCAGGTAAAATCAATAAAAAAATTATTTTAGAATAATTAAAAACATCTTTTCATGAAAAAACAACATAAAGACACAGATATATCCCGTAAAGAAGCTTTAAAAAAAATAGGAAACTATGGTAAATATGCAGCGCTAACCGCTCTAGGTACCTATATGCTATTAAATCCTAAAAAAGCGCAAGCACAAAGCCCAGAAGATCCTGGTAGCGGTGGATTTTAAAATACTTCATGTGGTACAAACACTACTCATAAAACCTCGATTTTAATCGAGGTTTTATACTCTTAATCTCTTACTATCCCTGTATTTTCCATCATTTTTATATTAACAACTAAATTATATACAAAATTTTATAATGTAAATAGTATTCTTATTTTTATACATATGATTTTACAAAAAGAAATTGAAGATAAAACTATTGTTTGGTTAGCGCATAGCAATCAATACCTCATCGTAGAAAACATTGTAGCTAAAATTCTCCATGCATTAGACAGTGGAAGTTCTAAAAAAGAAATTAAAAACACATTACTCAATTATATTGATATACCTAAAGAAAAAGCTGATCGTTTTATTATTGATATTGAAAAACTACTACACAAACACATAACTCATCAAAAACCTCACGTTTCTTATAACTTGCCTGAAAATTTCATTTCTACCAAATATTATAAAATCAATGGAACTCTTTTTTTTATTGAATTTTTATCTGACTATGAAGTTTCTTTAATACATCCTAAATTTGCACACCTAGAAATAGCCCCTACAGAAACATTCGATTTCCATTATCAAGTATTTACTCAAAATGAGCATATTTTTTTCTTGGTAAACAACTCTCTTATCGATGCTTGGTCAGTAAAAGAAAGTCATTATTTCCAAGGAAAATTTTCAATGAAAATTATTGAAAGCATCCATAAAAAAGAAGAAACTCAATGGATGGGCATCTTCCATGCTTCTGCTGTAAGCAACAATAAAGAAGCAGTCTTATTTCTTGGCGATTCTGGCAACGGAAAAAGTACTTCTCTAGCGCTATTACAAGCCAATGGTTTCAACTGTCTTGCTGATGATTTTGTTCCTATAGCTAGTCAAAATCAAGAAGTATATTCATTTCCTTCCGCTATTTCAATCAAAGAAAATAGTTTAGGTACTTTATTACCCATATATCCTGAGCTTGAAAACGCCGCAGTGTATCATTTCAAATCCCTCCATAAAACCGTTCGTTACCTTCCTCCTAAAGTCAATAATGCCCACCAACATCAAAAATGCCATAAACTCGTTTTTATAAAATACCAAAAAAAGGAAGATCTTTCGCTACAAAGAATATCCAAAAAAAGTGCTTTTCAAAGGTTAGTTCCCGATTCTTGGTTATCTCCTTCTCCCAAAAATGCACAAAGTTTTTTAAATTGGTTTAGTTCATTAACTTGCTATGAGCTTACATACTCGAATAATAAAAAGATGATTGAATCTGTTCAAGAAATATTTGCAAATGAATTATAAAGAAGCTCTTTTTTTTATAGGAAAATGCCTAACCATTACCCATGAAAAACACAATCGTACTCTTGTTTCAGAACGTATAAAGAAACAAAAAGTTGATTGGGATCAAATTGTTAAAGCAAGTACGGCTCATTATGTTTTTCCTGCTTTATATTGCAATTTAAAACGCGCTAACTTACTGCCCTTTCTACCAAAAGAGCTTGTCAACTATATGGAGTATGTTACTGATCTAAATAGACAAAAAAACCTACAAATTATTGAACAAGCTTTAGAAATCAATAAACTACTCCTAGCAAATGGCATCCTTCCTATCTTTTTAAAAGGTACTGGTAATCTGTTAGAAGGCTTATACGATGATATTGCCGAGCGTATGGTGGGAGATATCGATTTTTTAGTCTCAAAAAAAGACTTTAACAACACAATAGCCATTTTAATACGAAATGGCTATTCTAAAAATGAGGAAACTACTTTAGACAGTACGCTTATGAGCAGACATTATCCTAAAATTTTTAAAAAAGGAAAGATTGTAGCTACTGAAATACACTACAGAATGGTTTCTGATCCGTATGAAAAATATTTTAATTATGACCATGTAAAAGATACCCTATTAAAAGCTAATAATATTGCTACACTATCTTATAAACATCAAATATTAATGACTGCTTTTAATAAACAAATGAATGATAATGGCCAATTATACAAAACTATTTCGTTAAGAAACTCCTATGACCTCTACCTTTTATCTAAACAAACCCCTCCTTTAGAAGTAGTAAAAGAGTTCAATCATTATTTTATTTCACTAAATAACTTTCTAGCAAGCTCTAATTTTATACTTAATGCCCCTAGCGCAATTAATTTTCAAAGAAATAAAGCAAGTGAAAAATACCTCAAAAAGGTACTTTACTTTATTGATTTTCCTAAAAGAGAAAAATACAATAGAAAACTGCATACTATTATATTTCGATTCAAACGACTCATTAAAACTATAATTAAAGCTGCTTATAAAAAAGAGTACCGTACCTATCTTATCCATAGAATAAAATACGTTTTCAAATAGCTAAATAAGTCCTTTTACCTCTTCAAAATCCAAACCTCCATAATTTCCAGAACTCATTAATAACAATACAACATTAGATAAATCTTCTGCAAATAAATACTCCTTAAACTCCGTTGGGTTCGTATAAACAATCAAATCATCTCGTTCAAAAGCATCTGCTATTTGCTGTTTACTAACTTCCTTTAATTGCTTAATTTTTACTGCTTCGGGAGCATAAAAAACTACGGCCTTATCCGCTGCTTCCAAAGCTCCTTTGTATTCTGCTAAAAACGCAGTATTCAAACTGCTATAAGTATGTAATTCCAAACAAGCCAACACCGTTCTTTCTGGATATTGGGTTTTTACCGCTGCGGTGGTAGCTTTCACTTTACTTGGACTATGCGCAAAGTCTTTAAAAATAACTGTTTTTTCATTTTCGGCAATTTTTTCCAAACGTTTACTTGCTCCTTTAAAGCTAGCTATTGCTTCGTAAAACTCGTCCTCATCTATTCCCATATGCTGGCAAATCCATTTAGCTCCTGCTAAATTTTGTAGATTATGTTTACCAAATATCTCTAAAGGCAAACTCCCATCAGGAGTATCTATGTAAGTGGTTCCATTTTCTATAAAATATGTTGGCGTTTTGTACGGATATTTTTTAATCGGATGCTCAGAGCTTTCTACTACTTGTTTTACATGTTCGTCTTCTTCATTATACACCATTATCCCGCCATTTGTTAACGAATTTGTAAAAACAGCAAATTGCTCCTTATAATTTTCGAATGTAGGAAATACATTAATATGATCCCAAGCAATTCCACTTAACAAAGCAATATTAGGCTTGTATAGGTGAAACTTAGGTCTTCTATCCATAGCTGAGCTCAAATATTCATCACCTTCCAATACAATAAATTCATTTTCTTCTGTTAAATGCACCATTGTTTCAAAGCCCTCTAACTGAGCTCCTACCATATAATCAACTTCTTTATCATGGTAATTCAATACGTGCAATATCATTGAAGTTATCGTTGTTTTTCCATGTGACCCTCCTATAACAACACGTGTTTTGTTTTTAGACTGCTCATATAAAAAGGCTGGATACGAATAGATCTTTATACCTAATGCTTTCGCTTTCTGCAATTCAATATTATCTTCTTTTGCATGCATTCCCAAAATAATAACATCTATATCATTGGTTATTTTTTCAGGAAACCACCCATATTCCTTTGGTAATAAACCGTAATTCTCTAATCGTGATTTTGAGGGATCGTGAATGGTATCATCACTTCCTGTAATTTGGTATCCTTTTTGGTGTAATGCAATGGCTAAGTTGTGCATTGCACTTCCGCCAATAGCTATAAAATGTACATTCATTTGATATTAAATTGGAGAGGTAAAAATACAAAACCAAACAACAATTTAACTATCTTTAAACCGAAACTCATTGAAAAGTTATATACACACATTCAAAAGAGTATTTTACACATTTTAAATTGCGTATTGCTTAATAAGTTACGTGATTTGATGCATAATTAAGAATTTAAGTTATGAGAAAACTGACAACTGTTTTACTAATGATTTTTTTATTTTCAACAACGATAAAAGCACAAGAAAGCTACCAGAGTTTATGGAACAAAGTAGCTCAGTATGAGGCTGACAATCTTCCTAAATCTGCTTTAAAAGAAGTAAACTCGATTTATAAAAAAGCAGAAAAAGAGCAAAATTCGCCTCAAATCATCAAGTCTTTGTTTTATAAAAGTAAATTTTCTTTACGACTACAAGAAAATGCTCAACTAAAAATTATCAATGAATTTAAACAACAAATTTCTAAGAGCACTACTCCTACTAAAAATGTTCTAGAAAACATCCTTGCCAATTTATATTGGCAATATTTCTCACAACACAAATGGCAATTTTACAATAGAACTCAAACAACAAAGCCTATAGATAAAAATGATTTTAGAACTTGGGATCTAAACACGCTATTCCAAGAAATTCATAAACATTACCAAGCTTCTTTGGCCAACGGACTTATTTTACAGCAAACGGATGTTCGTGAATTTTCTGAAATTCTACATACAGCAAATACTTCCAAAATATACCGTCCTACTCTATTTGATTTTTTAGCTCATAATGCACTTGATTTTTATAAAACAAACGAAATAAATATTACCAAACCTTCTTATCAATTTAAAATAAAAAACACTGAACTTATCAATGAAGCAAAATTATTTGCTAGTACAACACTAAAAACTAAAGATACTCTCTCATTATCTTTTAATGCTTTGAAAATATACCAAGAATTAATTCTTTTTCACTTAAAAGACAAAACCCCTGAGGCTTTAGTAGATGTGGATATAAAGCGATTAAATTTTGTTAAACAACATGCCACTTTTAATCGCAAAAAAGAACGCTATTTGCAAACCTTACAAACTTCAAAAGAGCATTATAAAAATAACGCTGTTAGCGGACTATATGCTTTTGAAATCGCAAATACCTATTACCAGCAAGCCAATAAATATGTGCCAAATCAAAATGAAGAGCATCGTTTTAAAAACCAAAAAGCACTTGCCCTTTGCCATGAGATTAATAGTGATTTTCCTAAAAGTGATGCTGCGCAAAAATGCGAGCGATTAGCTTATCAAATACGCTTAAAATCACTACAAATCACTGCTGAAAAATTCCTTCCTATCCATCAATATTCACGCGTGCTTATTAACTATAAGAATATACATAAATTATTTTTTTCTATCTACAATATAACCCCTTCACAGCTTGCTACTTTCAAAAAGATCTATGACAAAAAAGAACGTATTCTTTTTATAAAAAAACTCAAAAAAACAAATTCTTGGGAAAGCAACTTAAAAAATGAAGAGGACTACCAACTACACCGTACCGAAATTAGCATCCCTAAATTAGCACAAGGTTCTTATTTATTCATCGCTTCTTCTGAAAAAAATATTACTCCCGAAGCTACAATAGGAACTACTGATATCCAAGCTACTAACTTAGTATTTATTACCAATACAGAGCGTCATCAAAACAAGTATCAAATAGTTGATAGAAATACAGGAAAACCAATACCTCAAGCTAAAGTAATATTTAGTAACAAACCTTATCAACGTTACGGAGATCGTATTCATAAAGCATTTACTACTGATAAAAATGGGGCTTTCAAATTTACTCCTCATAAAAAGCATTATGGAAATGTAAATGCCATCGTACACCATAAAGGAGATCATGCTATTTTTGGTAAATTTTATATCAGTGAACAATATTTTACTCCAAAAGAAGCTACTAAGACTTATATAAACTCCTTTTTATTTACTGATAGAAGTATTTATAGACCAGGCCAAACCATACATTTTAAAGGTATTGCTATGGAAAAAACCAAAGAAAACACACAGGTAAAGCCAAATAGAAAAGGAACCATCATTCTTAAAGATGCTAACGCTCAAGTAGTAAAAAAACAGGTATTCACTACCAATGAGTTTGGATCCTTCTCTGGAAGCTTTATACTTCCAAATACAGGAATAACAGGTATTTTTTCTATGCAAACAATCATTGATGATCATACGGATTCTACCACTATTTCTGTAGAAGAATATAAACGCCCTAAATTTGAAGCGCATTTTGCTCCTATAAAAAAAAGCTATGCACTTAATGAAGATATCACCGTTCATGGAAATGCAACATCTTTTTCTGGAGCAAATATCACAGCGGCAAAAGTAGCCTATCGCGTACACAGAAAAGTAGTATTTCCACGTTGGTGGTACTCCTATCGCCCTGCATTTGTTTCTAATTCTCAAGAAATTGCACATGGGGAATCAGTTACTGACACTTCTGGAAATTTTACAATCAAATTCAAAGCAATTCCTGATGAAAGTATTGCTCCTGAAAGCATGCCTATTTTTACGTATGAAGTTACTGCAGACCTTACAGACCTTAATGGAGAAACCAGCAGTACAACAACGTATATCAATGTGGGCTATCATTCTTTAATTGCTGATATCTCTATGGAAGATACTATCCACAAAGACGTTCACAAACAAGTCATAAATATTCACACCAAAAATGTAAGCGGAATTTTTACCCCTGCTAAAGGTACTATTCAAATTTACAAGCTGGTTCCTCCTAAGAAAATAGTACGCAAACGCCCATGGAATGCTCCTGATTATCAAGAGATCCCTGAAGGGGAGTTTCACAAAAAATTTCCTCATGACACTTATAAAAACGATGACAATCCTAAACATTGGAAAAAAGGAAAACTTACTCTTAGCCTTCCTTTTAATACTGAAAAAAGCAGTGAAATTAAATTAAAAGGCTTCAAAAAATGGCCTTCTGGTAAATACATTGTTGAGCTAGAAAGTACAGACAAACAAGGAAATAAAATAAAAAACAAACATTTTTTCGAACTTTTTTCTACAAAAGACAAACTACCCTCTGATAACCAACTATTCAGTGTTCAAACCAATAAAGAAACCTACAATAGCAATGATACCGCTCTCGTCACCTTTAGCAGTCACTCAAAAGATATTACTATAATGGTTTCTGTTGAAAAAAAGCACCAAATAGTCGATCAATATTATATACATTTAAATAAAAGTAGTAAAACAATCGAAATACCTATTACTCCAAATGACAAAGGCGGATTTGCGGTTAATTGGTCTTTTGTTAACTATAATTCTTTTCAAAAAGGGAGTTTACTCATAAAGGTTCCATATCCAAAAACAGCATTGGAAATTGACATAGCAACGTTTAGAGATAAGTTACAGCCTGGACAGCATCAAACATGGAGCTTTACAGTAAAAGGGACTAAAAAAGATAAAGTTTTAGCGGAGTTATTAGCAGGAATGTATGACGCTTCTCTTGACCAGTTCAAGTCTAATGACTGGAATTTTTCTCCTATTGATACTCCTATATATACTACTTTTAATCATACAGAGGATCGGTATAGTTTTCAAAATACTTCTTTTAGTATTCAAAACTTAAATACTTCCTTTTCTAATAATTATCAAACTAAAAATTATGATCGCTGGAACTGGTTTGGTTTTTATTTTCAAAAACGCAGAGAAATGATGCTAAGAGGTGCTGCAATGGGGGCTCCTCGTACGATGAACATGAGAGGAACGCAAAAAGAACTCATAATGCAAGAGGAGGCTGTAAATAATTATGATAGCAATACTTTAGCAACAGTACCGCCAACAAATACTTCTAAAAAAGACCAAAAAACAACGCCTTCAAAGGGTATTCATATACGTAAAAACTTACAAGAAACAGCTTTTTTCTACCCACATTTAGTAACAGATAAAGATGGAAATATCACTTTTAACTTTACTGCTCCTGAAGCATTAACTCGATGGAAATTGCAATTATTAGCACATACTAAAGAATTGCACAGCGCTGTTAAAACACTAGAAACCGTTACACAAAAAGAGCTAATGGTAATTCCTAACGCTCCTCGTTTTCTCCGAGAAGGTGATACCATTTCTTTTAGCACTAAAATAAGCAACTTATCCTCTAATGAACTGAAAGGAACAGCTCAATTGATACTCACAGATGCCATTACAGGAAAAGTAGTTGATTTATGTAACAATTCGAAAAAAACATCCAATCAGCCCTTTATTGTAGATGCGAAAGGCAATACAAATATCTCTTGGAGATTATCAATCCCCCAACATTTACAAGCAATACAGTATAAAGTAATTGCAAAATCGGGAAGTTTTTCTGATGGAGAGCAACATATTTTACCAATACTGTCTAACAGCACTTTAGTTACAGAAACGTTGCCACTTTGGGTTCATGGAAATTCCTCTAAAACTTTTATTTTAGAGAAATTAAAGGCGAATCGTTCTGCTAGTTTAAAAAACCATCAATTAACCCTAGAAATAACTTCTAATCCTGCTTGGTATGCTATTCAAGCTTTGCCTTATTTAATGGAATATCCTTATGATTGTAGCGAGCAAACTTTTGCTAAATATTATGCCAATTCTTTAGCTAGTCATATTGCCAACTCAAATCCTAAAATTCAAGAGGTATTCCAACAATGGAAATCTAGTAATGCATTGCTTTCTAATTTAGAAAAAAATCAAGCTTTAAAATCGTTACTCATCCAAGAAACTCCTTGGATACGCGATGCGCAATCTGAAACCGAACAGAAAAAGCGTATTGCATTGTTATTGGATATAAACCACATGAGTAATCAACAACAAAGAAGCCTACATAAACTTCAAAATATGCAAATGAGTAATGGCGGATTTCCTTGGTTTAAAAATGGACGTTACCCTAGTAAGTTCATTACCAACCATATTGCTAGCGGATTCGGACATCTAAAACATCTTGGCGTTACCCCTCCTCATAAAAGCACCGCTATAATGGTACACAAAGCTGTTCATTTTCTTGATCTTGAAATCGCAAATGAATATAAAAAACTACTCGAATTAGCAGCACAAAAGCATGCGAATGATAAAAAGAGGTCTGATTTTTTAAATCAAAATCATCTTAGCCACTTTGCTTTGCAATATTTATACATGCGTAGTTTTTACACTAATTTAACCATTCCTTCAAACACCAAAAAGGCCATTGATTATTACAAAAAACAAGCAACTATGTATTGGCAAAAACAAACATTATTAGGTCAAGGCTTAATTGCCCTTGTTCAATTTAGAATGGGTAACAAAACGATTGCTCATAAAATCATAAGGGCTTTAAAAGAAAACAGCATCTCTTCTGAAGAATTAGGAATGTACTGGAAAAGCAATCAACCTAGTTGGCATTCGTATCAAGCTCCTATAGAAACCCAATCGTTATTAATTGAGGCTTTTTCTGAAATTGAAAACGACCTTACTACTATTGATCGCTTAAAAACATGGCTTTTAAAAAAGAAACAAGTAAATCGTTGGCAAACTACAAAAGCTACCACCGAAGCTATTTATGCATTGCTTTTAAATGGCAGCAAGTGGCTTGCTATTGATCATACCGTTACTGTACATGTAGGCAATACAACTGTACTATCTTCTAACACAATGAACAAGCCAATTGAAGCAGGCACAGGTTATTTTAAAACCTCTTGGAACTCAGAAGAAATAACTCCTAAAATGAGTACAATAAACATAACGAACAAAAATGAGGGCATTGCTTGGGGGGCAATGTACTGGCAATATTTCGAAGATTTGGATAACATAACCGCTGCTGAAACTCCTTTAAAGCTGAGTAAAAAACTTTTCTTAAAAAGGAATACTGATACTGGAAAAGAATTAAAAGATATTACTTCTAAAACTAGACTAAAGGTTGGCGACTTAATTACTGTAAGAATCGTGTTGCGTTCAGACAGAGATATGGAGTTTATTCATATGAAAGATATGCGAGCTTCAGGTTTAGAACCTATTCAAACCCTTTCTAAACATCAATGGCAAGATGGATTATATTACTACCAGAGTACTAAAGACGCTACAACAAATTTCTTTTTTGATCGTTTACCAAAAGGAGTTTATGTTTTTGAGTACGATCTGCGCGTTAATAATTCAGGAAACTTTAGCAATGGAATTACGACAATACAAAGTATGTATGCCCCTGAATTTAGCAGCCATTCAAAAGGAAATCGAATATTAGTTGATTAAAAAAGGAAAATTATGAGAAATTTATTTTTATCTATTGGAGTGATGATTGCTTTTATAGCAACAGTTAACGGACAAGCTATTTCAGAAAATGCGATTGGCCTCCGACTTGGAAGTAATAACGGATTTGGTGCTGAAATATCTTATCAGCGAAAACTAAGTGACGTGAATCGATTAGAAGTTAATTTGGGCTTAAGAGGTGACAATTCATATAGTGCTTTTAAAGCGTCTGGGCTATATCAATGGGTATGGCAATTGGAAGATAAGTTTAACTGGTATGCTGGTGCTGGTGGAGGAGTTGGAAGTTGGAAGGTAAAATCAACAGATGATTCTGAAGCTTTTGTATTTGCTGCTGGTATTATTGGTATTGAGTATCATTTTGATATCCCATTACTTATTTCTTTAGACTTTAGGCCTGAAATAGGTTTTAATAGCAATATTTATAGTGGGCTTAATTCTGATTTTGGATTGGGAGTTCGCTATCAATTTTAAAAACTTAAAAAAACTCCTCAATAGCTTAGAGGAGTTTTTTTTAATACTTTTCAAAATAACGGTAATGTGATCTCTTTTCTTTGTAAGGAAAAACCTGCATTCTTACGTATCATTGTAATCTTTTATTTTTGGGAGGGTATCCGCTTAATATATCTGTAACTATCTCTTTAAAATAAATATCACGCTCTTTTGGCGTCGTTTTTTCTTTTATTTTTTTAGTACTTATGCCTTGCCAAAATAGCTGGTTGGTATTAGCTGTAACAAAATCAATGGTAATTTCTTGATGAATTTGGGTGCTACCAATAGGAATACCTCCTAAAACACCAACAGCTACATTTCCAACCCCTAGCCCCGATACACTAACAATACTTCGTTGCTCTCTTTCTAATTCCTTTAGCATTACATGTATATAAAAATCAGGAGTTTCAGCCTTTTTTAACCCTTTATTTCCCAAATAATTATCAATAGTATGCAATACCCTCTTTTTATCTAACGCATTCAATCCTTCTCCCACATCTTCAAAAAACTGATATGTTTTATAGGTCGAAAAGTTTGTTTGTTTATCATAATCATAAATGGTTTTAGATGAGGAGCATCCTACTGTTAATAAGAATAAAAAGTATGGTATGTATTTCATTACTATAGCGCTGTTTTAGTAAAAATTTGTTTGTTCTAAAATGGGAATCTTATCTTTTATACTAATTTCAAACTTTAGCTAAGATTAAATTACCATCTATGCAATTAATCAAAAACTGTTCCACTAACAAAAGAAAAAGCCTTACAATTGCTTGTAAGACTTTTATTTGCTTGGTTAGTTTTTTCTTTTATTTCACGGCTTTTAAAGCATCTATGTTTCCATAACCATATTCTGAATGTTTATTTGGATAAAACTCTGATGCTTGTCTCATTTTTTCTAATACTTGCTCACGAGACCAAGTTGGATTTTTTGACCAAACCAAAGCAGCAATCCCTGCTGTAGTAGCTGTTGCAATAGATGAACCTCCTACATATGTTTCTTTACCATCATAATAGCTCAATCCTGGTAAATTAACTCCTGAGCTACGCTCCATTTGAATTGTAAAGTCAATTTGTGAACCTGAATGACAAATATCACAATTCTCATATTCTCCTTCTTTAACTCCTGTTACTGCTACTGTTTCTGGCATACTAGCTGGAAAAATAACACCATACCAAGTAGTAAATGATGTAGAAGTTCCTCCAGCAGCTAGCACCATTTTACCTTTGCTATGTGCATACTTTATAGCATCTGCTACATTACTGATGTTAAAAGGATTTCCTAAAGACATAGAAATTACCTTTACATCACTTCTATTCGCCAAAGCTGTTAAAGCCTCTACAACTCCTCTTTTTTCATGATAATCATCAATCACCACGTTTTCTACCGCTCTATAGCTTACTAAATTTGCATTATAAGCAACACCTACTGGTAAATTATCGTCATTTCTAGGCGCTGTTGCCATTGCTGCCATCTTAGTTCCGTGCCCACATTTATCATCTACTCCATCATAATTATTAGACCATGCCCACCAAGAATCTACAAAAGACCCATATTTTTGGACTGTTCTTCCTGATGAGTATCCATCATTAAAGTATTGATTCATCCATTTTTGTTCTGGTGACAAACCTGAATCTATAATTCCTACAGTAACTCCTGCTCCTGTACTATATTTCCAAGCTTCTGGAATATTATGAAGATCAAAATTCCAAGGTACTCTAGCTCCCGGAGCAACCGTTCGGTAATCTTCTGTATCTATAGTAAAAGCATCATATCCACATCCTGATCCTCCTGAAGAAGACTCTTGGCGAGGCGCTGCGTCTTGCGTTGTTGCAAAATATGCATAGCCACTTGGTTCTATATAACGTACTCTACTATCTTTCAATAATGCTACTATCGTTTCCTTTTTAGTCACCTTTATATCAACAACATTGATACTTTCATTTACATATACTTCTGGTGAACTTCCTTTTGCTGCAGCATCCGTTCCTTCTATCTTTTGAACTAATTGGATAACTTCATTTTTAATATTACTAGATGCTTCACTTCTCGCAAATTCATTTTTAGAAGCTCCATAACCTATCGTTAAAATATTATCTCCTAGTTTTACAGCGCTATAAATAGTATGGGCATCTACACTTGACCATCTAAAATCTCCAGTTGCTTGAAGTGAATTATCAATTACCTTATTAATCTCGGTTCTTGAAAGTAAGTCTCCCTGCTGTACTGCTTCTCCTAGGTCAATTGTTTCATGTTGAGAACATGAAAACATAGCCAATACTACAGATAGGCTTAAGATTGTTTTTTTCATTTTAAGGGTTTTTTTGGTTAAAAAAATTTTGACGAAAATATAAAATTTTAACCAAAAATTAACTATTGTTAACAAAAAAACGATAGAATTTTTAAATATTCTATAAATAAAAACAATATTTAATATTTTTTCACCTTCTTTTACTGCTCCAAAGTGCCTCGCATCACTTTTTTATAAGCACTCTTGTTGGCGTATCTTTTCCTTCAATAATGCTCTTAGTACCTAGCGCTATTGCCTTAATTGTTGCTGTAATATTTGCTATGTTTAGCGTTGTTGCTTCATCAGAAACGTTGTGGTAATGTATATCTTTATCTATGGGACCTGTAGAAAAAGTATGCGATGGAATACCCAATTTGGCTAAAGAAGCATTGTCTGAACGAAAAAATAAATTAAAGCTCGGATAGGGATCGGGATATAACTTATAACCAGTCCCTTTTAAGTTCTTTTGTATAATTTTGCCAAAATTTGAACGTTCAAAACCTGTCAGCCATGCACTTTTGGCTCCATAGCTCGATTCTTTCCCTATCATTTCTATATTTATTCCTGCAATATATTTAGATGCATTTACCTGTTTTCCAAAATAGGTGGATCCAAGTAGCCCCATTTCTTCCCCTGTAAAAGCTATAAAAACAATGGTTCTCTCATTAATAGCTTCTTTTTTAAAATATGCTGCTAATGTCAAAACGGCAGCAACTCCAGAGGCATCATCATCTGCTCCGTTAAAAATTACATCTCCTTCTTTTCCTTTTTTCATTCCTAAATGATCGTAATGCGCTGAGATAACCACATATTCTTCTTTTTTACTTTTTCCTTCTAATACTCCTATTATATTAGACATTCCGATTTCCTTATGTCTAAAGTTTTGACGATAACTTACTAAATTTTCAAATGTTTTTAATCCAATTTTTTCGAATTCATTTTCAATATACTTCGCTGCTTTTTCAATACCTAATGTTCCTGGTTTGCGTCCTTCCATCTCATCTGATGCTAGCGTATATAAATGTTTTTTTACCGTAGCTTCTTGGATAGGAATGTTAATTTCTTGGGTAGAAACTATTACTTTTCTTTTGTAATCTCCTTCTTTTGAATGACTTATTTTTTGAGTTTCCTTGCATGAAAGTAATAATATCGTGGTCATTATAACCAGTATCATAGGTATGTTTTTCATCTTTTTTTAGTTTTTAGAAAGCGATAAATATAGCCAATTTAATTTCTTAAATTTGCTAAAAAATTTTCAACATGGATTTATCTCTTATCCCTAATATAAAACATACCAACGCAAATAACTTCTTTTTACTAGCAGGCCCTTGCGCTATTGAAAGTGAAGACATGGCAATGCGCATTGCTGAAAAAGTCATTGACATTACTACTAAGTTAGAAATCCCATATATTTTTAAAGGTAGTTTTAGAAAAGCCAATCGTAGCAGAATTGACAGCTTTACAGGAATTGGTGATGAAAAAGCGTTACAAATTTTACGCAAAGTTTCTGAAACCTTTAAAGTTCCTACTGTAACTGATATTCATGAAGTAGAAGATGCTTACAAAGCTGCTGAATATGTGGATGTATTGCAAATACCTGCTTTTTTAGTAAGACAAACTAATTTAGTAGTAGCGGCTGCAAAAACAGGTAAAGTTGTTAACTTAAAGAAAGGACAATTTATGAGTCCAGAAGCAATGCAACACGCTGTAAAAAAAGTGCACGACACTGGCAATAACAACGCTTGGATTACTGATAGAGGCACCATGTTTGGATACCAAGACATGATTGTTGACTTTAGAGGAATTCCTACCATGCGTAACTATGCTCCAACCATATTAGATGTTACACACTCCTTACAACAACCCAACCAAAGTAGTGGGGTTACAGGAGGAAGACCTGATATGATTGAAACCATTGCTAGAGCTGGTGTTGTTAACCAAGTAGATGGTTTGTTTATTGAAACCCATTTTGATCCTGCTAATGCAAAGAGTGACGGTGCTAATATGTTGCATTTAGATTATTTAGAAAAGCTACTCACCAATTTAGTTGCCATTCGTAAGACCATCAACCATCTATAAACCGTTTGACATGCTTTAATGGTTATTATCATGTAAAACCAATACGAGAAAATAAAGCAGCAAAAAAATATGTATTACGGTCATTTTAAATCATAAAAAAAGAGCGCCAATAAGGCGCTCTTTTTTTATGCTACTCAGGTTATTTTTCTAATATTCTGAGTATTTCTTCATTCTCTTGCATTCGAGCGTGGTCCAATGCTGTATTTCCTCTACTATCTTGCAGACTAACATCTGCCCCATACGCTATCAATGCTTTTACGATGGCAGCGTGCCCAAACGTTGCTGCAAAAATCAAGGCAGTTGCTTGGTTGTAATTTCTTTTATTTACATCCGTACCATGCGCTATTAGCTTTTTTACAATGCCTTCATATCCTTTAAAACAAGCCCCCATTAAAGCAGTATTTCCATAAATATCCTGCACATCTGTAGCAGCTTTATGCGCCAATAAGAAATCAACGGTTGCTTCTTGATTATTATAAACAGCTAGTATTAAAGGAGTAAACCCCTTATTATTAAGGGTATCTATTATTTTAGCATTTTCTTTATATAGCCTTTTTATAGCCTCTGTATTGCCTATTCTACTATAATCAAAAATAGTATCTTGTGCATACAATACTACACTGCACAGCAATAAACAAAGAAGGGTTATGTTTTTTTTCATTTTAAAAGAAGGTCTTATATGAAGCTCATTCTAACTTTTTCATCTTACCAAAAAATAGCTGTTTTGAACTGTATTTTTTGTAATTCTTCCTATAGAATCCCAAATAGGCATTACAGCACTTATTTACTATTTCCTAAAAAGTTTTAAGAAGTTAGACGATTATTTTGCAACACCTAAACTTTTAATGCCCATTTAAAACGTCAATAGCATTTCAAGTTTAAGTGTTGAATTAAAAAAAGTGTATTTATAAATTAATTATTATTAGTGATGGCCTCCCATAAAATCTTTTTGAGAAAAACCTAATGCTTTAGCTACTCTCATACCATAATCTCTATCAGCTCTGTAAAAATAAGTAATCATTTTCTTTTGAATTTTCTTATCTTTTACCTGACCTAAATCTCCTACTAAATTAGTAATTAAGTGTTTTTTATCTCTCTCTGACAAAGCTCTATAAAAATCACCCGCTTGCCCAAAGTCATTCGTTTTACCAATTTTCTTTTGAGTAATTGTTACTTTCTTCAGGTTAGTTTCTGATGCTTTGTACTTCGTATCTTCTGCTAATTTCACCTTATTACTTGGCTGATAATTGATATCTGGATTTGGAAACTTACCATTAGTTGCACTTGAATATCCATCTGAATTATAGTTTACTACTTTTACCTTAGGTCTATTCACTTCAATTTGCTGGTTGTTAGGCCCTAATCTATGACGTTGCGTATCAAAATAAGAAAATAAACGTCCTTGTAATAATTTATCTTCAGAAGGCTCAATTCCAGGAACTAAATTACCAGGTGACATGGCAATTGACTCTACTTGTTGGAAGTAGTTTACAGGATTTCTATTCAACGTCATAGTTCCTATTTTAATCTTTTTAATTTTTTTAGCTGGCCAATCTTTAGTAGCATCCAAAGGCCAAAAATCAAAACTATGCAAATCCTCTGGTTTAATTAACTGCACATATAAGTCCCATTTCGGATAGTTTTTATCATCAATATCCGCTCTTAAGCTTACCGTAGCATGTTGCCAATCCTTTGCCTGTTGCGCCGCAGCTTCTTTAATATCAAGGTTTTTTTCCCCTTGTTTGCTTACCCATGAATATTTTACATACGTTACCTCTCCTTTATCATTCACCCATTTGAATCCGTGAACACTACTTCCATTCATAAACTGATATCCTTTAGGGATTCCTAAATCAGTATATAAACGAGTAATCATATGCGTTGCTTCTGGCACATTGGTAAAAAAGTCGAAAAAGCGATTCGGGTCTTGTTTGTTTGTTACTGGTGATGGTTTTAAAGAGTGCACCATATCTGGAAACTTAATTGCATCACGAATAAAAAATATGGGTAAATTATTTCCTACCAAGTCATAGTTTCCTTGATCTGTATAAAACTTAACCGCAAAACCTCTTGGATCTCTTGCTGTTTCTGGCGATCCTTTTCCATGAATTACTGTAGAAAAGCGCACCGCTAAATCCGTTTTCTTTCCTTTTCCTTGAAACAAGTCAGCTTTGGTGTATTTAGACATATTTTTGGTACTCTCAAAATATCCAAATGCTCCAGCCCCTCGAGGGTGTACGACTCTTTCTGGAATACGCTCTCGATCAAAAGCTGCTAATTTTTCAATCAAGTGAATGTCTTCTAATAATACAGCACCATAGGCGCCTACGGTTTTAGAATTTTGGTTGTCTCCCACAGGAGCTCCTCCATTGGTTGTTAGCACTTGCCCATGCATTAAGGTGCTCGCAAAAATTCCGATAATAATAGGTATTTTTTTCATTGTTGTGAATAATTTTAATCAATACCCAAAGGTATCACTTCTCTTTATATTTATACTATTAATACTTTAAATGCGTATATTTACAAAATAAATAATAAGATATGACAATACAACAACTTAAATACATTGTTGCTTTAGATGCTAAAAGGCACTATGTAAAAGCCGCGGAAGCTTGTTTTGTTGCACAGCCTACGTTAACCTTACAAGTCAAAAAATTAGAAGAAGAAATAGGAACCGTTATTTTTAATCGCGATAAATCTCCTTTGGTTCCTACTCCAATTGGTGAAATATTAATTGCAAAAGCAAAAGCCATTTTAAGAGAAGTAAACGAGTTTACCGAATTTGCTTACGGGCACAAAACGGATTTAACAGGAGAGTACACTCTTGGAATTATTCCTACTATAGCCCCTTATCTTTTACCTCTTTTTCTTGAAGATTTTGTAAAAAACCATCCTGATATTAAGCTGATTATTAAAGAAATGCAAACAGAACAAATTGTAGAGTCACTACATAATGGAACTTTAGACATTAGTATTCTATCAACACCCTTAGAAGATGCAAGCTTACGAGAAATCAATCTTTATCAAGAACCGTTTCTTGTGTATTGCCAAGACCCCAAGCTTTTTAATAATTCAGAAAAAATTCATCAAAAAGATCTTACTCCTGAAAACCTCTTATTATTAGAAGAAGGACATTGTTTTAGAAATCAAGTATTAAATATTTGTAAAGAAAATGAAACAGAGCGGCATCGCGGTTTTTCTTTTAAAAGCGGTTCTATACAAACCATCAAAAACCTAGTAAAAGCAGGTCTAGGTTATAGCCTTGTTCCTCAATTATCTATTCAAAATAGTGCCGAAAAAAAATTTGTTAAAAAATTTAAAGACCCTATTCCTACACGAGAAGTAAGTATTGTTGTGAATAAAAGTTTTGCTAAAGAACGGTTCTTAGAGCATTTGTTAATGGCTATCAAAAAGAATATTCCTAAAGACATCCAAAAAATTGACAACTATATTAAAGTGCGCTGGAAATAGCATTACTCTCCCCACTGCGCTCTACTTTTTATAATAGGTTAGCAGTGGGTTCATTTACTCGAATGATAACTGAAATTGTGGTGCAAGAGATTTTCTATCCTCACAACTCCAAACCATATTGATTTAAGCCTCCTTTCTTATCTTTCTTAGAAGTTCCTCTAACCCATTTAATTTTAACTCATACACCAATCCTAACATTTTGCCTAATTTTCCTTTTGGAAACCCATGATTTCGATACCATACAATATAATATTCAGGAAGCTCTATTAAATACGTTCCTTTGTATTTACCAAAAGGCATCTTCATTTTTGCGGTATCTATTAAAAACTGTTTGTCTGGCAGCATGAAATTGGTTATAAAATAAACGATTCTATTATATACAAAGCCCCAATGATACTATATTTTACCCAATTAATCATGACTTTATTTTTAAAACTAACCAGCATACAAAAGTTCCAATCCCATACAAACAACCTACACTTCTTATAAATAAAGAATTACATCGCAAACTCAGAAGTAGCAAATTCCATAAAGATATTCCTTAATACTTCACGCTACAGTAAGCCACCAAAATGTACTTCTTACTAACTTGCAGGCAAATACACCTCCCTTAAAAAATCTATTTACTGAATTGAAATAGCACCATACAAACCCCATCCCCCTCATAAAAAACACTCTTTTCTAGTTTCCACAAACACAACAACCTGATTTTCAATACAGATCTGTACAAACTTTTTTAAGTATGTCTAAAACTTTGTACAGCAAACCAACTCCAAATCTTGTACAGCGTTTTTGCGAGAGAAAAAAACACTGTACAAAAAACCAACTCCAAATCTTGTACAGTGTTTTTGCGAGAGAAAAAAACACTGTACAGAAAAACAACTCCAAATCTTGTACAGCGTTTTTACGAGAGAAAAAAACACTGTACAGAAAAACAACTCCAAATCCTGTACAGCGTTTTTGCGAGAGAAAAAAACACTGTACAGAAAAACAACTCCAAATCTTGTACAGTGTTTTTGCGAGAGAAAAAAACACTGTACAAAAAACCAACTCCAAATCTTGTACAGTGTTTTTGCGAGAGAAAAAAACACTGTACAAAAAACCAACTCCAAATCTTGTACAGTGTTTTTGCGAGAGAAAAAAACACTGTACAAAAAACCAACTCCAAATCTTGTACAGTGTTTTTGCGAGAGAAAAAAACACTGTACAAAAAACCAACTCCAAATCTTGCACCCCATTTTTCAGAGTAAAAAAACAGGGCACAGCAAATAAGAATTCAAAAAATAACAGCTAATGATGGAAATAAGGAGATGCTATACTACCAAATCAGTAACATCCTTCAATAAAAAAATAAGGTTCTTTATGAACTTACGGGCAAACTCAGTGGTAGTGATTGCCCTCGTCGGCTACCTTATAAAATCAAGGAACACTACATCACTTTCGTTACAAAAAACGAACAAAATTAATCTACTACCGTTCTTAACACAAACAAATAGCGATTCCAAAAAAAAGCTTAATTTTTTACACAAAACACCATACAAAGCTTAATATTAATACTTAAATTTATACCTTCATAAAAAGTAGCGGTAATTATTTGACGATACTTTAAAAAATGTAATTGTTAAAAAAAGATTTTAGTTTGTTTCTTTAACAAACAAATTTTTAAAATGGTATTGCGTTAAAAAGAGTATTACATCAAAACTTCCATTACTTCGCCTTTTTAATCCTAAGGAATACTCCAAAAGGTATTAAAAAACACCGTACCTCTCTTTTGCGATATGAGGTATAAAAAAGAAAAACAAAAATTAGTAAAACAAGAAAGATGTTAAAAGAAAACCCCTGCAAAATTGCTATAGATGGCGTACCTATAACACGTTAGGTAAGTTTAAAGTTAGTACAGAAAATCAATTAACATCACACCTTTGAGATTGCCTTAGATAATGAAATTTTTATCGCTAAAAAAGGGACGGATATTTTTACTCCTAAAAAATACATTGATCCCTAATTACACAATCCATGAAAATACCATCATACGAAAACGCCAAGTCTATTAACCATGATAAAGTACCTACAAACAATACTATTATGTGCGCTATTAACAAATTGCAATCACAAACCGATAAAAAAATTTGATTGGCTAGCAGGAGGCTGTACTCCTAAAAATTACCCCATACATCTATACACAGGAAACTATATTTTTGAAGATGGCAACCAACTATACATTCCAGTTCCTTATAAAGGCGATGGCGACGGTTGGGGCAGCAGAGGTACAACTCACGTAGTTGGAGAACAATATAAGCCTATCCCGATACGTTTGACACTCTACTGGATGTCTTTTGCTGAAAAAAAGTGGTATCAAGGCAGTTGGGAACTTCCTCAGAAAAAAATAATCGCCTTATTTGAAAAAGGGTTTATCGATCGTAGAACAAATAAAAAAGACAATTATACAAAAATCGTAACTGGTATGACTCCTAATGGAGTGGTTGTAGTATGGCTTTCTGGGGCAGGTTATGTAAAAGAAGTGGCGCGATTTCAAGCAGAAGAAGCTACATGGCCTTCTATGGAAAAATTAATGCCAGGCAATCCTACCATTAGCAAAGAGCAGTATTTGAGTTTAAATAGTACCGTTGAAGCCTATCTTGCTAAAAATGGAATTCCTACGGGGTTATGGGACTATTATCGTATCAGATATAACTGGCATCCAAAAATAAACTTACTAGATGAAGGTACCAAACTCAAAATAGTTGCTTCTCATTTTTTCAATGGAGAACTTGAAACTTGGGTGGTTGGCCGTATAGATGGTTGGGAAACTAGAGCCATCCCCAAAAGATGTGTTATTCATTGGGAAACCAAACTGTTCAAATACACCACTATCATAACGTTGGATGACCGTACCATTTTTAACACCTTTCAAACAGCTTTTGGTAGCGAAACCAACCAACGGGCTGATTTTACTGTAACCCTAGAAAACAGAAAAGTAAAGGACGTGTTTCTACAAATAGGAGCAATAAAAACACCCGTCATTCCAAAACAAATCAAGCAATATAAATACCCTAAAAAAAACGCTCCCAAATGATTTTTTTTAAAAGCAAATTGATCCATCGCAAACCTATATAAGGAAGCGTGCAGGCTATACTGTACAGAAAAACAACTCCAAATCTTGCATCCCATTTTTCAGAGTAGAAAAACAGGGTACAGCAAATAAAAATTCAAAAAATAACAGCTAATGATGGAAATAAGGGAGATGGACTACCTTATAAAATCAAGCAACACTACAACACTTTCGTTACAAAAAACAAACAAAATTAATCTACCACCCTTCTTAATACAAACAAATAGCGATTCCAAAAAAAAGCTTAATTTTTTACACAAAACACCATACAAAGTTTAAAATTAATGTTTAAATTTATACCTTCATAAAAAGTAGCGGTAATTATTTGACGATACTTTAAAAAATGTAATTGTTAAAAAAGATTTTAGTTTGTTTCTTTAACAAACAAATTTTTAAAATGGTATTGCGTTAAAAAGAGTATTACATCAAAACTTCCATTACTTTGCCTTTTTAATCCTAAGGAATACTCCAAAAGGTATTAAAAAACACCGTACCTCTCTTTTGCGACATGAGGTATAAAAAAGAAAAACAAGAAAGATGTTAAAAGAAAACCCCTGCAAAATTGCTATAGATGGCGTATCTATAACACGTTACGTAAGTTTAAAGTTAGTACAGAAAATCAATGAACATCACACCTTTGAGATTGCCTTAGATAATGAAATTTTTATTGCTAAAAAAGGGACGGATATTTTTACTCCTAAAAAATACATTGGAAAATCTATTTATATTGAGATAGAAGATTATGATTTCTTAGGAAGAATAACCTCCATCGATTTTAAAATGTCTAAAGGAGAGTTTGGGCATACCTTATTAAAGGGATATTCTAAAACTATTTTATTGGAATCAGGAAACCGATTAAAGTCTTGGACAGATAACACCATGCCTCAAATAGTAAAAAGCATTTTGGATGCTGCTAATATGAGAGGTATGATTGCTCCAAAAACAGCCTTTACCATTCCTTATCAATGCCAATATAATGAAAGTGACTTTGCGTATTTACAGCGCCTAGCAAAACAATATAATGAATGGTTTTATTATGAAGGGGAATACCTTGTTTTTGGAAAACCTAAAGAAGAAAAAAGTCCAATACACCTAGAATACAATCAAGAAGTGTATGCCGCTAAAATAACCACCCAAACTGCTGCGGTATCTCAAAGGGCGTATGATTTTAACTATGAAGGAAATAAATTATTAGAAGCAACTGCTAAAAATGATAAAATTACCAGTGCTATTTCTGAACACGCATTAAATGCCGCCATAAATTTATATCCTAATAACGTATTGGGAATTCCTGAAACAGTTTTAGCAGATCAATACCAAGTAGATAATTACCTCTTAGGAAAAACAGAAAGTGCTTTAAGTGAGTTTGATGTATTGGAGGCTAAAAGTAAATATGTAGGCTTGGAAATAGGAAGCGTTATTAGGCTTTCTAGTAACGGAAAATATGTTGGAGGTACGTATTTAATTACAGAAATTACCCATACACAAGCACAAGATAAAGAATATGAAAATGAGTTTAAAGCCATTTCATCTAATAGCAGGTATTTGCCAGCTCCTAAAGTAGCTCCTTTAACGGCAGGTAGTCAAAGGGCTATAGTAATAGATCATGCAGACCCGTTACATAAAGGACGGGTAAAGGTAAAAATGCTGTGGCAAGAAAATGAAATGGAAACGAATTGGATCCAAGTACTGGCTCCTGATGCAGGAAGTAGTAACGTTGTAAATAAAAATAGAGGGTATGTATTTATTCCTGAAATAGGTGATCAGGTAATCATTGGTTTTCATCATAACGATCCAAATCGTCCATTCGTTTTAGGAAACCTCCATCATGCTAACAGTGCAGCGGGAGGACGAATAGATAATAATATAAAGAGTATCAAAACTCGCTCTGGCCATGTCATTGAATTTAATGACGCTCATAAAGCGGAAGCTATTACCATAACAGATCGTAAAGGAAATCATATCCTTATAGATACCGCTGCTGAAACAATTAGTGTACATGCTCTTAAAGACCTTCGTATCAACGCTGGTGAAAACATCCATATTGCAGCGGGTAAAAATATTTCAATCAGCGCTGGTGAAGACCTAGATCAAGCTGCTAGAAATAACATCAGTATAGATGCTGGTAAAGACATGACCATAAATGCTTCTGGAAACTTAGTAGAAACGGCGGATATGCGCAACGACTTTATTGAAGATAATTTCTTGCAACAAGCCACTAGCACAAACGTTTCAGCCAATAAAGTAACCTTATTAAGTGCAGCGGAAGACTTGACCATGCAAAGCAGCCAAATCGTAAATATTAACAGTGCTGAAAAAAGTAAATTATTTTAACCATGGCGATGATAAAACGAGCAAAAAACTATCACATTTTTATAGAAAACACCCACAACACCTCTGTACAAAAAGCATTTATGGTTACTGCCGATGGGATCCATATAGAGGCTAGAAATGGTGCTTTAAACTTAATCAGTAACAAAAAAGTAGTAAACAATGGCGGCTGCAAAAATTAAATTCGGAACATACGCAGCTACACCTCCTGTATTCAAACCAATAGAAGCTAAAGCTATTGTACAGTTTAGAACGCATAGTGCCTATCATGGTGAATTTGGTTTTGATTGGATGCGTATGGGCGATACTGGTAAACTAGGAGATACTTGGTATGCTAAAATAATTGGCGAGTATGAAGGGCTATGGGATTTTAATAAGGAAGAATATGAAGGAGGTCTTTTTGAAATAAAAGATTGGGCTTATCAAAAACTCATGCATGAATTTAAGGTCATGGCAATTACTTGGAAAAAAGATTTTTATATCATTCCCATTGCCACCATATATCCAAAAAGATCTGCTGAGTTCACATTAAAGGTAGAGATTGAAGAAGAACCCGAAGAAATAAGTTATCAATTTGACACAACATTTTTTTCTCTAAACAAAACAACCATCCCCTCCCTTGCAAAAGGAAAACACCAACTAACCAATGAATTGAAAATTACCTGCTTAAAAGAGTTTGCTGTTACTCAAAATATTGACGTTATTGCCAAAAGTAGCAATGGTAAAAAACATCTTGTTGGACGCTTAAAAATAAAAGCTAATGACAAAGCCAGCAGGCGCCAAGCTAACATTGTTTTTGTGAATGTGATTACGAGTATTAATGGAGGAAAAACAAAAGGAATTCTTGATGCTGATAAAATAAAGCAAAAAGAATATTTGACCAAGTTTTTACAACAGGCTTTGGTAACCCCTCATATTGTGAATGAGAAGCTAGATTTATGGGAAACAAAAAAAACTAGCACACAAACCCTAAACAAAAACTATACAATAGCCACAAAAAGAAGAAAAATATTTAACAAATACCACAATACTTCGGGAGAAAACCTGACCCAATTTCTTGCCAAAGAATTTAATAGTATTCCTGCCAATGCTCCTTATAAAGAGTATTATAAGGTGTTTTTTATGGGGGAATACGGCGCTAGAAAAAAATCCAATGGCGGCTTGCAACCTTTGGGCGGGCATGCCAATGGAATTCCTTCTAAAGAATGCGTCATGTACTTCAACCCAAAAGAATTTGTGGTTACCCATGAACTACTCCACTGTATGGGCGTATTTCATAGCTTTAACAACAATAGCAACTATACTTTTTTAAGAGGAAAAACCGATAATATTATGGACTACTCCCATTTATCCACTCCTAAAATTCCTCAACTAAGCACCTGGCAATGGCAATGGAAAATATTGACCGATGCCAACGAAAACGAACCTTAAACATGAAAACACACTACCTATGGATACTATTTGTCTTATTGCGCTGTGGCCCTCAAAAAACAGCAGAAAAACAAATAACGCAACCCCTTAAAGAAGAAGGGATCTTTTTACACCAATTAACAAAAACCATGACTACACAAGCTTTAGACGCACTAAAACAACAAGGTTATCAATATAAAAAACAAGATACTTTTTTTATCAAAGACGGAAAACTAGATATTGAATACCTTATGAAAAATGGGTATAAGTATGGCGATGGAAGTTTTTCTAGTTACGAAGAAACACTAGAAGACGGTACCATCATATATATATCAGGATATCGTAATAGCTATACTAAAGAAGTAAGAAAAGAAGGTGATTATTTAGGTACCTTATATGAATACTACCCTTCTGGTGCTTTAAAAACTGTAGGAGCATATTATCCCAACTATTTTACCAAAGGAACTTGGTATTGGTACAACGAACAAGGGCTCATCAATAGACTTAAAGAATATGACAAAGACTATGCTTTTACTTGGGAAGAGGTATTAAAATTTATGCAAGAAAAACAGATCTCAAAAGAAAACATCATGTATATCAACCGTGGAATGGCAGAAGAAAAGAACCCCAAAACCCCTTATTGGGCGATTGCTAAAATTACAGGAAGAGATAGCTACAATAGACCTACTACAGTAACTTTTTACGAATTAGATGGCAATACAGGAGCTATAATTGAAGAAGAACTTTTAGATTATACCCTTGAATATTAAGCTCCTTATACAAAACGCTTTCTATGAAAATACACTACCTATGGATACTATTTGTCTTATTGCGCTGTGGCCCTCAAAAAACAGCAGAAAAACAAATAACGCAACCCCTTAAAGAAGAAGGGATCTTTTTACACCAATTAGCAAAAACCATGACTACACAAGCTTTAGACGCACTAAAACAACAAGGTTATCAATATAAAAAACAAGATACTTTTTTTATCAAAGACAGAAAACTAGATATTGAATACCTTATGAAAAATGGGTATAAGTATGGCGACGGAAGTTTTTCTAGTTACGAAGAAACACTAGAAGACGGTACCATCATATATATATATCAGGATATCGTAATAGCTATACTAAAGAAGTAAGAAAAGAAGGTGATTATTTAGGTACCTTATATGAATACTACCCTTCTGGTGCTTTAAAAACTGTAGGAGCATATTATCCCAACAATTTTGCCAAAGGAACTTGGTATTGGTACAACGAACAAGGGCTCATCAATAGACTTAAAGAATATGACAAAGACTATGCTTTTACTTGGGAAGAGGTATTAAAATTTATGCAAGAAAAACAGATCTCAAAAGAAAACATCATGCACATTCGCCGTAGAATAACTTCTATAAACAAAGAACAAAAACCCAATTGGTATATTGCTAAAATTACAGGAAGAGATAGCTACAATAGACCTACCTCTGTTATTGGATATCAGTTAGATGGCAATACAGGAGCTATAATTGAAGAAGAACTTTTAGACTATACCCTTGAATATTAAGCTCCTTATACAAAACGCTTTCTATGAAAACACACTACCTATGGATACTATTTGTCTTATTGCGCTGTGGACCTCAAAAAACAGCAGAAAAACAAACAACGCAACCCCCTAAAGAAGAAGGGATCTTTTTACACCAATTAGCAAAAACCATGACTACACAAGCTTTAGACATACTAAAACAACAAGGTTATCAATATAAAAAACAAGATACTTTTTTTATCAAAGACGGGACATTAAACATCAAAGAACTCCAAGAAAAAGGGACTGCTATTGAAGCATCAGATGGCTATCAAACTTTTACCTCATTTTATTATGAAAAAACTACAAACAACTTAAGCATATCTTTATCAGGAGACTCCATATATGGCTACTCAAAAAAAATAGCTAAAAAAGATGACTGGATCGTCCAACACTATCAGTATGACAATAAAGGATTTATAAAAAGAATAGGGAGCTATTATCCAAATCATGTGGATTTGGGAGTTTGGTATGATTACACCCCTAGTGGACTAGTTGCTTTTAATAATTTAGATACTCCTTATGCTTTTTCATGGAGGCAGATCGTATCATTTATTAAGAATAAAAAAATTAAAAAAGAACATATTTATGAAATCAGACGTTGGGTAGATGAAGACACTAAATACCCCTACTGGCTTATCTCAATTATCATAGAAAAAGATGGTCTTGGGAGTCCTACAGTTATCACACAATATCTCTTAAACGGAAATTCTGGTAAGTTGATTGATAAGAAGAAAGTAGAGGTAACTAGGTACTTTCCTCCTTTTGATAATTAAGAGAACTAACAAACAGCATAATTTTCAACATTTATAAAGATATTCTTTACTGATAATGGTTATAGTTTATAGACATAGTAATCAACCAGAAACCTTTAAAACGTTTTTCTAAACTGATAATATTATGGACTACTCCCATTTATCCACTCCTAAAATCCCTCAACTAAGCACTTGGCAATGGCAATGGAAAATATTGACCGATGCCAACGAAAACGAACCTTAAACATGAAAACACACTACCTATGGATACTATTTGTCTTATTGCGCTGTGGACCTCAAAAAACAGCAGAAAAACAAACAACGCAACCCCCTAAAGAAGAAGGGATCTTTTTACACCAATTAGCAAAAACCATGACTACACAAGCTTTAGACACACTAAAACAACAAGGTTATCAATATAAAAAACAAGATACTTTTTTTATCAAAGACGGGACATTAAACATCAAAGAACTCCAAGAAAAGGGAAATGCAGTTGGATCTTCTGGGAACCTCCAAAAAACTACTGCTTACCACTACAATACCATATTGAACGATAAAACTCATGTTTATATATGGGGAGATGATTTAAGTGGCTATACTAAAGAAGTAAGAAAAGAAGGTGATTATTTAGGTACCTTATATGAATACTACCCTTCCGGTGCTTTAAAAACTGTAGGAGCATATTATCCCAACTATTTTGCCAAAGGAACTTGGTATTGGTACAACGAACAAGGGCTCATCAATAGACTTAAAGAATATGACAAAGACTATGCTTTTACTTGGGAAGAGGTATTAAAATTTATGCAAGAAAAACAGATCTCAAAAGAAAACATCATGCACATTCGCCGTAGAATAACTTCTATAAACAAAGAACAAAAACCCAATTGGTATATTGCTAAAATTACAGGAAGAGATAGCTACAATAGACCTACCTCTGTTATTGGATATCAGTTAGATGGCAATACAGGAGCTATAATTGAAGAAGAACTTTTAGATTATACCCTTGAATATTAAGCTCCTTATACAAAACGCTTTCTATGAAAACACACTACCTATGGATACTATTTGTCTTATTGCGCTGTGGCCCTCAAAAAACAGCAGAAAAAGTTTCTCCATTAACAGAAGATCGAGATATGCTACTCCGTTTAAGAAAACGATACCTTCACTTTTCTTCTATGTATGGAAGTGTATCTGGATCTAATATCCCTAATTACACAATCCATGAAAACACCATCATACGAAAACGCCAAGTCTATTAACCATGATAAAGTACCTACAAACAATACTATTATGCGTGCTATTAACAAATTGCAACCACAAACCGATGAAAAAATTTGATTGGCTAGCAGGAGGCTGTACTCCTAAAAATTACCCCATACATCTATACACAGGAAACTACATTTTTGAAGATGGCAACCAACTATACATTCCAGTCCCTTATAAAGGCGATGGCGGCGGTTGGGGCAGCAGAGGTACAACTCACGTAGTTGGAGAACAATATAAGCCTATCCCGATACGTTTGACACTCTACTGGATGTCTTTTGCTGAAAAAAAGTGGTATCAAGGCAGTTGGGAACTTCCTCAGAAAAAAATAATCGCCTTATTTGAAAAAGGGTTTATCGATCGTAGAACAAATAAAAAAGACAATTATACAAAAATCGTAACTGGTATGGCTCCTAATGGAGTGGTTGTAGTATGGCTTTCTGGGGCAGGTTATGTAAAAGAAGTGGCGCGATTTCAAGCAGAAGAAGCTACATGGCCTTCTATGGAAAAATTAATGCCAGGCAATCCTACCATTAGCAAAGAGCAGTATTTGAGTTTAAATAGTACCGTTGAAGCCTATCTTGCTAAAAATGGAATTCCTACGGGGTTATGGGACTATTATCGTATCAGATATAACTGGCATCCAAAAATAAACTTACTAGATGAGGGTACCAAACTCAAAATAGTTGCTTCTCATTTTTTCAATGGAGAACTTGAAACTTGGGTGGTTGGTCTTATAGATGGTTGGGAAACTAGAGCCATCCCCAAAAGATGTGCTATTCATTGGGAAACCAAACTGTTCAAATACACCACTATCATAACGTTGGATGACCGTACCATTTTTAACACCTTTCAAACAGCTTTTGGTAACGAAACCAACCAACGGGCTGATTTTACTGTAACCCTAGAAAACAGAAAAGTAAAGGACGTGTTTTTACAAATAGGAGCAATAAAAACACCCGTCATTCCAAAACAAATCAAGCAATATAAATACCCTAAAAAAAACGCTCCCAAATGATTTTTTTAAAAAGCAAATTGATCCATCGCAAACCTATATAAGGAAGCGTGCAGGCTATACAATCATCCTATAAGCAATTACAGCAAAAGAGGTGTCATGACACGAATATACAATCCGTTTACAATAAAGAATTCGAATGAGTGCTAAATACCGTACCTATAAAATACAACAAGGTGATACACTAAATAGCATTGCCGAAAAACTGGAGGTGGCTCCTGAAGAGTTAAAGAAATTTCACAATAGCAAAAGTAGCTTTAACAATGTACTTCCGTTTTCTGGAATTCCAGCACATCTTACAGAAATCATCATTCCTACTATTGGATTTGGATTGGAAGATGGAAAAGAAGTATGGTTAGGAAAAGGAACTCCTATTCGTGTAAATAGACTTCAATATAATGGCGATTTATTTTGTGCTCCTTTTACAGGAAACTGGTCATACGGTATTGTAAAAACAATTAAAAATGGAGAAAAAACAACAACCATCACCTATACCGTAAATCTCAATTATTACCTTACTGATGGCATTCGTTATGTATCTGTTGACATGGTTTCGGATACCTTTGTTAATGACAAAAAGCCAGATTTAATAGTTGATGAACTTGCGCTAGCCTGTACCAAAACCCTATACCCAATACTCTTTAAAATAAACACAGATGGTACTTTGAATAGTATAGAAAATCATGCCGCTATTATGGAACGCTGGCTCCTGTCTAAAAAACAGCTATCCAGATACTACAAAGGCAATACTGTTAAAGAATATCTACACCATTTTGAAAAGGTTATTAAAGAAGCACCACTGCTACTACACTACCTTCAAAATGATTGGTTTTTTCACTTTTATTTTGATGCTATTTACCATGGATATAGAAATTATATAATGGAATATACTAAAAAAATACCCCTGATTCCTTTTACGGCTAAAGTAGCGTATCAAGTGACGCAAGTCTTACATCCTTATTTAGAAAATAATTATATCCGCATACAAAGCAAAGGGCATTGTACAGATAAACGCAGCCATAACGACTTGGAAAATGGCTATTATTTTCCTACTGATCCCTTACAAAGCTCCACCGTTAAAGGAAACTACCGAGCTGTATATATGCTCCATCGCAAAACATCTAGGATCAAATACTTGTATATCGAAAGCACATTAAAATTATCTAAAGAAAAACACATGACTATCAGTATTTCCGAAATAGAAAACACCATTCCTAAAGAAAATCTAAGGCATCCTAAAGAAATTAAATCTGCACGAAAATCGCCGTGGTGGCAGCAAATAATATAACCCCTTAAAAACATCGTTATGAGTGAAAAACACATCGTAGTTCAAGGAGCTACATGCGAATGCCAATACGGCAACGCACCAGACATACTAAAAGTAGCTTCGCATAGCTATGAATATGCTAATGACAAAGAAGCTCGTCAAAAACCAATTGCTACCTCACTAGAAATTGGCCAACCCTTTGAAAAGAACACCTTCGGAAATTGCAAGCTCCAACCTACTCCTGGAGGCTATAAGCCTTGCCAACCAAACCTTACGGAATGGCAGGGTTTTTATGAAGATGCCATCTTAAAAAATGGCGGCTATATTCTTTTAGAAAACAGCAAAGCTATTTGTGCCATTGCAGGAGCTCCTTGTGTAAAAGTAGCTGACCATGCCCAAGTTGCTGAGGCATGCTCTCAAAATATGAAAAACGCTGATAAAGATACCAGCGCACAGTTAAATCCAATGGTGAACCCTGCTGAAATTGGAAAAGTACCAACCTTAAAAAGCGCTATAGAAGAAGGTGCCTAAACATACATAAATATGCCTAAAGGAGTTAAAAAAATTAAAATGTGTAAAGGGAATTATTACCCTGACAAAACGCGTTCTTTAACCACGCAAGTTACTATTGAAGCAGATCAATTCGTTAGCTTTAGGGTTGAAGAATGGCTTCCTGACACGACAGAAGCTGAAAAAAAAGAAGCTATTTTCTGGATACGACAGTCGCAAGACCGAAAAACAATTCATTATAAAGCCAAACTTCCTAGCTATCGCTTTAAAATCCCTAAAAAAGAATGTGGTAATGTTTCGTATTATATAGAAGGTAGTAGGTCAGGAAATCGCGACTTTAAAAATCAATCGGGTATTTTTGTTACTGGATATGCGCCTAAAAAAATTATTCGTACTCAATGGACCAAAACTAAAGGAGGAACTTCCATTAAAAATAAACAGGCAAAGACTCCTATTTTGTATGGCGATCCTATTTTTTTATATGCACATACTGAAGGACTTAATGGATACAACGATATTTCAGTAGAAATATACAACCAACAATTAGGTACTGATAAAATTATTTGGATATACAATAAGGTGGCTTGTATTGATGGTGATATTAACTTAAAAATACAAAACACCTCTCAATGGATGTCTAGCGTAAGAAACCTTCAAGAAATAGAGCAATTTTTTGTAAAAATAAAACATAAGGGCGCTTATATTTTTGATAATTACCATGATGATGAACACGCTATTTATCTGAATATTAAAAAGCAATTGGTACATACCATACCCAAGGCTCCTGAAAATATTACTCCTACCAAAGTATATGAAGCTGCAATAAACCCTACTCGCTATGAACCTTGTAAGTTTACTGAAATTAATATTATTGAGCATGGCAAAGCTCCTTTTACCGTGTTTAAAGATGGGCAAGTTCTTGCAGGAAAACGCTATGTCAAACAAACCATTCATCGTGCCATCTATTTTGATTTTAACGATACGAGTATCAACAATAGTGCTCAAAAAAAACTCAACAATATTTTAGGTTTTTTATTAGCGCATCCTGGTAGCAACATACAAATGAGTGGCTATGCTTGTGTAATAGGCGATTGTGAATACAACCAAAAACTCTCACAAAACCGCAGTGATGCTGTAAAAGATTTTTTTACCAAGGGGGGTTTAGATACACATCGAATTACCAGTGTGGGTAGAGGCGAATACAATACGAGTGACGAAGATGGTGTTGAACATAAAAATGAAAAAGAATATATTCTTGCCCGAAGGGTTGATATTTCTTTTCATTATAATGCCCATGATGCCAAGGCGCTTGTATATGAAACAATAGCTCCTAGCAGCCCGAAACCTATTTCTATAAATGTGAAAAATTTTCAAGTAGATGACTGCTATCGGGCGGATAAAAAAAAACATATAAAGCAAATTCTTATTGCATCTCCTGACGGAGCAGCACAACAAAAAGCAACAAGCTATGCCACTTTTTCAATACAATCTACCATTTCAAAACACAATCCATATCCGTTACAATACATATGGCCTAAATGGAATTTTATACGTACCGTAAACAATCAAAAAATAGATGCTGCTGCTCTTTACCGACTTACCATTAATAGCTGTAGCTATTATTCTTTAACAGATGAAGCTACGCTTATTATAAAGGCATATCCTGATATTAAGTGGACCTTAAAGTTCTTTTTAAATCTTACAAACCTCTTAGCAGTATCTTGGAAAAACCAACCTGCTTCAAAACATAAAGAATTACAAAAAAAGTCTGGAAAGACTAGTATGGAAACACGATGGAAGCAAAAAGAAACTTCCTTTGGTTTCAGCTTAAAATCAGCATGGAATAAACAAGAAGGTTATTTTTCTAAAGAACGAGAACTTAAATTAGCATACAATGCCAAATTCAAAAAATTTTACGACCTGTTTGCTTCTATGGGAAATATGTCTAAAGCAATTATCCATAAAACAAAAGGGCGAATACGAAATATAGGCTTTAAAAATATTCCTATCATTTTTGAAGTAAAACCGCCTAATTTAAGCCTAGATGGAACTTGGTTTCTCGAAAAAAAAGAACATACAGTAGGTACTAATGTAGATTTTTCATTAAACGCCACCCCTTTAATAGGCCTAGACATAACCATAGACCTACTTTGTTTGGCAACAAGTGCAGTAGCAGGTGCCATTACAGCAGGAGGAGGAGCTGAACCTGCTATGCGTCTTTACAGAATCATTAAGGGACATCTGAACAATGGTATAAAAATGGGGACTAAAGATGCTGGGGCAGAAGTAAAGGCGGATGTTTATATTGACTTACAGATATCAAACACCATCAAAACAAAGGCGGACTTTAAATTTAATACCGCAGGAAAAGCAACAGACGCTCAATTTAAATTAGAAACCAACAATACCTTAAAAGTAGAAGTAAAAGCTGGAATGTGGGTAAAAGCAGAAGTTGCTTTGGTAGTTGTTAAACTAGAGGGCTATTTTGAAATGAGTGCAAAGGGAACATCAGCAATCACTCTTGGCCATGAAGTTAATTATGACGACAAAGGGCTATACTACCGTCCCGAACTAGGTTTTGATGGAATTACCGCCGACTATATTATTAAAGCTAAAGTAGGCTTGTCTTCTACCAAAACTATTTTAAAAGAAGGCACTCCTAGCAACGAAAATATGGCTATTTTAGGCCAAGGAAAATGGACCCTAGCCCCCTCTTTTGATGTTGTCAAAAGCTTAGAAGAGCTTTTTGGCTTTAGTGCCAACATTCCATTAATAAAAAATTAAAAACTTTAACCCTTTAAAACATGCGTATATCTAAAATAATCATGGTCATTCTTATGGCAACAACAACGAATTCTTGTAGCTCACAAAACAAAATAGACCTATTGGCTGCATTGCAAAACAAGACTTCCTTGGAACAACTGATTCCAAAAGAACAAAGAGCATTATTTTTCTATGATAAAATAGACCCTGCTTCAGGAACTCCAGTTATGGTAACCACTAAAGAAACAGATCGCTATACCTTTGGCACCTATAACATACCTCCCAACCCCACAAAAGTAAGAAGAATTAATAACCAAATTGGAATTTGCTTATACAAGGCACTTAACGATAATCATGAAAATAAGATTGCGGGAATTTGGATCGATATGAAAAAAGTAGATAATCGTTTATTTGAATACTTAAAAGAGCTCTATGGAGCTCCAAAAGAAATTAGACCAAAACCTACCGTCCAAGAAACTACCGCAGAAAGAAGAGCGCGCCTCGGATTAAAAAATGAAGGAGTTGTTCAAAAAAGGACAGAAAAACAACGTATTTTACATGGAAGCAATAATTTTCTTTGGCAAATAAACGATATGACCATTATCTATAGTGATTTTTATCGAGCTCATACAACATATATTGATGACGATGGCAATAAGATTGCAGATCCTAAAGAGGAGCAATATATAAATTCTTCGGTCTATATCATTAGGAATGATGCAATGGACATGACCACTCCTGGGCGTACCTCTGCTCAAAGGTTCATAGCCACTTTTAAACAGTAATTCGCAATGGAACGAAACAAATTGATGGGAGCCATTTTGATCACAATCATGATGGCCTCTTGTAACTCACAAAACAAAATAGACCTATTGGCAGCATTGCAAAACAAGACTTCCTTGGAACAACTGATTCCAAAAGAACAAAGAGATGTTTTCTCATTTGATAAAATACATCCAACAACAGGAACTCCCATTCTGATTGATAGAACAAAAACAGATCGCTATACCTTTGGTACCTATAATATACCTCCCAACCCCACAAAAGTAAGAAGAATCAATAACCGAATTGGTTTCTATTTGTACAAGACCCCTAGCGATAATCATGATAATAAAATCGCAGGAATTTGGATCTATATGAAAAAAATAGATAATCGTTTATTTGAATACTTAAAAGACCTCTATGGAGCTCCAAAGGAAACTAGCCCAAAACCTACCGTCCAAGAAACTACCGCAGAAAGAAGGGCGCGCCTCGGATTAAAAAATGAAGGAGTCGTTCAAAAAAAGACAGAAAAACAACGTATTTTACATGGAAGCAATGATTTTCTTTGGCAGGTAAACGATATGACCATTGTCTATAGTGATTTTTATCGAGCTAACACAGCATATATTGATGACGATGGCAATAAGATTGCAGATCCTAAAGAGGAGCAATTTATAAGTGCTTCGGTCTATATCATTAGGAATGATGCAATGGACATGACCACTCCTGGGCGTACCTCTGCTCAAAGATTGATAGCCACTTTTAAATAGTAATTCGCAATGGAACGAAACAAATTGATGGGAGTCATTTTGATCACAATCATGATGGCCTCTTGTAGCTCACAAAACAAAATAGACCTATTGGCAGCATTGCAAAACAAGACTTCCTTGGAACAACTGATCCCAAAAGAACAAAGAGATGTTTTCTCATTTGATAAAATAGACCCTGCTTCAGGAACTCCCATTCTGATTGATAGAACAAAAACAGACCGCTATACCTTTGGCTCCTATAATATTCCTCCCAACCCCACAAAAGTAAGAAGAATCAATAACCGAATTGGTTTCTATTTGTACAAGACCCCTAGCGATAATCATGATAATAAGATTGCGGGAATTTGGATCTATATGAAAAAAATAGATAATCGTTTATTTGAATACTTAAAAGAGCTCTATGGAGCTCCAAAGGAAACTAGCCCAAAACCTACCGTCCAAGAAACTACCGCAGAAAGAAGAGCGCGCCTCGGATTAAAAAATGAAGGAGTCGTTCAAAAAAAGACAGAAAAACAACGTTTTTTACATGGAAGCAATGATTTTCTTTGGCAGGTAAACGATATGACCATTGTCTATAGTGATTTTTATCGAGCTAACACAGCATATATTGATGACGATGGCAATAAGATTGCAGATCCTAAAGAGGAGCAATATATAAGCGCTTCGGTCTATATCATTAGGAATGATGCAATGGACATGACCACTCCTGGGCGTACCTCTGCTCAAAGATTGATAGCCACTTTTAAACAGTAATTCGCAATGGAACGAAACAAATTGATGGGAGTCATTTTGATCACAATCATGATGGCCTCTTGTAACTCACAAAACAAAATAGACCTATTGGCTGCATTGCAAAACAAGACTTCCTTGGAACAACTGATTCCAAAAGAACAAAGAGATGTTTTCTCATTTGATAAAATACATCCAACAGCAGGAACTCCCATTCTGATTGATAGAACAAAAACAGATCGCTATACCTTTGGTACCTATAACATACCTCCCAACCCCACAAAAGTAAGAAGAATCAATAACCGAATTGGTTTCTATTTGTACAAGACCCCTAGCGATAATCATGAAAATAAGATTGCAGGAATTTGGATCGATATGAAAAAAGTAGATAATCGTTTATTTGAATACTTAAAAGAAATCTATGGAACTCCTAAGGAAATCAGACCAAAACCTACCGTCCAAGAAACTACCGCAGAAAGAAGAGCGCGCCTCGGATTAAAAAATGAAGGAGTCGTTCAAAAAAGGACAGAAAAACAACGTATTTTACATGGAAGCAATAATTTTCTTTGGCAGGTAAACGATATGACCATTGTCTATAGTGATTTTTATCGAGCTAACACAGCATATATTGATGACGATGGCAATAAGATTGCAGATCCTAAAGAGGAGCAATATATAAATTCTTCGGTCTATATCATTAGGAATGATGCAATGGACATGACCACTCCTGGGCGTACCTCTGCTCAAAGATTGATAGCCACTTTTAAATAGTAATTCGCAATGGAACGAAACAAATTGATGGGAGCCATTTTGATCATAATCATGATGGACTCTTGTAACTCACAAAACAAAATAGACCTATTGGCAGCATTGCAAAACAAGACTTCCTTGGAACAACTGATCCCAAAAGAACAAAGAGATGTTTTCTCATTTGATAAAATAGACCCTGCTTCAGGAACTCCCATTCTGATTGATAGAACAAAAACAGACCGCTATACCTTTGGCTCCTATAATATTCCTCCCAACCCCACAAAAGTAAGAAGAATCAATAACCGAATTGGTTTCTATTTGTACAAGACCCCTAGCGATAATCATGATAATAAAATCGCAGGAATTTGGATCTATATGAAAAAAATAGATAATCGTTTATTTGAATACTTAAAAGAGCTCTATGGAGCTCCAAAGGAAACTAGCCCAAAACCTACCGTCCAAGAAACTACCGCAGAAAGAAGAGCGCGCCTCGGATTAAAAAATGAAGGAGTTACTCAAAAAAAGACAGAAAAACAACGTATTTTACATGGAAGTAATGATTTTCTTTGGCAAATAAACGATATGACCATTGTCTATAGTGATCTTTATCGAGCTAACACAGCATATATTGATGACGATGGCAATAAGATTGCAGATCCTAAAGAGGAACAATATATAAGCGCTTCGGTCTATATCATTAGGAATGATGCAATGGACATGACCACTCCTGGGCGTACCTCTGCTCAAAGGTTCATAGCCACTTTTAAACAGTAATTCGCAATGGAACGAAACAAATTGATGGGAGTCATTTTGATCACAATCATGATGGCCTCTTGTAACTCACAAAACAAAATAGACCTATTGGCAGCATTGCAAAACAAGACTTCCTTGGAACAACTGATTCCAAAAGAACAAAGAGATGTTTTCTCATTTGATAAAATACATCCAACAGCAGGAACTCCCATTCTGATTGATAGAACAAAAACAGATCGCTATACCTTTGGTACCTATAACATACCTCCCAACCCCACAAAAGTAAGAATAATTAATAATGTAGTTGGTTTCTATTTGTACAAGACCCCTAGCGATAATCATGAAAATAAGATTGCGGGAATTTGGATTCGTATGAAAAAAATAGACGATCGTTTATTTGAATACTTAAAAGAAATCTATGGAACTCCTAAGGAAATCAAACCAAAACCTACCATCCAAGAAACTACCGCAGAAAGAAGAGCGCGCCTCGGATTAAAAAATGAAGGAGTTGTTCAAAAAAAGACAGAAAAACAACGTATTTTACATGGAAGCAATAATTTTCTTTGGCAGGTAAACGATATGACCATTGTCTATAGTGATCTTTATCTAACTCAAACAGCATATATTGATGACGATGGTAATAAGATTGCAGATCCTAAAGAGGAGCAATATATAAGCGCTTCGGTCTATATCATTAGGAATGATGCAATGGACATGACTACTCCTGGGCGTACCTCTGCTCAAAGGTTCATAGCCACTTTTAAATAGTAAATGACCATAAAGATATTACCATACTTAAACCTTATAAATAATTATCAATGCAACGAAACAAATTGATGAACAAGACTATTCCTGAGCGTACAGTCGCTCCAAAATTAATAACCACTTTTAAACAATAAATTACCATGAAGATATTACCATATTATATGATTGATTTCAGCGCTGCTGCCTGCCTATTTGAAATTAGAGTTAATGACTACCCTGTTATCACTCAAAATATAGCAGGACAGGTATCTACATATATTCCCATAAACTATGCTATATTAGAAAGTGGAAAGCAAGAAGTTTCTATCACCATGCTTCCTTTAATAGGAGAAACCTCTTTGCATCCTAAAGCTTATTTAAAATATAAGGTAATGTTATTTGATGTTACTAATGACTTTGTTTTCAAAGAAGAATTCACTAGTTTTCAGTCAGAACAACTTGCAAAGAATCACCTCCCTGTAGTAAAGCAAACTTCTTATTTTCGTGCTACAGTGCCCTACCAACTCAACGCTTGGCAACACGGAATCAATCTTACATCAAAAAAAGACCTAAAAAACAAACTTCTACAAAGCTGCCAAGAAATAGCTTCAATAATAGAGAAAAAGGAGTATAGCACTTTTGAAAAAATGATTCTTAAAAGAGAACAAAACATGGCTACTGCTATGTATTTAAACCAACAAGAATCGTCGTCAAGAATTACGGAACTCATTCAAGATTTAAAAGCTGGCTTTAAAATGATGCCCATTCCCAAAGAAAGTGTCGTAAGGATATTGGGCTTTGGAAAAGTAGCGGCATTGAAAAAACCCAATGGTGAATCAGCTTTGTATCTTTTTAACGAAAAAACCAACCAAGAATTAATGCTTGACTTTACTTTTTATATTCCAGAAGGAAAAACAAATTTTGAAATTATATAAATGATATTGGCTATCATATTTTCAAAGATTCCTAGAGCATTAACAAAAGCTGTATTAGACTTGTATATTGCAGCCTTTTTTATCTAAAACTTCAAAAGGCAACATCTTACAATGTATTCAATTTGCAAATAAAATTAACCTAATAAGCATTTTTTATTAGGTTAATTTTAACGCATAAAAAAGGTAAGCACTCACATTTTATCTGCTCTATAAAACATTCGTCCATCTAACAAACAAACCTTCAATGAAATATTTCATCAAATTAGTATTGCTATTTATCAGCACACAAAGTTGTAAATCACCATCAGATTTTGATTTAGCAACACTAACCTTACAAACCGAAAAAATTAGCAGTATAGTACCTGATATTAAACACAGAAAGAGCATACATATTTATGGTAATAAGGGCATTGAATATGTAATTACAAAAGACGATCGTTTTTTAAACTTTAAATGAATCAAAAAATAGAATTAGCAGCTTAGTCAACGACTTAAAGAATGGTTATGACTATATACTATTTGACCCCCAAACAGCCATTCCTATCATCACTGCTTATGGTTATAAAATTGCATTAAAAAAAATAAATGGTGATCCCGCTTTAGGATTTGGTAATAAAGAAAAAAATGAGCAACTCATGCTAGACATAGTTTTCTACTTTAATAAAAAAACAAATACGTTTGAGATCATATAAAATGGAGATAAGGCACAAACCCCATCCCCCTCATAAAAAACACTCTTTTCTAGTTTCCACAAACACAATAACCTGATTTTCAACACAAATCTGTACAAACTTTTTCAAGCATGTCTAAAACTTTGTACAGCAAACCAACTCCAAATCTTGTACAGCGTTTTTGCGAGAGAAAAAAACACTGTACAAAAAACCAACTCCAAATCTTGTACAGCGTTTTTGCGAGAGGAAAAAACACTGTACAGAAAAACAACTCCAAATCTTGTACAGCGTTTTTGCGAGAGAAAAAAACACTGTACAAAAAACCAACTCCAAATCTTGCATCCCATTTTTCAGAGTAAAAAAGTAGGGTACAGCAAATAAAAATTCAAAAGACAACAGCTAATGATGGAAATAAGGGAGATGGACTACCTTATAAACTTACGGGCAAACTCAGTGGTAGTGATTGCTCTAATGGAATTGCGGTGCATAGCACAACATAGAGAATTACAGAAAGAGGGATAGTTATACTAACTAAGGCATCGTATGTTACTGAATAGCTCGTTTCTTTTTAAGTTATTTGTCGTTAAAAAATAAAACTATCAAGCCAAGACCATATTGGAACTTGTTACCTAAAACAAGCCTCAAAATAATCACAGCCATCTATCAGTAAAATACGATGCCTTGTAGAGGAGGCAATTTTTTATGTTGCACTTCATTTTTGCTTCGCCTTTCCTCCAAAAAAATAAAGAGAAAGACACAAAGTAAGTCAACCAACCTTTCTTTGCCTCATGTTTCTACAAAAATAGAGGTATGATTCAAAAAAGCTTATTCCTTTCCATCAACATACGCTTGTAAATAAGCATAACGAGGAGTTAATTTTCCATCTTTTGTCATTCTTGCTCTCTCCAAAATCCCCTCTTTATCACCATTATAAAACGCAGGAATTACCGCTTCTAAAAACATTTCTCCAAAACCTTCACTAGCATCTTTAGGCAGTTCACAAGGTAAATTATCTACTGCCATTACTGTAATAGCTCCTTCTTCTTTAAAATCTACTTCCGTTTCAGTTACAGGATCATAACCATATATAGGGTTTGCAATGGTGGATGCTCTTAAGGTAGAAGCTACTGGCCCATCTACATCACAAGAAATATCTGCAATCAATTTAATATTAAAATCAGCATGCCTAGCATCTTCACGAGTAAACAAATACGGAGCGCCGTCACCATAAAAATGTCCTGCTATAAAAAAATCTGTTTCCTTTGCATAAGGCATAAAGTTACTTTCATATCCACTCGGATCTTTATAAAAAGCAAATTTTTCACCTACTTTACCATCTTTGCGTTTGTTATACTCCATTACATCTACCATGCAATAAACGGGTTCTGTAAATTTGGTGGTTAGGTACAAAGCGTCACTTACTTGCTTTATCTGTAAGTGATCTAAAATTTCTTTAGCTCCATAGGCTACTTTTCCTGTTCCAGATAAAAGTATTTTAATAGGTGGCAATGTAATAGCATCTAACTCTTTTTTTACGGCATCTAAATCAGATAGGTTTTCTACTTTAGGTAAAGTGAATCTGTTTTCTTTTAATCCTAATGCTCTAAGTCCATTATACGCCCCTACCAAACCTGCATAACGTCCAAAACCAATTAAACGAGCGCCGTTTTCTTTGACAATTGTTTCATGATCTAACAATTCTATATTTTTTGCTAAGATTGCTTTTAATAAATCTCTGTTATAGGGTTGTTTTTTTATGGTATGTGAAAAGAAAAAGTATTTTTTATTAGGAATCAATGCTGCTACTGGAACCTCTTTTACGCCTAATAGTACTTCACAATCGGAAAGATCTTCTGTTACTTCAAATCCTGCATCTATATATGCTTGGTCTGAAAAAACTCGGATATCTGAACGTTCTACTTTGATGGTTGCTTGTGGAAATTTTTTTTGTAATTCTTGCAATCTTTCTGGAGAGAATACCACTCTTTTATCTGGTGGGTTTTTGCGTTCTTTAATGATACCGAATTTCATTCTTTATATGTATTAAAATTAAACAATTTAGACCTTATTGTTATTCTTTATAACAATAGTTGCAAAAATACTTGTTTTTTAAGTATTCAGCAAACAGTATTTTCTTATATTTGCTTTCTGTAAATTTGCAAACTATTGGCATTGCCTTTGTTAGTGTATTTACGGTGCTTTCTTTGACATATTGGGGACGACTGGTTTTGACAGCAAGGTCAGTGAAATTGTAAGCATACCGAGGACTGAAATAATGCTCGTTAAACTTATTTCAAACATTTAAACGGCGAAGATAACTACGCTTTAGCTGCATAATCTGAATTAATAGTAAGATTGGCCTCGGCACACAAGGTGTGCAAGCTTTATGTCCACGAAAAGCCTTGGTTTATGGCGTTTCATTTTTGGGCATCGTAAAAATAAACATAGAAAACTTGGTGCTTCAACAAGTTTTTGAAATTTTAGAAGATACGTTTGTAATAGGCTGTTTTTGGTCGGTTACATTCCGAAAATCAAACAAAAACTAAGTATGTAGAAAGCTTTTGAGCTGCTTGTTTGGACCCGAGTTCGATTCTCGGCGTCTCCACTTTTAACCTCGTAAAACACTGATTTTGCGAGGTTTGTTTTTTTTTGGACGTCTGTTTTTGTGTCTAATTTTAGAATATGTTTTTTGATTTTTTCAACCAAATGATTAGAAAAACTAATTTTTTATTGGTCAATTGCATTAAGTTATAAGTTCTTTTTCAATAAAAAATAATAGTTTATTTGAAGATTGATTAAACTTAAGCAGTGAATCTTCCGTACTGTCTATATCATCAAGGTTAATACCACTAATTACAAACTTTGTATAATCATTCAAAATACTATTTACAGGTTCTTTTTTGATATTGTTTGAAGTAATAGGATATAACAACCCTGAAATTACTAATTGTTTCTTCTTATTGTAATATGCCTTATAAGTATGAATCTGAAAGAAATCTGATCTATCTACATCTAAATAATGACCTTTCATAAGTTTATATTTAGCATCAAAAACAGCTACCTTATTACCTTTGCTTAATACAATGTCTGGAATTAATTTACGCGAATAAAAGCTACCTTTATAAGATTGTATTGTTTCAGATTCTACTTGCCATCCTTCAAGTTTAAACTTTTCTTGGAATATTTTTAATAAATACATTTCCCAAATTTCAGCCATATCTAAAAAGAATGCGTAACCGTGCTTATTTGAAGCTTGATTATTCATTGTTTTGTTAGCTAAAATGGATATTGATAAATCTAATACTTCTTTGAAGGATTGGTATATTTTTGGCAATTTAGAAGTATCGTAGAATAATTGCCGATTTAAAGATTTACCTCTCGCTAATTCTAATTGGTGTATTATTTGAATTGCGTTTTTTGGTAGTTTATTTATTTGTGGTAAACCGTAACTTTTTGATAGTTTTTTAAATGTTTCATATAACAATGATGCTATATCTGGGTTAATCGTTTTTTCATAACTTGACGATATTAACTTATTGCTGTTTTTATAAGGTAATATACTATCTCTAACTTCTAACTTACCCTTTATTTGTGCTCCAGAAAAAACCCTTTTCTTATTTGTACGAGGTAAACCATACTTATTTGCCTGTATTAATTTAGATAACCAAATTTTAGCAATTATACGTTTTATGTAATCATCTGTGGTGTCAGATTTACTTAATGATTGTTTACTCTTTGCAAATTTGAAATTAAAAATGATTTCTAATAATTCAAATAAAAATAATTCACCAAATCTTGGTTTAATAATAATTTGATATTCTTCCTCTTGAAATATAAATGAAATTTCACCTACAAATCGATTCACCCACCATTGATTATTATAATAATTAAAAACAGGTTCAGCATCTCTTTCTTTATCAGAAAAATGGAAAAATGAATTTTTAGAAACAACTTGAGAGTTCACAAATTGAATTATGTCATAAGACAACTCATTACCAATACAAGTACTTTCTTTTAAATGAATTATATGCTTATTAGTATTAATCAAGTGATGCTTGGAAGAAAGTGTTGTTTAAATCTTGAATCGTTTTTTTCTTTTCATCTTCTTCAACGTTACCTAAATAAGCTTCTAAAATAGGTTGAATAGAAATATCCCAAAGAATAGTTGCAGGACCATTGGCTCTGAATAATTTATCTTTAATTCTATTTGTTTTATTATTAATAGCTTTAAAAGATGAATATATATCCACTATTTCAGCAAAAAATGTATGACCAATTTCAAACTGTTTTCCTAATTCATCCTCATTAGATATGGCAATATTTAAAGCATTTGCAGCATTTATTAATCGTTCTATATCTCTATGTGATAAGCCTGCCTTTTGTTTTTCATTTTTTAAATAAGCAATATCTTGTAAGATACCAGCATTGTAACCGTAAGGGAACCATAAAAAACGACGTCTTAAAGCGAAATCTATTTGCTCTAAAGAAAAGTCGATTTCATTCATTGTACCAATTATGTATAAATTATCTGGTATGTTTAATTTGAAGTTACCAACTGCTGTTACAATATCTTCATTTCTATTTTCCATTGCTGAAAAAACTTCTCCAAAGACTCTTGATAAATCAACACGATTGATTTCATCTAATATCAAAACGTGAGGTAAATTGTCACTATCATTTTTTGCTAAAGCACAATACTCAAATAGTTTGCCTTTTTGTGGTTTGGTTTGTTTATCAACCAATTGCATTCCTGCAACAAAATCTTCGTATGTATAATTTGCGTGTAATTGAAGTCTATGTATTCTATCATTAACAATCGATTCACTATTTGAAAAGAAGGTATCAAGATTCCCTTTATTTTTTAGATAACTTTCTTTTATAAGTGCATTTGCTATTGTATTTGCAGAATGGGTTTTACTTGTTCCTGGTGGGCCATATAAAACAATCGCTTTTTTGTATAATATTGCTTGTAATTCATCATACGGTATATCACTTGCACTATAATTCCATAGTTTTCTTAGGTCATTTTCGTAGAAGTCAAAACCTTCATTTCTCCATTTATTTAGCTTTTCTCTTATTAATAAAATACATTCATCAGCATTGGTGTTTTCACCTTCTTCTTCCTTAATTAGCGACCTAAATGTATGGTAAATTTGAGCTTTATGACCATTAGAAGCAATTCTTTCGTAACGACCTGGAAAAGCACAATATGTTAATATATTACACATCGTAAGAGCCTTATTTTGAAACCTTTCTCTAAATTTTACATCTACAAAATATGTTTCATTCTCACGATTGTATTTAAGATATAAACAAATGGCTTCTACCCATTTTTTTAATTCTTCTAAATCAGCACCTTCAGATTGTTTTTCAACAAGTGTTTTAATTAATTCAATATTAAATGCTATCTCCCAATATTTATTGGTTTTATGAAATTGACCAGCACTACCAAAACCGTATTTATACGGTTCATCATTTATTTTTGAATGCTCTAAACCGGTTATTGTTTTTGTGTAATTTTTCTTTGTTGCTGTTTGCAAGTCATTCACTGAATAAGACCATAACCACTCTGCGTGAGCAAATACAAGTTTTTCATTATATGAAGCTCCTTCAAATTGACTTGCTAACTTTTTTTGAAATTTTAAGTCCTTTTCATCATTATCATTGTAATTTTCAATAAATCTACCTTGAATACTATTTATAGTTTCAATAGAAAGTATATTCGTGTCATCCGTTAAAATGCTATTTTTATGTATTACAAATGAATTGATAAATTCATCGAAAAGCTCGTGTATTCTTGCCCAATTAGGATTTCTCATTTTTTAAAATTTAATTTTATTTACCAATGCCTCTTACACGAGCATCATATAATTCGTTAAACCACATTGTTTTAAATAGCGTGTTAATCTTATCTTCTGTCATTTTATTGTAAAAATCTAACTTCTTATCAATGAAGTTTAAAAACTCGGAATCAACCTTTTCATCAAATTTATCTTTAATATTATCCTTTGAGTTTTCTTTATTAAAATACGACATCAATTCTTCATCTGAATGCAAAGTGCTTTTTACCTTTCTTACCTCCAGTTTATCTTCTTCCGAAAGCTCAATACCATAGGTTTCATTTAAAACCTTTATTATTTTTGTTAGAAAATCTAATTCATCATCGTTTCCTCCCATAGCTCCACTTGGTTTCATTCCCTCTTGTTCACCGTAGCCTTCTCCTGGCTTCATTGCCAAGTTTGTTGTGTATTTATGCTGAATTTTATAACTGTCTAACTCAACATCGTTTATAACATCTAGTGGCAAGGTAGATTTAGCATAAGGCAGTTTTTTAATCAATGCTGTTAAAAACACATACACTTTTTCTAATTCTACATCCGTAAATGTGATGATTTGGCTTAAAAAACGATATAGCTTCACAAAAGAACTAGCTGCGCTTTTAAATGCTGCTTGGTCTTCCTCTTCCAAGTTATCTACAAAACGAGCTGCTATCTCCTCTAAAATAGGTTGTAGTTTTTCAAAGTTATTTTCTTCTGTAAAGAATATACTGGCAAAAGCTTCTACTTCTTGAGGATAATATACTTCAAAACTTTCCACTTGATTTAAACTATCATAAATTGCATTTGGGTCAGTTAAGTTTTCTTCCTGAATAAAGTTTTTACCGTAATATTTTTGAAAATCTGCTTGTACATCTTCTGGGTCGTTTACAAAATCTAATACCATAGTAGATTCCTTACCTCTAGCATTTCTATTTAAACGCGATAAAGTTTGTACTGTACTTGTACCTCCTAATTTTTTATCTACAAACATTGTGTGCATCATAGGTTCATCGAACCCTGTTTGGTATTTGTTTGCTACAATTAACAAGCGATATTTTGGTAGTTTAAGCGCATCGGGAATGCTAATTTTCCCATCTAAATCGTTCATATTGGTTTCGGTGTATTCCTCACCTGTTTCATCATCCTTTACAGTACCTGAAAAAGCCACTAACGCTTCGTAAGGTAATTTCATTTCTCGCATTACATCGTCAAATTTTCTTTTAAAACGTACTGCGTGTAAACGTGATTTGGTTACGAGCATTCCTCTTGCTTTCCCTTGAATTTTATTTTGAGTTTCGGCTGAAAAATGTTCTAAAATAATACGAGCCTTCTTTTCAATTGCGTGGTCTTGTAAATCGACATAATTACCTAAAACACGTACTGTTTTTTTCTTTTCGTATTCTTTATCTTCTATATCGCTACGCTTAATTAATTTATAATAGCGTTTAAATGACATATAATTTTCTAATACATCTAAAATGAAACCTTCTTTAATGGCTTGTTCCATTGAGTAAATATCAAATGGTTCTTTACCACCATCTGGTTGTACTGTACCAAATAACTCAATGGTTTTAGGTTTTGGGGTTGCGGTAAAGGCAAATTGTGAAATATTAGGCTGTTGCCCTTTTTTACTGATTTCATCTGCTATTACCTCATCTAAATCCTTTGCAGGTGTATCTTTTTCTGCTGCTTCTTCTAAACTTAATGCTTTACGCATATGCCTTGAAGTTTCACCGGATTGTGAACTATGCGCTTCATCAATAATTACTGCATATTTCTTATCTAACTTTTGAGATACCTCATCTGAAATTACAGGGAATTTCTGTATGGTAGTAATTATGATTCTTGTTCCGTGTTCTATTTCTCTTTTTAAATCTTTCGCCGTTGTTTTTTCATCTAAATAAGCAACCATACCTGGTATGTTATCTATCTGCCTGATGTTTTCTTGAATTTGAGTATTTAATACACGTCTATCCGTTAATACAAAAATAGAATCGAATAAGGCTGTTTGGTCTGTATAATTTTGGTAGAAATTAGCCAAACGATATGCTAACCACGTGATGGTATTAGATTTACCTGAACCTGCAGAATGTTGTATTAAATAGTTAGTGCCTGTACCATCAATTTTTAATTGGTCTAATAAACGCCTAACCGCTTTTAATTGATGAAATCTAGGAAATAATAACTTGGTAGATTTTTTTTCTACAATTGCTTTTGTTTTTGGGTCGTAGGCTTTGTCTACATCTTCTTGTAGATTGATAAAGTTTTGCGCTAAATCCAATACTGAATCTTTACGTAAAATATCTTCCCAAACATAGGCTGTGGCAAAGCCATTAGGATTGTAATTACGTAAACCTTGATTAAAAGGCAAAAAGAAGGTTGATTTACCATCTAATTTGGTTGTCATAAATACTTTTTCTGTACCGATAGCAAAGTGTACTAAACAACGTTGAAACTCCAACAGGGGTTCGCCATTTGGGTCACGATCCTGCATATACTGTTTAATGGCATTGTGGTGGTTTTGCCCTGTAAGTGCATTTTTTAATTCTGCTGTAGCTACAGGAATACCATTAATAAAAAAACATAAGTCTAATTCATTATTATTTTTAGTAGAATATGCTAATTGCCTAATAACAGACAATCGGTTTTGTGCATACCAAGTTTCGTGCTCTGGTGTTTTGTTATTAGCAGGTTGAAAATAAACCAAATCTAAACGCTCACCCGAAATGCGTAATTTACTACGTAAGGTTTTTAAGGTTTTGTTGTTGCGTAAACTTTTGGCAATCGCTTCTACTATTTTAGTATCTGTAGCTATCCCTAAATGGGTTTGTATGTTTTGGTATTTTTTTGGTTGACTTTCTTTTATAAATGCCAATACATCTTCTGGTATGATGCATAATTTTTTATCGTACTTGTTTTTGTGTACCACATTATACTCTTTAACCTCTTGGGTTAAATAGTTTACAATATGGTCTTCAAAATGTATTTCTTTGGTTCCTCCTGCCATAATATTATCTATTAATCATTTTTTTGTGTGCTGCCTTAAGGATATCAGGTTTTGACATTGCAACTTTATCAAACAACACTATCTTCTCTCTTAATGAGAGATACACTTCATCTGTATTATTACACCACCACTTATAAAACTCTACTGGTTTGTTTTTGTATGGCACTAAAGCTTTCATAGGTTTATCGTATCCTTTAAAGTTAATCCTTAATTTTAATCCTAAAGACCTTTTAAAATATTCATAATGATGCAATTTCAATCTATTAGAGAGAATATCAAATACACTTTTATCAATTGTAAATTGATGCTTTCTTTTTTCTTGATCAAATGCAACTGGGTTATGATTCAACCATTCACTAACCTTTAGTGTTTCTTGCTTACCATCTACCTCAATTGTCAATAAATTATCCATATTATAATAGGTTTCTGAATTGGCTTTAAAGATGTGAATGTTATTATCTTCCTTTTTACTTTTATCAGTATAATCTCCTGTTAGTTTTTTAGCTTTTTTATTAAGATGTTTAATAATATCTAAGTCATTAGATTCATTAGATTGATAGTTTTCTTTTAACATATCTACATCTTCACCTAAAAAATAGTCTTCTATAAAATCCCAACGCTCTTTGTTGGTAAATCCATTTAAAAAGAAATGATCAAAAATTTCATTACTTAAATAATGACGTTCTAATGTTTTTTCTAATAATGTATTTTTATAATATGAATTGTTTGCATCACGTTCTATACGTTGCGGATCGTTTATACGAATGAACACCATTGGGTTTTCACCTCCCTTTATTTCAAAAGTTCCTATTTGTAGCATTTCCATAAAGTAACCTAAACGCACATAGGTTACAGCATTAGATTCTTTATTAGTTATAAACCTATTTACAATTGCCTCGTCTGTATTTTCAAAAAGGCGACCAAACCTTTTGAGCATCGCTGCAAATGCTTGTAAATAACGATTATTAAATACACGGTATTTGTATTGATGTCTTTCCTTTTTTCTCTGCAAAAATGCCCCATCTTCAATAACACCTGGTTGTATCATTCTTCCAGAGAATGTAGACAATACAAATTTTGATAATTTTTCTGCTTTTACATCGTCTTGTAAAACGTTCTTTAGCTTTGCTTGTAATTCTTCTTGTGTAAAAAAGCCTTGCATTTGAACAAAAGCTTGTTGCAATGCGTTAAACAAAACATCTAATTGCTGGTAAGCTTGATTGTAATTAATACTTCTTTCAAATGAAATTTTTAATTGTGGTTTCACTTCTACATTAATTCCTCTAAAAAGTTTACCATTATAAAATTCACGTTTTAGACTAGGAAAACTTTTATCGCTAAAGTTTTGCATCCATATTTTATCTAAATCAACCTCAACTATTACGTTTTGGTATAATTTAGTAATTTCTCTTACCGCATTGGGATAATGGTTCTTTAGCGTTGCAAATTCGTGTTCACTAACACTTGCAAAAACCACAACGAATAATTTTTTAGGACGAGCAATTAAAACATTGAACCTATTTTTTGCCAAATAATCTTTTTCAATCATCATTAAAGCTGTGAGTACCTTTTGATCGAGGTCTATGGCATTTTCAAAAATATGACCAAAGTCGTCTATAGATAAAAGTAGGTTTCTAGATTTATGTTTTAGATAGGCTTTATGTATTTTTTCTAACACTTCTCTAATTTGGTACTGGCGCAATGCAGACATACCGTGAAGTGCTTTACTAAATCGCTGATCTTGTGACGAGTAATTTAAAGCTGCATATCCTTTTATTTTAGGATTTCTTGCAACCCTTCCTATTTCTTGTACATAATCTGGTAGTAAACCTGATGGTGCGTGATGATAGACCACTTGGATGTCTGATATATCGACACCCATACCAAATGCTTTGGTAGATACCATTACTTTACGATCGCTATTTTTAAACTGTCGGTATGCTAATTCTTTTAAATGGGAATCTAATGAACCATAATACCCAGTGGCTATATCTGGCGCATCGTTTAATTCTGATAAAATTTGTTTGATGTGTTTGGTATAAGGTGTATACACCAAGGTTTTTAAACCAATTTTATCTATATCTCTAATAAAAGAAACGGTTTGATTGAGTTTACTACGCTCGTAACGAGACTCAAATTTATCGTAGTTATTAATAACAAACTCAATATCGTCTCGTTTTACTTGCCCTATAAATATATGTGGGTTTTGCATTACCAAACTATCGATACTATCGAACACCATATCGTTAGAACCTCCATAAATAGCTGTAGCTGTAACAGCTACCATTGGAAACTGTATATTTTTATACTTGCGTATTTTACGAATGTGATTTCCTAAAAACCAATAATCTACTCTAAAATCTCTTCCCCAAGTAGTAATAAGGTGTGCTTCATCTATAACCAACAGTCCTAAAGTTCGTTCGCCTATAAAGTGGGATATGTCATAAGAAAGTAATAACTCTGGTGACATATACAAAATATCAATCTCACCATCTTTACAGTTGTCTATAATACGTTCTCTATCTATTAAACTTAATTCACTATTTAAATAGGCTACTTTGTTATATTCTCTATCTGCAATAATGCCTTTTACTTGATCTTTCATTAAGGCTATTAATGGTGATACTATAATTGTAACATCGCCGTTTTTAGACACGTGAAATGATGGTAATTGAAACAATAAAGACTTACCAGCACCCGTTGGTGCAGTTAAAAATAAATCTCTAACTTCTTTACTGGCTTTGGCATTTTCATACTCTTGTATAATGGTATCTACTATTAAACCTTGAGAGATTTCAATAATTTCTTTACTTGAGTTTGGGTTTTTATAAACTTTTAAGTTTCTAAAATTAGCGTTATTGCCCCAATATTTTTTTAATGCTGCTGTAGTTTCAGGTAATGGTTTATAATCTTCTTCAACAGAAACTTCTGGTAGAAAAAACAACTCGCCTCCTAAAATTTCTAGAAAGGCATTTATTTTTCGTACTAAAGCTTGAGCGTTTTCGTTTTTAGGTTGCTTTTGGTGTTGCTTGATAAAAGCTACTTTTTGATTTGAACCTTGAAGCACATTGTTAACAAACACATCTAAATCGTATGCATCAGAAAGGTCTATGAGGTCATAATCTCCTATAGGCTCATCAAACTCTAGTTCGCTTTCCTCTTGATGTAACTGTATGGTTTTTATTTGTTGCGACACAGATTTTAGAGCATAAAAATATTCATCACCAATTTTTAATTGTTCTGCGTGATGCAATGGCATATTGTCACTACGCCTTTCTATATTTTCTTTTTCTTCTTTTTCTAGATAAAACTTTTTATCTAGTGGGTACAATTGTCTTAAATTATCTTCAAGAATAACCAAACGATCCATAAAAAAAGATGCATCTATATAACTGAACAAGTACGTTAATTGCGCATAAGAAATTAAGTGATACTCTTTGGGTGTGTTTAAAGTGGTGAAAAAATTGGCAAACCATTCTTTACTAAAAGTTGTGTGCTCTTCTGACAGAAAGGTAGCTTTATCTGTAATATGCGTTTCTTCGAACCTATTTAAACAATCTGCGTTAATACCTTGGACTACAAAAATAGCATTAGCCTTTTTGTGACTTTGAATGCATTGACTAATTTTTGAATGGTAATAGGTTGCTATGTTCATTTTAAATATTTAAAATTATTTATACTGTTAGGCAATTAACTTTTTTCTCCATTTATTTAATTCCTCTGCTATTTCGTATAGTTCTTTGGTAACGGATTCTTCTATAAGGTTATTTAAGGTTTTAATAAACTCTTCGGGATTTTCAAAATAGCCGTACAAATCTCTATTTTCTTGAAGCTTTTTGTACAACCATTGCATTACATTACCGCGTTGTATATGCTTTTGGTGCTCTTTTCTTTTACTATTTAAGGCTTCGTGATTGTTATAACCAGAATATACGTGACTTATAAGCTCATTACGTTGTTGCCAACCTGTAGCATTGGTTTTTGAGCTATTAATTTCTAGCTCCTTTTCTAACTCTAGAAATGTTTTTACAAACCGCTTTTGTATGTCTAACGCTGCCTTATCCATAATTAGCTATTTGGTAGTTGCCAATCTCTAACATCAATTTTACCCGTTACTGCTTCTGAAATTAAAGACTGACGATAGGCTTTGAGTTTTTGGATAGAATTTTTAATTTTATAAATTAAATCATTTGCCTTTTTAATTTTAATATTTATAAAATTCTTTATCTCAATTTGTTCTTCAACTGGTGGATTTGGTATTTGAATATTCATTAAAGCATCTTGAGTAAGCTTCGGTTGTGCTGAACCTTCAATTATCGGTGTAAAATCAATTAATTCTAGTAATTCAGTATAAAACTCAATATCTCCTATTTTAGGATGAAGTATATGCGCGTGATTGTTAACCCAATATTTACCATCAGCAATAAATACCAACCTTTTTGAACGTGATATAAGATTTGCTCCATCTTCTCCAATCAAAATATTTTTCCCTTCAAACAAATAGTCTTCTACTTTATCTATGACCCCTGAAGCTCCATAATAATCATATACTTTATTTTTCATTACACCTCTTTTAGATGAACTTAGAGGAATTCTAATATTATTTAGATTATTTAAGACATACTTCAACTTAACTACCTCCCAATGCTCTGGAATTTCCCCCAACCACTCAATACCACTATCTTTTAAGGCTACATTTTTATTTAACCCTTTGGTTACTGCTTCGTTAATAATGGCTTGTCGTTGCTCTTGTAGTTTTTGTATTAGGGTTTCTTTTTTGCTAATTAAGGTATCTATTAATTGGGTATGGTAATCGAGATAGGCTGCGATTTGGGTTTGTTCTTGTTTTGGTGGTAATAACATTTTTAAGCCTTTTAAAACATCACCACTAACGTGAGGAATACCCATACCAATTGTATTCTCTTGAATATGTTTTTCACCTAGTTGTAATAAATAATTAAGATAAGTTGACTCAAAATCAGAATCAGTTATATCAATTTTCGCCATAGTTGATGAGAGCACACCCTTTTTAGCTTTCACAATTTCACCTGCTTTAGAACCATCCCATAATATCAGAATATCTCCATCATCTACAAACACTAATCCTTTTTCATCTATTGAAGCATAAGTAGGATTTGAAGTTTTATCTCTTAAAAACTCCATTGACAAATATGGCAATAAATTTTCACCACTTTCATCATAATCAACTTTAGGTTTTCTTCCTTTGGTAATATTGCTAATCCATTTTAGGCTTACGCTTTTCCAATTTTCTGGAATCTTACCAATCCATTCTACATCACTATCCTTATATGTTTCGTATGCTTTTTCCATTAGCTAATCAAGTCTTTTAATAAGTTAGCAATGTCATTCTCCAAGGTTATAATCTCCCTTTTAATTTCACTCGCTGGTCGTAAAGGTGTATAGTTGTAGAAATACTTGGTAAAGTTAATTTCGTAACCAATACGGGTTTTATCGTAATCTATCCACGCATTAGGTACGTGTGGTTTTACTTCGTTTTCAAAATAGGTTTCTACATCTTCAGTCAATGGAACACTTTCTGAATCTCGTTTTTTGGTGTCTGGTTTTGGGTTGCCTTTACTGTCTTTAACAATATTCCCTTTAGCATCTACTTTAGGCTGTTCTACCGTTAATTGGTAGTAGCCAAAGTATTCGTTATCGAATATTTTAGAGTGGTCGGTTTCCTCGAAGTTTTGGTACATTTCCAATAACTGCGCAATGTGTTGCGATGTGATTTCGTTTCGTTTGTTACCCAAACTCTTTTTGTTGGGTTGGCAGAATAGGTGTTTTTCTTTATCCTTTCCATTTCCTTCTGTAATTATGGTTTCTTTAGCATCACCATTTATCAACTGCACTTTCCCTTTACGATGTGGTGCTTTATTATTGGTTAAAAACCAGATGTACGTGTTAATACCTGTGTTGTAGAATAAATCTTTAGGTAATGCCACGATGCATTCTAACCAATCGTTTTCTATAATCCAACGACGTATATCGCTCTCACCACTACCCGCAGCACCTGTAAATAAAGGAGAACCATTGGTAACCACACCAATACGAGAACCTTCACGCTCCATTTTAGAAAGCATATGCTGTAAGAACAGTAATTGCCCATCGCTTACTCGTGGTGTACCTGCATAGAAACGTCCAGAAGGGTTTAAAGCTTCATTTTCAATAAACTTTCGGTCTTTTTTCCACGTAACACCATACGGTGGATTTGCCATCATATAATGAAAGGATTTTCCCTGAAAACGGTCTTCGCTAAAGGAATTACCGTGTTTGATATTATTGGCATCTTCTCCTGTAATTAAGGCTTCAGATTTAGCAATAGCATACGATTGTTCGTTTATTTCTTGTCCGTAGGTTACCAATGTTGGTTTATGATTACTATCGGCACATACCTTGTCGAGAATAAACTTTTTACCCAAGTTTACCATACCACCAGTACCACAAGCAGGGTCAAAAATGGTACGAATGATGCCTGGTTGCGATAACTTTTCTTTTTCGCCTGCGAACAAGAAATTATTCATAATTTCAATGACATCACGAGGTGTAAAATGCTCTCCTGCGGTTTCGTTAGATTGCTCGTTTGAGATACGGATTAATTCCTCAAATACATAACCCATACCGTGATTGTCGATAGCCTCTGTATGTAAATCAATTTTACAGATGGCATCAATCATTTCGTATAACAATCTGTTTTTTACCAAACGTGCTACAATTTTATCGAATTGAAAACTCTCTAAAATTTCTTGTACTTCTGGGTTAAAACTTTGCAAGTAGTTGTTAAAGTTAATTTCTATGTATTGTGGTTCGTCTTTTAACGACTGTAAGGTATGTTTAGAGGTATTGTAAAATTTTAAGCCACCTGCTGCTTTACGCAACACAGGAATTAATTTTTCTGAAGATAGCTTATCGTGGAATTTTTCGAAAGTTTCACGAACTTTGGCATTTACTGGTTGTAAAATACAATCTAATCTGCGGATCACTACAAACGGTAGAACTACATCGCCAATTTCATTTTTTTTGAAGGCATCACGTAATACATCGTCTGTAATCTGCCAAATAAATCCTACTTCTACTTTGTTATTTTGGTTGCTCATTTTTAGTGCTTGTTGTCTTTTATTTTGTTTGACATTGCAAATATGGGAATAATGTGTGCATTATTGGTGCACAGATTATTTTAATTAATTTAATAGACGGTTTTTGATTGTTTTGTTTTTGTTACATCCGAATAACATTCTTCCTGAAGAATTCCCATTAACACTCACATACTCACATACACTGTTGGAAATTTTTTCCAATTTTATTATTGTATTATCTGATGCTTGAAAATATTTTGTACCAAGATTATCTAAATTCGAAAATATTTCAAAATGTTCAAATTCATTATCAAACCTTACGTCTTCGATTTTTTTTGCGTGAAAAACATCATAACCTTGATCGGTTTTACCAAAAACATAATTACTTATTAGACGTCTTCTATGAATTGTGGATCCAAGCACTAATTCAAGGTTAATTTCGAATTCTCTTAATGGTTTTATTAACGCTACTAATTTCCCATATTCTTTAATCCACCATTCATTAGTTTTGTCATTATCTTCTGCAAAAATTGTTACGTCATAATCAATAGCCAATTCATTTGGTAGATAAGCATCAAGGAAATTAACCAAATTACTAAACCCTCTATTTAAATTATTATCTTCATTATTGAAATAATAATTATCTGTTATAATTAAACTATTTGATAATGGTTTATCAAAACTTAAAATTCCTTTCCAATTTGTATCAATTGTTTGTGCTTTTTCTAAGTCTAAAGAGAATGCAAAAGTAAAAATACTCTCAGGAAGATTACTAGTTGAATATACTGCCATTCCATAATCTTTACGCACATTTAGAGCTAAATTATCTTCTATGTCTAATAAAAAAATTGATTTTGGCTTATCTACAATTTGAGTTAAATCTGTTTTTATGTTTGTAAAATAAGTATCTAACGCTACTGGCAACTCCATTGTAGCCGAAGCGTTATATGCTATAAAAATTGGATCTTCTGCATCTAATAATTTCTCCTTCAAATCACTATCATTGATATTAACACATACAGGTAAACCACTTGTAATAACTTTGTGCCAGTGAGGAAAATATTCAGAAAACAAAGCTATGTTGTCCAATATTTCTTTTTCGGTGTATAGGGTTGTCATTAAGCTTGTTTTTTACGTAATTCTTTAATCATCTTCATTGTCAAACTACCTGCTTCATTGTAAAATCCAGGACCAAAGTCTCTATCAAACTTTCCTTTTGAATTGAACTTCATTTCGTAAGGTCCTTCTTTTTTATGAAAATAAAATATTTTAAAAGGATTAGGATTTAATTCATCATTTAATATATAATCTTCTTGAATTGCAATTAACTGAGCTTTTCTGATTATGTATTCTGAATGTGTTTCTACTAAAAACTGCACATTTTTACTAGATACTTCCAATAGGAAATCGCTCAATTTTGATTGCAATTCAGGATGTAAATTCAATTCCGGCTCTTCAATTAATACTGTAGGCTTATTCTTCTTATTAACCTTTTTATCATAAATAATCGTTGCTAACTTTAAAATAAGACTCATCACTTGAAGTGACCCCATTCCTTTATCTGATAAGTGATTTTGAGCACCATCTTCTAAAACGTGGAATTCGTAAGCCTCTCCAGCATAAAACTCTATTGAAAAATCTTCGCCAACTTCAAATTCCTTCATCCAATATTTTACAAATTTTTTCGAATCAGCCTTTTTATCTAATCCAGCTTGTTTAAAATTATGTATGGCTTGCGCTAAATCATTATTCTTATCACGCAAAGCAAATAAGGCAGATTGCTTACTAGGATTCGCTGGTATATAATGAAAAGATTGCTCGTTGATGATGTTACTCACTTTGTTTGCCCATTTTTCTAGTTTTCCTTTATTTTGATGAACTTCAATAGAGTTAGGATTAAAATCATCATCTATATTATTTCTAGCTGTTTCTGCATCTTTTTTATATTGAATATCATTAAACCATAGTACAATACTTATAAACTCTTGTATCATCGTGTCTTCAGATAATACAATATTGTCAAAATCATCATCATCTTCCTTTACCTCATACATATCCTCTACACGCAAAAATTTGAGTGGATACGTGACATCATAGTCATAGGCTCCTTCCTCTTTTACATCTCTATTTAGTTTATCAATTTTTTCGATTTGTTTTAAAATCCCATTTTTTTTATCATTAAGTGCTAAATATTCTTTTGATGCTTTAGAAGGTATATTTACAAGTTCTTGTTCAATTTTCAGAAGATCTTCAGATAAGCGTTGCTTTTGCATATCGATTTCTTGAACATTTGAATCAATAAGTTTTTGCCCTTTTTTTAGGTTTATGTTTTCTTCTATATAATCGACCTTTAAAGAAATAGCATCATTAGGATCGTTAACAGTAAAGGTTTGAACTTTTGCTTTGGTATTATCATCTTTACCTGTAATAACTACAGAAAATTCTATGTTATTTAGTATGACTTTAAACTCAATTAAATCAGAGGTTGACTTATTATTTTTTGCTCTACCAAAGGTTACAATATTCGCATCTTCGAGTACCGAATTATCAAAAGAAAATGTATTATATAGTTGATTTTGTAAATAATCCATCATTAAAAGTTGGGCTTTCACCATTGTAGATTTACCTGAATTGTTTCGTCCTACCATATAGGTAATATTTCCTAATTGAAGCATTGGGAAATTTTGGAAACGTCTGAAATTTTTAAAGGAAATACCTTTTGTTTGTTTTTTCATTTTTTCAAATATTGTTCTTATTAGTGCATTGTATATACACTGTTATAGTTTCCCATCATCATTTTAGTTCTTTCTTTTAAAGATTTCCTTAATGCTTCAGGTTCTAATACTGTTAATCTTTCTCCGTATTGTAGTAGCACACTTTCTAATTCGTAATTTGGAATGAGCTGTAAGCAAATATCAATATAGTCTTGTTGTTCTTGTTTAATCTTTTGAGAACCGTGTAATGGTTTTGTTTTAATATATGGCCATAATGATTTTTCAATTCTTATGGTTATTTCAATAGGGTTTTGATTTTCGTCAAAAGTTACACCAATAATATCTTCAAAGTATTCTTTAAAATCGATACTAGTTTCTGCATATTGCTTATCTGATATTTCAATATTAATTATACGGTCTAATGCCAAATTGGTAATGTTATCAAAGTTCGGGTTTTGACCAAATGAAAACCAACGATTATTATACTGCTTTAAGTAATAAGGATGAAACTCTATAATCGTGTTTAATCCCGATTTAAAACTCTCATAAGTGACTAATAAAACCGTTTTATTAATAATGGCGTGATATAACGTATTAATAAATTCTTTACCCTTTAAAAATTCATTCTGATCGAACTCAATAATTTCATTAGCCTGTTTACCAAATTGAAAGGATGCTTCTAATCTGGTGGTTATATTTTCAATCCATTCAAATTGAGGTAAGCCTTTAAATCTGTTTAATGTTATTAATGTTTCCTTTAACTCTAATGCTTCTGATTCGGTAAGCGGTTGATTATTGATAGAGAAATTTACATCACTGTAGTAATAATATACCTTTCTACCCATTTTATCCTTTTCAATGGGTGCGTTATAACCGTTCTCACTCATCATAAAAGCTATATCGTCATATACTTGCCTTTTCTGAACACCTTCTGCGTTTCCTGTAAAGTTTTCAATAGCAGATTGACAGGTATTTACTAAATCATCAATAAAATACCTTTTAGATTTATTTCTGAAACATTTATCTAATGCTTGGTATCGGATTATGGTGTGTTTTGTGTTTGGCATGAAATAAATATTTGATTTTATAGCACTTTTAGTAAGTAAAAATAAAATTATTATTGTAATCTCTCATAAATTTATGAGATTTTACCACTAACTATTTTTCGATTCTAAATTGAAGTTGAAAAGAGTTTTCGTTTTTTAAAAAAGGAAACGCAAAATGCGCAAAAAGATAATAGATAAAACTCAGGTTTTAATGTAATTGTCTCTGTAATCTTTTTACGCAAAAATTGAAAAAGTTAATGAAACCATTATTTTATTGAAATTATCGAGAAAAGATTTAAGGAAAGTAAATATCATAATATTTTTTCCTATTATTGTTATGTGATTGGCAAGAACTATTTCGCATAGTTAATTTTAAACTTGTATAATCATGAATGATATTTTTTTTAATACCAAAAAACAGGCTCTCCTTTTATATGGGCAAGGGGCTAAAACCGATGCGTATTCACTTGTTTGGAATGAAATCCCATTTAACAAAATGGTAGATTGGTATTTGAAGAAAACAAAAAAAGCTTTCTTTAAAGATGATTTTTTTTACAATTCATTTTTAACTAAACAATCTGCTGTTTGGGTTAGGGAAGCCAAAGCTATTGAATTATGGAAAAATTATCTTATACATAATACTTCCATAGAGTTTGAATATTATGTAGCCTATAATAATCCAGATCTTTTTATTGAAGGCTATAAAGAAACATTACTTTTCTTAGATAATTCTCGATTACTAACTTTAAAAAATGGCAAGTTACCACCAGCTGTTAAAGAGGAAATCTTAATATGGGAAAAACTTTCAGATTTGCTAAATACTACATGGAATAAAGTTTCTTGTAAAATTAAAGGTTTAAACAAGTCTAAACATGAATTTATTGTTGCCTCATGTGCTGCTTTTGAAGCGTATGTCTATAATAACAATCAAGACCCTATTAAGTTTCAATATGGAGGTGATGTTTTAAGTATATTAATTGCTTATGCACAGTCTGAGATACAAGAAGAAACAAAAGAGCTTACATATGAAAACATCTATCAAATTTACCTAGAAGAAGTATGGAAAAAAGAGTTTAAATCTATATTCACTTTAGTGAACGAATATGTAATTAATAAAGATATTATATATAGATATGCCTATGAACCTAGATTAAAAGTTAAAATAAATGATATAGGTGAAATAGTAGTTTTAGAAGATGAAGTATTTAACATTAAATGGAATTATGATGCTGATAGATATTCTTTGAATGAAAATATGTATTATAAACTTGGAGTAGAATCTTACGCAGAACATTTGGAAAAAGGACAAATTATTTTTCATAACAATAATAAATCTGAAGAGAATATTATGGGAAATGCATTGTGTAATGGAATCAAACTTGCTATTAATGATTTAGGTATGAAAGAAAAAGAAATGAAAAATAAAATTCCTTTACTTACGGCAATTACTTTTTTACAGGGGTTAGCAACAAGAAAATATCATACATTTATAAAGCCTTTACATAATACCGCCTCAAAAAGTAAAAGTACTTATATAGAAGGAACATTATCGTTACAAAATAAAGAACTTATACTTATTTCTGATGTTGAAAATTTTCATCAAATGACAAATAATTCAGGGATAAAGTGTTCCACAGAAAATATGGAAAAGATCATATCTAATTTTTCTTTTAATTGGAAGACTAATCGGAAGATAAAAAAATTTGATCCTTTTAAATTAACTATAAATTTATGGCAAAAGCCATTTATAAAACTAGGAGGAAATATTATAGCTCCAATGTCTATTTTAACAAGTTTTGTAGGATTATATGCAATAACAGAAGCTTTATTTAAAAATTTTAAACCAGATGACGGAACTTCTATTGAAAATATATTGTGTGAATATTATAAAGACATGCCATGGGATACTAAGATTGAATTAGCAAGTGTTCAAGAAAAAGGAGATGTAGATGTTATAATGGAGGATGATTTACATATTGTTTATTTACAATTGAAACGTACTAGTCAGAAAACGAATACTTTTGAGTTAGCTAAACAAAAAAAACAAGATAAAAAAGCAATTTCTCAACTTCAATTAGCAGCAGCAACATATAAAGGTAAAAAACAAATTCATTTATGGTATGTATCGACCGCTTTGGAAGGGTTAGGAATTAAAACTAATAATGTTTTTAAGGTAGGTTATCAAGATTTACTTCATATTAGTAGGTTAAATTTATATAGTAATAAGTTAAAATCATTGGAAGGTTTTATAGAAATTGTAGAAACGGATCAGTTCTATAAAGATAATCGTAATAATAATTAATCACCTAGATTAATTATTATGCCCATAATGAAAAATATCAACCCTGTTTTAAAACATAAAATTCATATATTTGGATTAATAATCCCTTCGAAAAAGGGGAAGCTTACACAATGGTACATAGAGATTATAATTCTGTTAATGGTTTCTTACAAGTCTCTATATTTTCTGATAGAACAGAAATAGCTAATTATGGTGGTTTACCAGAAGGTATTACATTAAAAGACTTAAGAAGAGAACATAACTCTATACTACGTAATCCAGATATTGCTAAAATATGTTTTATAAGAAAGTATATAGAAATGCTTGGAAGTGGTACTTTAAGAATGATTAACGATTGTAAGAAGAATAAGTTTAAAACACCTTCTTGGAAACAAAAGAATAATATTACTACAGTTGTTTTTCCGGAACTTAAAGCTATACTTAAAAATGACGAGGGTGTAAAAAATGAACTTATTAGTATTTATGAAATTATTGAAACAACACCTAATTTAAAAACTAAAGATATAGCTAGTATAATAAATAAAGGTTTATCAACTACAGAACGTTATCTTAAAAAGTTAAAAGATAAAGATTTTATTGAATTTGTAGGTTCTTCTAAAACTGGTGGCTACGATATTAAAAAAAATTAAGATGCACTTATATAACTTAAAATCCAAAGAATCAATTAGTATTCTAAAAGAGAAACCATTCAAGTTAGAAAAAGAGATACAATCCCTTTTTGAAAATAATTTAAAGGAGCTCATGAATTTACAATTGGTAAAATCTGAGTTTTCTATTAAAAACAAACGCATTGATACTTTAGCGTATGATACACAATCAAATGCATTTATAATTATTGAATATAAGCGTAATAAAAACATTAGCGTTGTTGACCAAGGGTTTACCTATTTAAGCTTAATGCTTGAAAACAAAGCGGATTTTATTATAGAATATAACGAAACTTTAAAGCAACATTTAAAACGTACCGATGTAGATTGGAGTCAAACAAGGGTCGTTTTTGTTTCAACGAGTTTTACAGAAAATCAAAAAACAGCCACCAATTTTAAAGATATTGCTATTGAATTGTGGGAAGTAAAACGTTATGAAAACAATTTAATTAGCGTAAACCAAATAAAGAAAAGTAAATCAGCAGAGAGTATAAAACCCATAACAGCTAGCAATACACAATTAGAAGCAGTTACCAAAGAAATCAAAGTTTATACCGAAGAATTTCATTTAGATGGTTATCCAGATAAAGTGAAAGAACTTTACGAAACCTATAAGGAAGCTATTTTACATCTAGCGGACGATATAGAATTAGTCCCTAAAAAATTATACATCGCTTTTAAAAAGGATAAAAACATAGCTGATATTGTTACACTTAAAAAAGGGATTAAATTATTTATCAACTTACCAAAGGGCAAACTAGAAGATCCTAAAAACTTAATGCGTGATGTATCAAATACAGGACATTGGGGGAATGGCGATTATGAATTAATGATAACGAATACTGATATATTAGAATATGTTTTGTATTTAATCAAACAGGCAATATAGCTTAGAATACGGTACTACAAAGTGTATCTGCTTAAAATATCAGGGGTTGATTATTTATAATATACCCCTGCTTTTAAATAGTGCTAAAAATCAATTCTTCACAAAGACCATGCGCGCAAAACGGTAAAAAAGACCTTTTTTAGCTCTATAAAATACCGGACTCCCAATTTTTATTTTTAAAAATCTTCACAGGATTTATGCTAATTTATATTTATTTGTCGATTTTTGAAATCCCCTAAAAAGGAAAAAACTATAATTAAAAACCTTATAAAAAACAATTATGTTTAATATTCATCCATTAAACGAAAGTGTCGTTCGTAATTTCAACAAAATCACCTACCGTTTACTGCTCTTTCCGTTTGCATTATTATGCTTATTGAGTATTTTCTTTATTGCATCGTCAAACGATAGCAACTATGTCAACCATTATATGTATTTTCAAAAAGAAGCCTTTTTATATCTAAATAACAAACTAGCTACTTTTCCTGATATCGCATTTAATACAACCCAATTGGGTGATGTACTCATTTCTTTTCCCCTACTAACTATTTTTATAATATATGCCCCTAAGCTTTGGGAAGCGCTCTTCACAGCCTCCCTCCTTTCATTAGTGATATCTGCTAGCTTCAAAAAAATATTTTCCATACCAAGACCCGCCGCCGTATTTGATCATGATAGCTTTGTTATTTTAGGAAAAACATTAACAGGAAGTACCTCTTTTCCTTCTGGGCATTCCATTGCTACTTTTGTAGTAATCACAGTATTATTATTTGCCTTTATGCCTCAAAAAAATAGCACAAAACTCCTTTGGTCAATAAGTTTAATAGCATTGGGCTTGTTCATTGCTTCTTCAAGAGTTGCCGTAGGAGCACATTATCCTTTTGATGTGGTTGTAGGAAGTATACTCGGCTATATGATTGCCATTATAGGCATCAAACTCAATGCTAAAATAAATGGATTCATTTGGATTAAAAATCGCCGATACTATCCTTTTTTTATGCTTATTTTTATAATTTTAATGTTTTTAATCGGTCATAAAATAATTAAAAATAACATCCCTATATATTACATTTCATTCCTTTCACTAACCATTTCATTATACACAATAACAAGTTCTTATGTTAAGAAAAAAAATTAAACTATATTATTTTGCGCTCATTATTAGCCTTCTCAACTTGATTTTATATCATTTTGCTTTTTATCAATTCATTGTCAATCATATTGAAGTTGCAAGCTTAAATGGTATGGTATTGCTCATAAGCTTAACCTTATTGGCTATTGTGTTGAATGCCTTGGTATTTTATATAGGACTCTTTTTATTGGGGATTGTAGGAAAATGGCTCTTGGTACTCTTTTTTAATACCAATGCCATTGCTTTGTATTTTATAAATACCTATGGTGTGATTATAGACAAAACAATGATTGGTAACATCCTCAATACACGTTTTGAAGAATCTAGCAGCTTCTTTTCTCTTCCGTTAATTTTATATGTTCTTTTTTTGGGCATTATTCCTAGTGTCTTTCTTTTTAGATTCACAATCATCTCTGTAAAAATCAAACAGTTTTCCTTTCATGTACTCGCAGCATTATTTTTTTTACTAACGCTTGCTTTTGCCAATGCTTCTAATTGGTTGTGGATTGATAAACATTCAAAAACTTTAGGTGCTATTGTAATGCCTTGGTCATATGTAGTAAATACAATTAGGTTTTTTCAACATCAAAGTGAAAAAAATAAAACCCAAATTTTATTACCCAATGCTACTCTCAAAAACAATACAAAATCTATTGTTGTGCTTGTGATTGGTGAATCTGCCAGAAGTGCTAATTTTTCATTATATGGTTACCATAAAAAAACCAATCCCATACTTTCTACAATAAAAGACCTTCATGTATATCCTGCAAAATCAGCCGCTACCTATACCACTGCTGGTGTTAAGGCTATTTTAGATCATAAAGAAACAAACCAACTGTATGAAATCTTACCTAATTATTTAGATAGAAATGGAGTAGCTGTTATTTGGCGAACTACCAATTGGGGAGAACCTACGGTTAAAGCTAAAAATTATGCGAATAAAGAGGCATTAAGGGCTGCTTGTAAAAAACCAACGTGTTTGTATGATGAGGTATTATTACATGATTTGAAAACCGAAATACAAAATACTAAAAAAGATAAGATTTTTGTGGTGCTGCATACAAGTACGAGTCATGGACCTACTTATTTTAAGAAATATCCAGCGCAATTTAATCAATTTACTCCTGTATGTAAAAGTGTAGTATTGGCGGATTGTAGTCAAGAAGAATTAATCAATGCTTATGACAATACCATTCTTTATACTGATTATATACTGGCCAATGTAATTAAGGAACTAAGGCAGTTAGATGATTATCAAACCACTATGCTGTATGTTTCCGATCATGGGGAGTCTTTAGGCGAAAAAAACTTATACATGCATGGAATACCTATGGCCATTGCTCCTAAAGAACAAGTTGAAATACCTTTTATTGCTTGGAGTGCTACTGATAGTATCGTGTTTAAAGAGCCTTATGAGGTTTCTCAATACCATGTTTTTCATAGTGTTCTTGATTTATTAGCTATTGACAGCCCTATTTATAATGAGCAAATGAGTATTGTCAAAAAAAATAATTGATTGGTGCTGCTTTATAGCAGCATTGCATGTATAAAGGTTTGTAAAAATAGAAGGGGGAGGTATTTTTTTTATTTTTCTCTTTTAAAAAGGAGCTTTACAATACCTTAACGCCAAAAAACAGCTCAAAATCAACAATTTAACATACAGTCCTTTTTCTTTTGTTAAAAACAATAAAAAAAATTAGGAATACTTATTTTTTTTGTTGTATATTTGTACCAGTTATTCGGAGATATCCGAATACACTTTTTCTTTTTCATAGCAATTTTCCCGCTCAATTCTTTTGAGTGGGTTTTTTTATGCTTTTAGCCTAGCTCCCCTTCCTACCACATAATAACTTTATTTTTTTTCTAAAAAAATTAGGTTTTACTATTTTTTATTTCGTATATTTGCCTTAGTTATTCGGAGATATCCGAATACACTTTTTCTTTTTCATAGCAATTTTCCCGCTCAATTTTTTTGAGTGGGTTTTTTTATGCCTTTTATTCAAATTACAACAATCACTATGGTGGAGTTTTCCCATAAATTTTAGTAAGGAACTTTATTTTTTATTGAAGTATTTAGTAACCTCGCTGTCATGGTATCCCTCCTACTTTAAGAAGGATCTTTTGCTTTTTGACTCCTTTTTTCTGTACAAACTTTTAAACTACCCTCAAAAAGTTTGTACAAATTTTCACCTCCATCTTCACAATTATCAAAATCTGAAAAATATTTTTTATTACCTACTAGAATTTTAGCGAAGTGAAATTTATCCATAGCGTTAATTATTTTTTGGTCAGTCTTTTTTTCCCACTTATATATAGTATCAACACTCTTGCCATTAACATGTTCTGAACTTGGAAAACACGAACCTTCAGAAAAGCAACTTCCAGTAGTGGTTATCAAAAACCTCTTCATATTTTACCTCAAACCAATTTTGATGAACAGGCTCGGCATCCATAGCTATATAAAAAGGACTGGTTTTTCCTTCGGCTTTGTTTAAGGCGTCTTTGTAGCTTTTATCGGTATGATTGTTAGAAGATGCTAATTTTATTTTACAAATAGCGTGGTTTTCGAAATCTTTAGCATTAATTATAACATCTTGTATTTTATTTAATCCGAAGTAAAACTGTCTATTTCTTTGATAGTACTAATTAATTTCTCCTGTTTTAATAATAATTCTTTTTGAGAAAAATCTTGATTTTTTAAATAAATTGTTTCACTTTTTTTTAACAAAAAAGTGTCTATATAAGATACAGTTTCTGATTCATCTTTAGTGTCATACTTTGTTCTTTTTTCAACTACAAAAAAAGCTTTATTTAAACTATCCTTATAAATAATGAATGTATTAGAAACTCTAAAATCTTTGTCATAAAAACTGGTCGTGTACTCTATCTTTTTTTCTTTTGTTTCCATATCTTCTAAAACTTCAATAAAAACTGTCTTATCGTCTTTTATAAAATCCCCACCACCATTTGGCTCAAGAGTTTCAGATATATCAATTTTTTTAGCTCTATCAATAAATTCATTAATAAAGAAATCTTTTGCTTTTTTATTAAGTACTATTAACGAGTCTTCGGTAATTAAACTTTTATCCAGAGTTAATGAATTTATATCAGTTCTTTTCTTAAATTTACAATTAAATAGTAATACCAACAGTGTAAGTAATATATATTTTTTCATCTGCATAATTTAATTATTTAAAATTAACTTTGAACTGTCTAGAATGTAGATGGTGGTGATGACCACTTAAATGGTCGCACTTTTTGAGGAGTTGCTTTTCTTTTTGCTCTTTCTTTAACTCGAATTTATAACTGTAAAATTTTGGCCAACCAAATTTCACAAAAGCATCAATTAACTTTTCCTGTCTTGTTATATCTAATTTTTTTGCACCCTCTACAGTATCTATATGAAGACTTGCTCCTGTTTTATCCTTTCTAAAATATCTAAAATCTCCGTGTTTACCATTAACATGTGTTTTACTAGGGAAGCCATGATTATCTTTACTAGTAAAACCAACTATAACTATATCCTTATATCCAACTCTTGCTATCGCTCCTAAAATACAAGCAAATGCATTTGGATGAATATAGGGTCTTGTTCCATCTGATTTAAGACTAAACTTCAAATTAACACCTTCATTATTATAGTCTTTACTAGATATCTTTATCAAAGGTGTTTTCTTTCCTGTTTTTACATATTTTCGAATTTTACCTGCTTCTTTTCCTTCTTTAGTACCTTCTATTACTATTTTATCATTATAAGTATACTTATTTCTTTTGTTACTTATTATTTGCTTTTTTGTATATCCTGAAGGAACTGAAGTAGTGGTTTTACCATTTTTATATTCATCAACCTCAATAATATCATAAGTATCTTTCAAATCATGTTTTTTACCATCCTTATCGTAGTAGACATATTTTACTTTAGCCTTATCTTTTAAATCTACTTTATCTATCTTTCCATTATAATAATGTAGGCTTCCCCTATTTCGGCTACTTCCTTACTCTTCAACTCAAACCAATTCCCTTCACCATAGTACCAAAGGTTGGGTCTATTATCAAAAACTTCTTCATAAAATACTTCATACCAACTTTGGTCGGCAGGTTCGGCATCCATAGCTATATAAAAAAATGTTTTCTGTAATTTATTTAATAATTTCTTAGACTAATTTTTCTATTTATTTTAGCTATTGTTAATTCAAGATAATTTTATGTAATCAGTTTTAAAAACTAACCTTATAACAAGCGATTTAAATGTTTAAAATTTATGCTAAACCTATACTCATTTAACAATACCTATTTTAAATTACCAATTACGAAAGATGATAAGGAGTCTTTTTTATAAATATATCTATCTATATACTCAGTGAAGCCAGAGTTTTTAATTTTCCTTATTTCTTTGTCTAACCTCATTATATATTTGCTTTTAGCATCTAAAAAAATACTGTCTGTTACAAATAAATTATTTGTGTTTTTCCATAAGAATATCTTATCGTTATTAAAAAATAATGAATCCCCTTCAAATATAGCATCATCATTGTATTTTCCTTCAAAAACACATATCAATTTACTTTTTTCATAAAAAAATAAATATTCTTTATTTATTTTTTTAGCATTAAAATATATTTCCTCTCTAGGATATTTAGGCGTATTCCAAGTAACCAAAGTACCATAATCATAATCAGGATGTCCATATACATCACTATTGTCATCTAAAGGATCTTCAAGAAAACCTTTTTTTAATTTTAGTTGAGTACTTTTATAATCTCCAATTAATTTCTTATTTATTTTTTTAGGAAATATAGATTGATAATTAGGTTTTGCTATTGCATATTTCGGAATAAATAAACTATCATTTTTCTGTTTTTTTGCTATATTCTTTTCTGATTTTTTTTCTTTACAAGAAAACAAGAGAGCAAGAAAACAAGAAAATAAAAAAATAAAATTGTTTTTCATAATTATTTATAATTTGGATTAAAATTTTCTTTACGAAGGTGTAAATGATGATGATGATTAGCTAAATGAGTAGTATGACTCTCTTTAAGTCTAAAAGTTTTTTTATTTAATATAATATCATAACTATAAAAACTACTCCAGCCAAATTTAATTAAGGCATCAATAAACTTCTCTGTTCTATCAACATCTAAATCATCAGGATTAGTGTCTATGCGTAAAGAAGCAACCTTTTTATCTTTTCTTAAATATCGAAAGTCTCCAGCAATACCGTTATAATGTGATACGCTTGGAGCTCCCGTACCATCTTTTGAAGTAAAGCCATTTATAGCGACATCTTTATAATCATTTTCTGCTAACGCTCCCAATAAACAAGCATAAGCTTCAGGATTTATATATTCTCTATCCGTATTATCTTTAAGTGTAATCTTAATACCATTTTTATCATAAGAAATAGGTAATTTCAATTTAATTAATGGTACTTTTCCTATATCGTATTTATAATATCTGACATCTTTTCCTACTTTGATTTTTTTCCACTCTTTTTTGTAAATTGAAGAGCCCTTCTTCCGTTTTTGGGCTTTAATAACATCAAATGTTCCTAAATTATGTTTACCACCATTTTTATCATGATATACATAGCTAACTTCTTTTAAACCTTTAAAATCCAATTTACTTATTTCTCCTGTATGGTAAATATTCAGAATATTATCTACCTTCAACTCAAACCAATTCCCTTCACCATAATACCAAAGGTTGGGGCGATTATCAAAAACCTCTTCATATTTTACCTCAAACCAATTTTGATTAGCGGGCTCGGCATCCATAGCTATATAAAAAGGACTGGTTTTTCCTTCGACTTTGTTTAAGGCGTCTTTGTTTTGTTCTAGAAAAATTAGCCTTCAAAATCTTCGCAACTATGATTTTCTAATTTGAACATTTCTTTCTTAGTTATATAGAAGTTGTTTATTCTGAAATCTTCTATTTCTTCAAAATTTTTATTTAATACAATATTATAGATTGGAGTTGCTTCTATTTTAGTTAAAAACAATATTATTTCTTTGTTATTTTGAACAAAGTATATTTCATATCCTTTATTAATTTTATTGATTTTATTAATTTTAAAAACTCTTTTTTTAGCTGTTTCACATATGTTTCTCAAAATTAAACTGTTATTAATAAATTTAATATTAGCTATATCACAAGAATAACACGCACCAGAAAAATCATACATATATTTTTTTAAAGGGTCTTCTTCTTCTTCATTAACAGATAAGCCTATCATATCTTGATTTAAAATTTCTTTTAAATCAAAATCTAAATCTTTATTATTTTTTTTCCTTTTTTTTACATCTGTTTTTATTAACTGAATTCTGTCTTTCTCTTGTTGTATAGTTTTTTCTTTTGTAGTTGTTTTACAACTAAGAAAAAAAAATAAAATGATAGAGGTAATATATTTCATAATAGAAGTTTATTTAATTATTTTTTTTGACTTTGAATTGTTGTAGGATTCTTCTAATAAAGGAAGAGGATCTATTAAGTCTTTTCTTCTTTGAAAACTTCTGTTTTTAGAATAGTTAGATGATTTTGCATACATCATATCACTATATTTTACAGTTTTATCTGTTAACTTACCTGTTGCTTCTCCTGTATACATTTCAATATGTAGCATTCCTCTTTTATCTGATTTAGGTTGTTTTATATTTGGTATTAAAAGCCCTACTTCTGCAATTTTATCTCCTTTTTTTACTTTATCTCCTTTTTTTACCTTAATGTTATTTTTACTAACTTCTCCGTATCTAACATATAATTTTTTTCCTTTTTTGTACTCGTAGCTGTGTTCTATTTCAATAGCCCAAGTATCGTAGTAAAAAGCATAAACACTTTTTACAATTCCATCGTCCATAGCATAAATTGACTCTCCAACTTCATAATATAAATCTCTAGCAGCATGAATACGATTAGAAGGTCTTTTATATCCAAAAGTAGGAGCTTTTTTTTCATGCAAAGTATAATCATAAGGTTTATAATCATTATTTTTAAAACCATCAGGGTGATTTAGAGGTATAGTTTTAAAAGGAAATAGTAACCCGCCTTTTTCTAACTCAAACCAATTCCCTTCACCATAATACCAAAGGTTGGGGCGATTATCAAAAACCTCTTCATATTTTACCTCAAACCAATTTTGATTAGCGGGCTCGGCATCCATAGCTATATAAAAAGGACTGGTTTTTCCTTCGGCTTTGTTTAAGGCGTCTTTGTATTGTTTGTTTTCTTGTTGGTCTGTAGATTGTAAGGTGATTTTAGCAATGGCATGATCTTTAAAATCAGCTGCATTGAGCGCATTACTTTTTTGGGAAAACTCACCAACAACCGCCTTAAAAGCAAATACTTTTTTATTATTTTGAGTTACATATATCGGTTCTTTCGTTGTTGTTAGTGCATCGGTATCTCCTCCTTGTTTTAGGTTTAAAGTTATTTCTCTATCTGGCATATATTGTGTTTGTATAACAATATATACCTCCTCTCCTAATTGCGCACTGGTTCGTTTGGTAAATTTAATACTTTCCTTTACCAAAGCAATGTCTATACAGTCGCCTTTAGTATAATTGCTTTTACTTAATGCTGCTACAACCTGTTCTAAGCTTGCTTGTTGTTTATTAATGAGTTTTCCTTGTAGGTTTTTATAAATTATTTTGGCTATTTTACGTTTTCTTTTTTTAGTTCCCGTGTTATTATTTCCCTTAAAAGTATAAGAAATAGCCTCTGTTGTTTTTTCGGTACTTACAATTTCTTTTTTAGCAAAATAAGCCGTTTTTACCGTTTGTACTTTTATATCGAGGGAGTTGCTAGGGCGTACTATTAAATTTTTCATAGTGTTTAATTTGTTAAAATTTCTCTATCTTCTTCTTGCTGTGCGACTACTTTTAGCTTTATTTTATGGGTATTGGCGGTAATATGAAAGTTTTTAATACAATCATCTTCAATTCGTTCACCATTATATATAAAATCTTTGGTATGATTGCTAAGGTCAATAGTTATGATTTGTCCTATTAAATTTTGAGTGCTTACTACTGCATATATTTCCTCTCCTGTAGTGGGGTTGGCTTGTGTATTCCCTTCTAAGTCCGTATAAAAACACTTCATTCGAGGCCTCGTATCCTCCATGCTTTGAGGTTTGTATTCGTGCCTAGGAGTCCAAGACTCATTCCAAGATTTAATTAATGGAGGTAGGTTTTTAAAATATTGTATAGCAGCAGAAAGCGTTAGCTCAGTAATCATTCCCCTTTGTACATCAAAGTACTCCTTATAATAAATAGGCAAGCAATCAACTAACTTATATTTAAAAAGGATTTGCCCATCAAAATCGTCTTGATAAAATACCACTTCGGCATTTTTTAAAGTATATAGGTTATAAGGATACGCAATCGTTTTATCCTCCATTCTATGTGTAAACATCCATTTTAAAATATGATCTTCCTCTCCTTTGGGTGTAAAAAAAACAGTAACATACCCGCCAAGAGTTTCAGTAGCTGGTCTTCCTGTTTTTCGAGTATAGCGCTCGTATTCTACCAATACATGTTGTAGTATTCTCTCTACATTTCCAATATATAATTTAGCAACAATAGGCATTCTTTTACTTTTTAATAACAGTTTTTCTTCTTCAAATGTATTTAAAAAAACAATAAAAAACAAAAATCTAAAAATAAAAATACAAAGGCTAGTGTGTTTTAAATGAGCGGCTTTTGATTCACAGCGTATAACTACGTATTCTTATAAAAGTACAATTACGTAGCACCAAAAACAAAGTAACAATATTCTTTATTTTATTTGTTTTTTGTTTTTTTTGAAAAAGATTAAACACATCTCTTTTAGTTATATAAATTGGGAGGCTTCCTTTTTTGTACAGCGTTTTTTTCTCCCGTAAAAACACTGTACAAGATTTCAACGTCATTTTTTGTACAGCGTTTTTTTCCCTCGTAAAAACACTGTACAAGATTTCAACTTCGTTTTTTGTACAAGGTTTGGAACGCCTTCTAAAAAGTTTGTACAGATTTCCCTTAAAAATCAACGAGTTACATATAAATATTAAATTTATTTGGATTTTTTTATAAGAGAACTGCAATTTTTATCTTGATATTCGAGGTAATACATAGGCTTTTTAGGAAGGTAGTAAAGAGCTTTCTCTTTATTTTTTGAAAGAAAAACGAGGCAAAGAAAGCTTTGCTAGCTTACTACTTATTGTAGTATCTGTACGTTTTAATCACCGCCTTTTTATTGTAGAAGCTGGTATTCTTTTTTGACAATTTGCCTTATAAATTTGAATTACCTTCCAGATACCTTTTTAACTAAAAACGAAGCATAATGGGTGTCCGTAATAAAATAGCTATACGAATAGATACTTTTGTTTTATCATTTTAATAAACTAAAAATATGAACACCTTACAAGCAATCAAACCAGGACCAAAGCCTAAAAAAGAAGATGGTACTCCTGACAGAAGAAGACGTGTTACCCCTGAAACCAAACCTAAACATCCTGATTTAAAACCGCATAAACATAAGACGGGCGATTGATCATTGCTAATTTTTAAAACATTTATTAATTAAAAAGTACATAATGGCATTTACTGAGGAAAAAATTCAAGAAATATAGGAAAAAGGCACTCCTATTCCTAAATTCGACCCTAATAAATTTAGAAAAGATCAATGCGATGCATGGATCTTTAGAGACCAATATGGTAACAGAGATTCAATATATGGTTGGGAAATCGACCATATAACACCTCTATCCAATGATGGCGGCAACGAAAATTCAAATCTTCGCCCTTTGCAATGGCAAAATAACATTGCTAAATCTAATGGAAAACTAACCTGTGCAATCGTTTCAAAAGGCACTAAAAACATAAAAAAATAACAATGGCAACATATGGAATCTCTGGAGCATGGGAAGATGCTACTGGCGCAATAACTCACTATACCCTTCATCTAATCATCAATCATCAAATTCGTAAAGCTTCAATAGAAACAAAAGCTGATGTAATACAGCTTGTAAACAACCCAAAAAACACTGTTAACACTTTAACTTGGGATTATTCCTCTTGTAATTGGAAATATGGTAAAACAGTACATACAGTTACCAGAAATAACGATACCTATTTAAGATCTGGTCCTAACAACCAACAAACTGATAATTTGAAACACCTAATTCATTATCTAATTTAGTACCTATCAATTCGGAGCATTCTTTTAAGTTTCAAATGAATACATCTGAGATATAAAAAATAAGAAAAGCTACTTTAAGAAATTGAAGTAGTTTTCTTATTTCTAAATGGTATAAAAATTACTACTTATGCAGTACGCCCCTGCATACATGTTTAATTTTTAAACCTATAAGAAAAAATAATAGTGGAAGTAAAAGGGCTAGTATGTTTTTTATTTTTCAGCTTGTTTTGATAAGAAAAGTTTTATTGGACGCAGAAACATCAGTACCTTTTAAATCTTTAATAAACGTGAATTCGCCCCCCTTAAACAATACTAAAAAAGAGTACAATTCACTTAAAAAAAACAACTATATCCCAATCACAAACAATTATTTTTCAAGTAATTTTCAACAGAAAATAGTACTAAGAATCAATACCGCTATAAAAATATTCTTCATACCAATTGTACTCTAAAACACCCTCCATCTTATAAAATGTTAATCCGAGTGCTTTTCAAAAGAAAAGGATATCAAAAACTGTATTAATTATAAAAATTTCCAATACCTATTGCAGTTTACAAGCTTGAGTGAATAGCAACACACTCGAAATAACAATCGCTTTTTAATAGAAACTCCATAGTGAATAAGCCCCCGCTTATTTTATTATTGAATCCACCTTTAAAAAAGGCGTATTAAAAAAGCTGTATTCGTAAAACCATTTTTAATCATAACGTTCCTAAAAAGAATGTTCTTTCCATCAACAATGTCCTTCTTGATTAATTTTGATTGTTTATTTAAACGTCCCACAACCAAATGCCAATTTCAAGAACACTTTTAATAGTAAATCATATTTAAAAATAATTTAGTAACTAAAAGTTTTACCACTACAAACATACTAACAAAAAACGAAAATACACAAACAATTACTAACTTTTTTCTTTTTAAATTCATATAAAACTAAAAAACAAAAACATTATTCGCTATTTCAAAACACTCCCCTCTCCTTTCATGCCGCTATATTTTCTTAAAACAACACTACAAAAAAATCATTGACCTCCACAAATCTCAACTCATACACAACACATTTTACCGACAATACACTAGGGCTTCACCGAAAAAAGAAACTCAAAAAAGAACTAACCAAGTAATTTTAAAGCTCTAAAACCCTCTAATTATGAAAAAAATACTACTATCCACAATACTCTTTTTAGCAAGCTGGTGTTTCACTGCTCAAAATTACAATTACTTAGGAACCTATACCGCTGACGGCACTCCTAATTACCTAGAAACCCCTGGTGATGATGTTCCTGCATCAACCCTTGAGCTAATTAACAATGCCCTCCCCGAAACCTTTCAAGTACCTACTTACAATCCTCATTATATTACCTCTGGTTATGATAGCGATATTTACGTAACACAAACTACTGACGTATATATGACCTTTGTGGATGAAGGTGCTGGGTTTAGAAATGTCATTGGTTTTTACACTTATGATATTAACAACCCTCCTGCAACAGCTCCTTCTGATGAAGAAATTACCATCATATTTCCTAACAACTCCAAATGGGGTAGCGGTGGTGGACTGCAAACAGGTGACAAAGTTAAATTGGGTACTTTTAATGCAGGAACAGGTATTGGCTTTATACTTATTAGTAATGGATGGGATGGCAATCAGGTTACTTATGGGTATTGGCGATTGTATTCAAACCCTAATTTTAATCCCGAAACCGACGTTTCTAAAAGGCACCATAACGTATTAATTAAAGACAATGATAATGAGCTTATTATTTTAGGATATGAAGATATTCATAGAGAACACTCTTGGTGCGATCATGATTTTAATGATGCTTTATACTATATTACTGCAACAAATTATACAGATATTGCTACTACAAATATTGTAAGTTCTGATACTTCTACGGATGTATATTCTGCTAATTTAGGTGGTTTTGAAAGTAAAGGCGATTTATCTGGTAAAATGGCTTTGAAAAATATTAATAGATTAAAAACAAACAAAAAAGCTACTGCTAAACAACAGCAACAGCTATTCAATACACATGCTAGAAGTGAAAATGATTTGGCGATTTATTTTCCTGAAAACGGAATGTTTGAGCTGGAAGAGGCTTATATATCTACCTCAACAGATCTTATAAACTATGCCAATGCCACTAATGTTTTTTCTGTAGATTATTATCTGGATGATGAAAGGGTATCTGCTGCTTTAGTAACAACTACCGAATCTAAAATATACGACCATGCGAAACATATTTGTGATCGCTTAAACGGATCTACCTTAAAAGATGTTAGAGCAGTTACTATCAATGGGCATCGGATGATCTTTTCTATCATAGAGAGAGATAATGGCTATATTGAATATACTGTAAGTTTCTCCATTTTGCAAGGGGATACTGAAAATAAACTACTCAGCCTATGGAATATTGGAGACTATCCGACGGGTGCTTATATGAATTTTCAAATATGGGGAAAATCCATGGGACAACTATCTCACCTCATCAATCATATTATAACGAAATTAAGCGCACAAAAAACACTGGTTTCTGCAAGCAATATAACGCAGCATATTCCTACTGTATTTATTAGCAGTGCTACATACAAGAATAAACAATTACAACTTGATTTTATTAATAAATCAGCTACAAACAATATTACTCTTAATGCTAATATTAGAAATACTGAGCAACTCGATTTTTATAATATCAATCAAGAAATTAGTTTAACAGGAAAATACAATGAGTCTATAACTTTTGAAACTGGATTTATGTTTGATGGTGGGTTTGCCATTTTGAATAAAGAGAATGCTACTTATGACAATGTATATTTGGCTGATGGAACTTGGGGAATTGATTATAATGCGGATAAAACAACCGTAAACTCCTATGTGATTCATGAACAAATAGACGCGCTTAACGAAACGGTATATCAAATGGAAAGAGGCGCTTTGGTAGATGCTACTACAACAGGAACGTTTAACCTTTTCAGATATCCTTTGCCTGGTGATTTGGCACTAAACACAGAAGACTTTAATAGCATTCAGTTAAAAATTAAAAACAATGCGCCTGTTGTAATTTCGTTAGTTACTCCTGATATAAATGATTGGGAAGATCGATGGACTTATACCATTCCTGTACATGAAGAAGAAGAGCTCATTAGCATTCGCTTTGATGAATTCAAGAACCAAGCAGGAAGCAATAATGGCAGTATCGATGCTATCAAAATGATCATGCTTTCTGTACACGGAACTGAGGAAACACCTGTTGATTTTAATTTGGATGTTAATGAGGTTGCTTTTGCTAATAACACACTACTATCAACAACAACATTTGACCTCAAAAAGCATGCTGTTTTTAACACCCCAAATCCGTTTAAAACAAGCACCATCATTCACATTCCACAAGAATCCAATCGCGTAACACTGGAAGTTTACGACCTTTTAGGACGCACTATTTACAAGGAGGTTTTGAATACACTTTCTAATAAAAAATCTATTCAATACCAATCTTCTAAAACCAATACCGGTCTCTATTTTTACAAATTGACTGACGATGCTAATAATATCTTTAAAGGCAAATTTATGACGGTTGATTAGCTTGTAAAAAAAAACAATACGTATAGCAAAGTAATAGCCTTTGGGTTATTAAATATGAGAGGGCGAAAAACTTCACCATTTTTGGTGGAGTTTTTTTATCGCAATACAATTCAAAAAACTGCAATAAAAAATATAAAAAACTAACTTACAGATAAATAACAACAAAAAACCCCTAAAAAAGAGCTCGACTCCAACTAACATAAGTTCGTCTAAACATACGTACTATTAACCGAATAAGCCTAAACACAAAGGAACATATGAGTAGTTTTATACTTCTAAAACGATGTATTATGAGAAAATTTTTACTTTTTATTACCCTTAGCATTGCCATGCTTGTAAGCGGTCAAAACTACAATTATTTAGGCACCTACTCTTCTAATGGAACTCCCAACTATTTAGAAAATCCTGGCGATAATGTATCTGTATCTACCTTAGAACTTATTGACAATTCTTTGCCTGGAACTTTTGACATTCCTACTTATTTTCCCCATTATTTAACCTCTAATTATGATTATGACATCCATGTAAACCAAACTACAGATGTATATGTAACCTTCGTTGAAGATAATGTAGGGTTTAGAAATACATTGGGCTTTTTTACCTATGATGTAAACAACCCTCCTACCTCTCCTCCTGCTGATGAAGAGGTAACCATCATTTTTCCGAATGCATCAAGATTGGGCTTTGGTGGTGGACTTGAAATTGGCGACAAGGTAAAAATAGGTACTTTTAATGCAGGTACTGTGATTAGCTTTGTACTTTTAAGTAACGGATGGAATGGTAGTGAGGTTACTTATGGTCATTGGCAACTGTATTCGAATCCTAATTTAAACTCAGGAACCGATCCTACTTTAAAACAACAAACTGTTTTATTAAAAGATGATGCTAGCTCTCTTATTGTATTGGGGTATGAAGATTTACATAGAGATCATACCGACTGCCAATCTGATAGCGACTTTAATGATGTGATATTTTATGTAAGCGCCTCTGAATACTCAAATCTTACAACTACGAATATTACGAGTGCCTCTATTTCATCTGATGTGTATTCTTCAAACTTGGGTGGTTTTGAAAGTAACGGAGATTTACCAATGGCTATTGCTGAAAAAAACATGGTTCGATTAAAAGAGAATAACGAACTTGATAAAAAAGAAATACAGCCTACATTTAACCTAAATGCTTACAAAGCAACGAATAACTTGGCTGCTTATTTTCCTGAAACAGGAATGTATGATCTAGAGGAAGGACGTATTTCAACTTCATCAGATCCTATAAATTACTCCAATGCTACAGATGTTTTTTCTTTAGATTATTACCTATATGGAGAGCGTGTTTTAGCCGGATTTGTAACCACTACTGATGCGCGTATATACGACCATTCAAAACATACTTGCGATCGTTTAAACAGATCAGAATTGATAGATGTTAGAACTGTGTTGGTAAATGGTCACAACATGGTGTTTTCTATCATAAAAAGAGATAATGGTTATATAGAATACACTCTTAGCTTTTCTGTTAAAAAAGGCGATGTTGAAAATACACTCTATAGTTTTTGGAATATCAGTGATTATCCTGAAGGAGATTATATCAATTTTCAAATATGGGGTAAAACAATGGGGCAAGTTGCAAACCTAGTCAACCACATTACCAACAAATTGGCGGAAGAAAAAGCCTTGGTATCAAATTTTGCTGAAAATACGATTCCTACAGTAATTGTATCTTCTGCGGCTTATAAAAACGAAAAGCTTGTACTTGACATTATCAACACCTCAGGTACCAAAGAAGTTCGTGTTGAAGCTAGTTTAAGAGAAGCAGAACAAAACAATCATTATTCCATGAAACTTCCTATCCGTTTATCAGGAAATTATTATGAAACGATAGAAATAGCAACAGGATTTATTTTTGATGCTGGTTTTTCTCTAATTAATGATGAAAATAATACGAAAGATAACTTTTACGTTGCTGACGGAACTTGGGGTATTGATTTTGCCACGGACCAATCATCACTTAATAGTTATGTTGTTTACGAGCAGGAAGAAGCATTGAATACAGCAATCTATCAAGTAGAAAGAGGTGTAAGTTTATCAGGAAATACCAAGGGTACTTTTAACCTTTTCAGATATCTTTTACCTGGAGATTTATCATTAAACACCAAAGACTTTGATGGAATTCAACTGCTTATGAAAAATGACCATCCTGTAATGATTTCACTAGTTCCTTCCAATATAAATGACTGGGAAGATAGATGGGTATATACAGCACTTGAAAATACTGAAGAAACACTTGTATCTATCAAGTTTAATCAATTTCATAACCAACACGGCATGAACCCTGGTAGTATTGACGATATTAGAATGGTTATGTTTTCGGCTGACGGAACGGAGGAACATCCTATTACATTCAACTTAACCGTGAATAATTTAGCGCTACACAACTCAGCAGCTTTATCTGTAGATACTTTTGAAGTAACTACTAAAGAAGCTTTTAACTATCCAAATCCGTTTACAGAAAGTACTACTTTTAGCATTCCTAAAGCTTCAGAAAGCGTTCACTTAGAAGTATATGATATTTTAGGAAGAACTGTTTATCACAAAACGCTAAAGACATTATCAGACAGAAAATCGGTAAGGTATGACGCTATTGAAACTACAATGGGAATTTACTTCTACAAAATAACGGATGATAAAAACAATACTTATAAAGGAAAATTTATGATCATAGACTAATTAACACTCTTATATATACATCGCAAAAAAGGAGCTGATTTTCTCAGCTCCTTTTTTATAAAAAATATATTCGGTTACTTGTGATTCCTACCTACTTTAAAAGGGTCTAAAAAAATACTTTTAATTTCAGTAATTTCAAATGGTATTAGATGGTTTCTCCTAATTCTTTCAATTTAGAAGTATTTTCAACCATCATTAACTCATCTATAATCTTTTGAATATCTCCATTTACAATATTAGACAAATCATATAATGTCAATCCAATTCTATGATCTGTAACACGGCCTTGTGGATAGTTGTAAGTTCTAATTTTTGCAGATCTATCACCTGAAGTAACCATGGTACCTCTTTTAGCAGCATCTGCTTCTTGCTTTTTAGCCAATTCCATATCATACAAACGAGAACGCAATACTTTAAACGCCTTCTCTTTGTTTTTATGCTGCGACTTTTGATCTTGACATTGCGCTACCAACCCTGTTGGTATATGTGTTAAACGAACTGCTGAATACGTAGTATTTACCGACTGACCTCCTGGTCCTGAAGAACAGAAAAAGTCTATACGTACATCTTTTGGGTTGATTTCTACATCAAATTCTTCTGCTTCTGGAAAAACCATACAAGTAGCTGCGGAAGTATGTACGCGTCCTTGTGTTTCTGTTTGCGGTACACGCTGTACACGATGTACTCCTGCTTCAAACTTTAATGTTCCATATACATCTTCTCCAGACACCTCAAATTGGATTTCTTTAAATCCTCCATTAGTACCTTCGCTAAAATCTACTGTAGATACCTTCCAGCCTTTACTTTCACAATATTTAGTGTACATTCTAAATAAATCTCCTGCAAAAATACTTGCCTCATCTCCTCCAGTACCCGCACGCAACTCTACAACAGCATTTTTAGCATCTTCTGGATCTTTAGGAATTAATAAAAACTTTATTTCTTCTTCCAATACCGGAATTCTTTCCTTAGCCTCATCTAACTCCATTTTTGCCATTTCTACCATTTCAGCATCACTTCCGTCAGCTAGAATTTCTTTAGCTTCTTCTATGGAGTTTAATAAAGATTGATACTCTTTTGTTTTTTCAACAACCTTTCCTAAATCTTTGTATTCTTTATTTAACTGTACGTAACGTTTTTGATCAGAAATAATATCTGGCTGAATAATTAAATCTGAAACCTCGTCAAAACGTTGCTTTACTATCTGTAACTTATCTAACATCTTACTCTTTTCTTGGAGTGCGAATTTACAATTTTAATTTTATATCTTTTACGGAAATTCTTGTTATTCATATAAGCACCCCCGCATATGGTTTCTTTCTTATTGGCATGACTACCTACAAACAGCTACATAAAAAACTGTTCAAATTAGTATTCAAACGTACCAAATTCACTTTGAATGGTTAACTTTTTAGTATCAGAAGCCACTACCTTTCCTACCACCTTAGCCGCTACGTTAAACGATTTAGAAATAGCAATAATATCTTCAGCAACTTCAGGAGTTACATACAATTCCATTCTATGCCCGCAATTAAATACTTGGTACATCTCTTTCCAATCTGTTTTTGATTGCTCTTGTATCAATGTAAACAATGGCGGCACTGGAAACAAATTGTCTTTTATAATATGTAAATCATCTACAAAGTGTAATATTTTTGTTTGCGCCCCTCCTGAACAGTGAATCATTCCATGAATAGTGCTAGAAGTATATTTGGCTAAAATTTCTTTAATAATTGGCGCATAAGTTCTTGTTGGTGACAATACCAATTTACCTGCGTCCAATGGCGTTCCACTTACCTCATCTGTCAATTTTACATTTCCTGCATACACCAAATCAGCAGGCACTGAGCTATCAAAACTTTCTGGGTATTTTTCAGCTAAATACTTATGAAATACATCATGACGAGCAGAGGTCAATCCATTACTTCCCATACCCCCATTATATTCCTTTTCATAACTTGCTTGCCCAAAAGACTCCAAACCTACAATAACGTCTCCTGCTTTTATATTGGCATTATCAATAACATCAGCTCGTTTCATACGTGCTGTTACTGTAGAATCTACAATAATTGTACGCACCAAATCACCTACATCAGCAGTTTCTCCCCCCGTTGAATGAATCGTTACTCCAAACTTTTTCAAATCTGCCAATAACGCTTCCGTTCCATTAATAATTGCAGACAGCACTTCTCCTGGAATATTACTTTTATTACGTCCTATTGTAGAAGACAACAAAATATTATCAGTAGCCCCTACACATAATAAATCATCAATATTCATAATTAATGCATCTTGGGCAATTCCTTTCCAAACTGAAACATCTCCAGTTTCTTTCCAGTACATATAAGCTAATGACGATTTCGTTCCTGCTCCATCTGCATGCATCACCAAGCAATAAGCATCATCATTAGTTAAATAATCAGGTACTATTTTACAAAAAGCTTTAGGAAACAATCCTTTATCTATATGTTTGATAGCGTTGTGTACATCTTCTTTAGATGCTGAAACTCCGCGTTGTGCGTAGCGTTTAGAAATTTCTTGACTCATTGTGTTGTGTTGTTGTTTGACAAATTTACTTTTTCTTTTTGAGTTTACCCCAGTTCTGATTTGAAATTACCCTAAAAGAAAATGATGTATTTTTTATTTTTGTGCTATTACGTAGCAAATGACACTATCTTGTAAACAGCAATTCTCTATATTTTGTAAGCGGCCATAAATTATCATCTACCAATAACTCTAATTTATCAGAATGATAGCGAATTTCCTCAAAATAAGGTTTTACTTTATCACAATAAGCCGTTGCTTTCTTCTGAACTTCTAAGGCATTGGCTTGTTTTCGCTCTTCATTCATTTGCTCTATCTTTGAATTGATTTCTGCAATGTGCTGCGATATTTTCTGAATCAAATCTATTTGCTCTTTCGCATACTTTTCAAATTCTTTTCCAAAAATTTCTTTCAATCCTTTTACATTTTCTATCAACGTATTTTGATAGCGTATTGCAGTGGGTATCACATGGTTTCTTGCTACATCTGCCAATACCCTGCTCTCTATTTGAATTCGCTTAGTATATTCCTCTAATTCAATTTCATAACGTGCTGCTACCTCTATCTTATTCATTACATTCATTTCTTCAAACAATGAAATCGCCTTTTTAGAAACCTTAACCTTCAACGCTTCTGGCGTTGTCTTATGATTACTCAACCCTCTCTTTTTCGCCTCTTTTTCCCAAGCTTCTCCATACCCATCTCCCTCAAATCGTATTTTTTTAGACGCTTTAATATACTCTCTTAAAACATTAAAAATAGCCTCATCTTTCTTTAATTTTTTAGTTTCAATCAATTCATCTACCTCTATTTTCAACGCTTTTAACTGCTTTGCTATAATTGTATTTAAAACGGTCATTGGACCTGCACAATTAGCCCATGAACCTACTGCTCTTAACTCAAACTTATTTCCAGTAAAAGCAAAAGGAGATGTTCTATTTCTATCTGTATTATCAAGTAATATCTCTGGTATTTTACCAACAATATTTAACTTTAAATCTGTTTTTTCTTGCGGAGATAGTTTGCCTTTGGTTACATTTTCTAATTCGTCTAAAACAGCAGATAATTGCGACCCTATAAAAACAGACATTATTGCTGGAGGCGCTTCATTTGCCCCCAATCTATGATCGTTACTTGCACTCGCAACAGAAGCTCTTATCAATTCTTCATAATCATGTACTGCTTTTATGGTGCTGACAAAAAAGGTTAAAAACTGTAAATTTTTCATAGGGGTTTTTCCAGGGCTCAATAAATTAACTCCTGTATTGGTTACCAAACTCCAATTATTATGTTTTCCTGAACCGTTAATACCTGCAAATGGCTTTTCATGAAACAATACTTTAAACTGATGGCGTTGCGATACTTTTTCCATAACGTCCATTAACAATGAATTATGATCTACCGCTAAATTTGCTTCTTCAAAAATAGGAGCCAGCTCAAATTGATTCGGTGCTACCTCATTGTGCCTTGTTTTTACAGGGATTCCTAACAACATACACTCATGCTCTAAATCTCTCATAAAACTCATTACCCTTGTTGGAATTGATCCAAAATAATGATCTTCCAATTGCTGCCCTTTTGCAGATGAATGTCCTAGCAATGTTCGTCCTGTAATCATCAAATCTGGGCGAGAAGCCGCTAAAGCTGTATCTATTAAAAAATATTCTTGCTCCCAACCTAATGTGGCATTTACTTTACTAACATTTTTATCAAAGTATTTACAAATAGCCGTAGCTGCTGTATCTACTTCTTGCAATGCCTTTAGCAAAGGAGCTTTATTGTCTAACGCCTCTCCTGTATAAGCTACAAAAACTGTGGGAATACATAAGGTAGTACCATATATAAATGCTGGTGAAGTAGGATCCCAAGCTGTATAACCCCTTGCTTCAAAAGTATTTCTAATTCCCCCATTCGGAAAACTTGAAGCATCTGGCTCTTGTTGAACCAATTGCCCTCCTCCAAATTTTTCCATCGCTCCTCCGTCCGCTGCAGTTTCAAAAAAAGCATCATGTTTTTCAGCCGTTGCCCCTGTTAATGGCTGAAACCAATGCGTATAATGAGTAGCTCCTTTAGCCAGTGCCCAATCTTTCATACTCGCCGCTATTTGATTGGCTACCTTTCTGTCAATCTTAGTACCGTATTCAACAGCATCCATTACGCTCTGGTATGCCTCTTGAGTCATATGCTGGCGCATGGCTTGTTCATTAAATACATTTTTTGCAAATAACGCTGAACGACGCTCTTTTTCTTCAATAAGAATAACTTTTCTATTTAAAGTTTCTTGTAAAGCACTAAATCTAATGGCAGACATATTATATATAGTATAAAATTTGAGGTCAAAAATACATTTTTTTAAATTATTAATAACATACCCCTTAAAAAAACAGGGTAAAACTAATTTTAAATCTACTTTTTTAAAAAAACACCCCTTAAAATTTTGAGTTAACTAAAAAAATAATGACTTTTGTTGTATAAACAAAACCTAAACAACAGTTATGAGTAAATCTAAATTAGAATATATTTGGCTAGATGGTCATAAACCAACGCAAAATATGCGTAGTAAAACTAAAGTTGAAGAAAACTTTAGCGGAAAATTAGAAGACTGTCCTATATGGTCTTTTGATGGAAGCTCTACAGAACAAGCTTCAGGAGGCGCTTCTGATTGCTTATTAAAGCCAGTAGCTATTTACCCAGATCCTGTTAGAAAAAATGGGTTCTTAGTAATGTCGGAAGTTTTAAATGCAGATGGAACTCCGCACGCTTCTAATGCAAGAGCTACTATTGATGACAATGATGATGATTTTTGGTTTGGGTTTGAGCAAGAGTATTTTTTAATGGATACTAAAACCGACTTGCCTTTAGGATTCCCAAGAGGAGGTTTTCCTGGCCCACAGGGTAAGTATTATTGCTCTGTTGGAGGTCGTTATACTTGGGGAAGAGAAATTGTTGAAGAACACGCAGACTTATGTATTGAAGCGGGGTTAAACTTTGAAGGAATTAACCAAGAGGTTGCCCCAGGGCAATGGGAATTTCAATTATTTGCTAAAGGTGCTAAAAAAGCAGGAGATGAAATTTGGATAGCTCGTTATTTATTAGATAGATTGACAGAAAAACATGGCTATTATATTGAATACCATCCAAAACCTGTAAAAGGAGATTGGAATGGTTCTGGTATGCATGCTAATTTTTCTAATACTACTTTAAGAACTTGTGGTTCTAAAGAAACGTACGAAAAAATTTGCGAAGCTTTTAGACCTCTTACAGATGAACACATTGATGTTTATGGAGCAAACAATGATGAGCGTTTGACTGGTTTACATGAAACGGCACACGTTTCTGACTTTTCATATGGAATTTCTGATCGTGGTGCTTCTATCCGTATTCCTATTATTACCGTAGAAAAAGGCTGGAAAGGATGGTTAGAAGATCGCAGGCCGGCTTCTAATGCAGACCCTTATAAGGTTGCAGGGCGTATTATTAAAACCATAAAAAGTACAAAACTTTAAAAAAAACAATAATACCATAAAAAAGAAGCTGTCTGAAAAGGCAGCTTCTTTTTTATGGTATTTGATTATCATTTAAAACTCTCTAAAAAAAACTAGCTAACTTATGGTTGCATATATAAAAGCAATATAAGCACCTAATAGTACTATTCCGTCTTTCCAATTCAAATGCAACTTTTTTGATAAAAAGGCCAATGGTAATATGGAAAAAGAAACTCCTAGCATCCAATAAATATCATGCGTTATCAAGCTTATTGCTTCTGGCTTTACCTGTATAGGTGTTATCATTCCAGTAATTCCTAAAACTGCTAAAATATTAAAGATATTCGACCCTACTAAATTCCCTAAAGAAATGGCTTTTTCTTTGTTTATGACCGCTATAATCGAAGCTGCTAATTCTGGTACACTCGTTCCTACAGAAACTACCGTAACCCCTATAACAGCATCGCTTACTCCTAAGCTTTTTGCCAAAGCTTTTGCTCCTCCTATCAATAACTCAGAACCTGCCCACAAACCAATAGCTCCAAGCGCTAAAAACAATGCTATTTTAAATAGAGGAAGCGCTTCATCATCTTCTGGCATTTCATCTACAACTGCTTGTTTTTGAAAACGAAGTAAGTATATCAAAAAAGCTATTAATGTAATAAATAAGATACCTCCTTCATACTGCTGAATGGTATGGTCATATGCTATAAAAAAATACAGCATCAAAGAAGCCAACATCATAATAGGCCAATCGGTTTTGTAAAAACTTTTTTCTACATCAATCGTTGATAAAATAACGGTGATTCCTAAAACCAAGCCCAAATTAGCAATATTAGATCCTATTACATTTCCTACTGCCAACCCTGTAGCACCATCTAATGCCGATTTTATACTTACGATCAATTCAGGTGCTGAAGTAGCAAAAGAAACCACCGTCATCCCAATTACTATTTTAGGTATATTTAATTTTAATGAAAGTGCTACCGCTGCCTTTAACAACCAGTTTCCTCCAAAAACCAATAATGTTAAGCCTAAAATTATATAAAGAACATTCATGAATTTATTTTTTTTGCGAAGATATGAATAATGTTTTTAGCCTTAAAACTGGATTCCTTATCAAATCCATTTGCTTGAAAAAAGACAAACGTTTTTTAATTTAAAAACACCCTCTTTTAAAATTTTTTCAAAGGCAAAAAAGACAAGCATACTGTAAATAGCTATCCTACTGCATTTCTTTTCCTTTGCTTTTAGTTTCTACTCTAAAAACCTCCTTTAAACCATTATATTTTAAAACAAAAACCAAAGATACAATTACAAAAAACAACTTAATTCAAGAACTACACCTTTCAATTTAAAACAATATACATTATTTAAACTTTAAATATAAATCCAAAGAAATAAAATTACATTCAAAAATTTGACAATATGATTTGCCTTGCCATATATTCACAAAACAATTTCGAAATTACCAATATTTACTAACTAAAAACCAATTAAAAATGACATTACTTCTATTAAAAATAATTACTATTATATTTAATTCTATTATCCATATTTTGTTTTAACAACCATAAAAACCAATAACCATGTTCAAAATTTTAGGAATATTATTCACCATCTTTATACTTTACATCATTTTTTTCAAACCTAAATCTAAAAATGAAATTAAAAGACTTAATTAATATGCTTTTTTAATGAAAAAGAAAAATCGCAACGGGAAGATTAGAAAAAGAAAAAACTCCAAATTGACTTAAAAAAGTCATCAATTATATGAAATTGGAAATTGGCGCCAATACTTCCAAAATAATTAACAAAAGTAAAATGCTATGAAATATAGATTGATAACGTAGTGGTTCACCTTCCAAACCTTAACGTTCTTTACATACTTATATGAATGCTTAGCAAATTACGGTTTCTTAGCTGCTTATTATTGAAAAGTCAGCTAAACAAAATATTAAAGATATTTTATAATGATTAGTAATGTCAAGAGAAACCTGTTAGGGATTTACTCACATAGGCTTATTCATAAACTCAATAGCAACTCTTTTGGAAGAAAAACTCTTTGATAAACTCATAATTACTGGTATTACAGGATTATGATGAAGAACAAATAACTAAACAGCCTTTTATTTTTTATCGAATTACGTATGCTTTTTTATTTTAATAGTAACTCCATCATATTTGATAAAATTTACATGAGAAAGCTTCCCTGTCCGTACAGAATGAGATATCAATTTAAAGCATCTTCTAAGATTGATATAGTGAAAATAACTACCGGTATATTGTTTCTCATAAGATTATTTGAAAAGCTATAAAAAAAACAAATCATTAAAATAAACTATCAAAACAAACCTCTCAATATCAATAACTTATACAGGTGTTAATTGTTGTTAATTGTTGTTAAAAGTGGCTTAACGCTCAATTTCCATGTCAATTTTTCAATACCTTTATAAGTAATTAAATTAAATAAATAAAATTATGAAATCTAGATTAAAGTTGGCTGTTTTTACAGCTAGTATGCTTGCAATTGTAAGCTGTTCAAATGACAACAGTTTCCAGCAAGAGGAGGCAATTAACGCCTCAAATTTTGACAAAGTAAATTACTACTCTAGTAGAGGTGTAATGAGTCCATTAACAGATGGTGAAGCTTTATTTATACTAAAAAATAAGGAAGCTTTGCTTACTTCACAAACCCCACAGTCAGATAAAGCAGCTGATGCAGCAGCTGATATTATTACGCTCCTAAAAGGAAAAGCAAAGAGCACGACTGTTCTAACTGAAAATCAAATAAATGAAGCTAATAATGTTTTAAAAAAGCTAATAACAACTAATGCTGATCCTAATGCAACAAGTATAGCTACAGAAATTGTAAACAATAATTTACTCCATCAGCAAAGTAATAGGCCAGCAAACATGGAGCTTTTTAATGTGGCGAATCGTAAATTTCTAGAGAGTATTTATAAATCAGGAATAGCCAGCTCTTACCAGAGGACAGGAGTGTTAGCTGCACAAGCAGGTGGTGCTACAGCCAATCAAATAGAAGAAAAAAAACAAGAATGGATTGAAAATAGGATTTTCTTTTACGTGAAGGGTCTTTATGTAGAATACAAAGAGGATTTTATAAAAAATAATCCTTGGGCTGATCAACAAGTTACAGAGTATGAGTTTAAAAACGAGTTTAAAGGAACCGAGGAAGAGAAAGAGGTAGTAAGACTACTCGCAGAAAATGACCTAAAACGATACAAATCTTTCTTAAATGGAAAAAGTGGGGCGAAAAGAGCAGCTAAATTAAACGCGACTAGTAAAAAAACAAAAGATGACGCAAAAGCTTTTATTCAAACGCTTCCAAAAGACCATTTCTTAATAAGACTAGCAGAAATAGCAATCCCAAGAGAAAAATATCAAGAAGGGGCCATTACTGCTCAGTATGTGTATGGAGGTAAAAAGCAAAATGAAGGTGATATAATCAAGGATTATATCCAACTTGTAGGAGAAAGTGACGCTGAATTACTTAGATTCTGGACCAATAGCCAAATTGGCTGGGAACAAGATTTATCAGAGTTTAGAGCAATGCGCAGAAAGGAAAAAGTTACTGCTGCAGATATTGACATATTCATTGGTAGTGATAAAAAAAGTCAGACGCAGAGAGATGATGAAAACAACTGGAAGCCTCTGGTAGCGTATATTCTTGATAAGAACTCAATACAATAAGTATTTTAGTTAGTTGAAAAGAGGGAATAGATGCGTTTGTAATCTTTACCAACACCATTAAAGCCCTCTTTTATAGAAGATTCAAAGAACCTGATAATTTTCAATATAGATAATTATCGGGTTCTTTTTATTGGTAAAAAATGTTTTTTTTATTTGACAGCTTTGTATTTACCGCAATACGTACCATTTAAAACCACCTTTGATATTCGTAACAGCTTATTAATCGCTTTTTTACAAGAAGAGCAATAGGATTACAATACAAAGTGTTCTTTTTCTTTTCTTTAATTAAAAATCCTTATTTTTGATAAACAACCAAATTCATCGATGAAAAAATTCGGATTTAAAACTTTAGCGAAACTAAACAAAGTACTCTTACCTTCCTTCACTAAAAAAGGATTGGACATTTCTAAGGCTTCAAAATTCCAATTAGCAATTATTGGATGGAAAGCTTATGTTACTATAAACTCATTAAAGTAAAACACACATTATGTTACAAAATCATGTTAGAATTTTTACAGGAAGCGCTATTTTAGTAAATAGATTAAAATTTTTATTAGACGAAATAAATATAACTTCCATTATCAATAATGGTATTGAAGCTGGCAGATTAGCAGGCTTTGGTACGCTGGCTGAGTCTGTTGACCTATACATCTTAAAAAAAGATGTTGCACTCGCCTCCTCAACAATTGAAAAATTTCAAAAAGAAATTACAAATTAATTTTGCAGAAGTAAAAAACATTCTTATATTTGCACCCGAAAAAAGGCCATGTGGCGCAACTGAATAGCGCACTTGATTACGGCTCAAGAGGTTGCAGGTTTGAATCCTGCCATGGTCACTAAACCCTTTAAAATCAATGATTTTAAAGGGTTTTATTTTTTATACAAACAAGATCATTCACAATAGCAATAAAACTTCTCTTAGTTATAAAATTACTTATTACATTATGGATATTCGTAAAATAAATATTGTAATATTTTAGTAGCTTTGGCTATTGGTTTAAGCTCATATCAATTATTATTCAAAATCACCTGAAAAGGAAATAATCATTTTTTTCTTTACAGAAATTATATAAAACAAATACATTTTTTTGTTTATATCTTCTCTTTCAAAAAAACACTTCCTATTTCGGTATTTTTAAATAGTATATGTATGAATGCTCCTTACAAATACTTCAAAAGAATTTCTTTTGTTATACCCAACAAATTATTGGAGATAGAAATAAGTATTTTAACTAAGGAATTAAGATATTGATAAACTATCATAACACCGTAAAGAATAACACATGAACGAAATCATTTGTCCTAATTGTAAAAAAGCTTTTAAAGTTGATGAAGCGGGATTTGCCGATATATTAAAACAAGTTCGCGACCATCAATTTGAGGAAGAACTAAATAATAGATTGCTACTTGCGGAAAAAGAAAAACAAAGCGCTCTTAAACTTGCGGAAGCTAATCTTAGAAATTTATTTCAAAAAGAATTGGCTAAAAGAGACCGAGAATTGACCAATTTCAAGGCTAGAAATCATGCAGAGGTTACTGAGAAATTAGCTAGAAAAGAAATGGAAATAACCAACATGAGATCTAAAATTCAAAGTGCTGAAACTGAAAAAAAACTTGAGGTTTCTGAAGCTGTGAAAGCTATTGAAAAAGAACGTGACAACTTAGTAAATACGCTAAGAATAAAAGAAACTGAAAAACAGCTTCTTGAAAAGTCTATTAAAGAACAATTTACAAGTAAACTCGCCGTAAAAGAGCAAACTATTCAAATGAAAGATGATGAAATTGCACGTTTAAAAGACTTTAAATTAAAGCTTTCTACAAAAATGATTGGTGAAACTTTGGAACTGCATTGTGAAGCTGAATTTAACAAACTTAGAGCTACCGCTTTTAGAAATGCGTATTTTGAGAAAGATAATGATGCTAGAAGAGGAAGCAAAGGAGACTATATTTATAAAGAAACTGATAATACTGGAAACGAAATCATTTCGATTATGTTTGAAATGAAAAATGAAAATGACGAAACTGCTACTAAAAAAAGAAATGAGGATTTTTTTGCTAAACTTGATAAGGATCGCAAAGACAAAAATTGTGAATATGCCGTGCTTGTTTCACTTTTAGAGTCAGATAATGAATTTTATAATACTGGAATTGTTGACGTATCTCACAAATTTGATAAAATGTATGTAGTGCGCCCTCAATTTTTCATTCCTATAATTACACTGCTTAGAAATGCTGCTATGAACTCCATGAAGTATAAAGCAGAGTTAAATCTAATTAGAAATCAAAATATAGACATTACCAATTTTGAAGAAAAAATAAATTCTTTTAAAACAGGCTTTGCCAGAAATTACGATTTAGCTAGCCGTAAATTTAAAACAGCTATTGACGAGATTGATAAAACCATTATCCATTTACAAAAAACAAAAGATGCTCTTCTATCTTCTGAAAATAACTTGCGATTAGCAAATAATAAGGCGGAGGGGTTATCTATTAAAAAATTAACTTATGGAAATCCTACTATGAAAGCCAAGTTTAATGAGCTCAATGACTAATTTTACATTCTTAAAATAAAAAAAACCTAATAAGAAGTGGCAAGAATATACTATCATAAAAAAGAGCTGGCTGGTTTACCTATTAAAGACGATGATTTACACTTATCTTTATTTAACTACCTTCTTAACAATGCTACTGCTTCTAAATTTAAATTACAGGATAGCTATATCACTTCTTTTTGGGGATTTAAAAGAAAGAAAATTCCATGCTTTAAAGAAGTTCTAATTCTTAAAGATGATATTTTTTACAATTCTCCTGAAGGAAGTTTTTATTTGCCAAATGGAATCATTTTTTATGATAAAAATGATTTTAATTTTCCTTCAAAATTCTACTTTATAAGCCAAATTAACAATCAAATAGAATTAAGAAAATGTAATGGTGGGCAACATGTAAAATGGTTTCAAATTCCTGAATTACACAAAGCTGTAAAAGCTCCTAATATTTTTCAAAAAATAAAAAACACCCTAATAGCACTTAAAGGAAATATTGACGCTGCCCCTAGCAAAAAAATTAAAAAGGAATTACCACCTGTTAGCAAACTTCAAGAAGAAGCTTTAAGAAAACTAGTAAAATACTGTATTCCTAACCCAAAAGCTAGCACGAAAACTATAAATTTCATCAACGCTTTAAAAAAAGATCGAGAAAATTATTACAGCCTTCTTTATTTTGTGATCACTTCTTTAGAAGATCATCTTTTAAACTTTATCGTACGTATTGACTGGAAGTTAGAAGCTGAATATGTAAGAGAAGAAATACAAAATATTTTAAATAAGCATTACCCTAACCGCAATATTCAATTACCTTCTTATGAAAAAAGTATTATTATTTCTGTAGAAGGAGTTTTTAAAGATCTGGATGATTTACTACGAAAAAAAGGACTGCAACTCTCTTTTATAGATACACAATCTGATGAATATATCTTTATCATTCATAAAACAGCAGATGAGAAAAAAGTAAAAAGCACTGTACATAATATTGGTTATCCATGCCATAGCAGATCACAATTAACTGCATCACCAAATTCATGATTATTTTTTTTATAGTTTTTGTTACTAAATGATTTTTAGTTGTTTTAAGAAAAGCATTTCGGCCCTTATGTTTATAAGAGCCAAAACACTAAAAAAGAACAAAAATTAAATTTTTAAATACTCACTTCTCCAGTAAGACTATTTAAAAATGCTTTTATAGCCTGTATATCATCATCTTCTAAATCAATATTCAGTTGTACCTCTCCCATAATTCGAATAGCTTCTTCAATATCAGCCACGCTTCCATCATGAAAATATGGAAATGTTTTTGTTACATTTCTTAAAGAAGGCACCTTAAATACATATCTATCTACTGCTTCTCCTGTTAATTCATAACGCCCATTATCTATATTTTTACTACCTGTTTTTACCCAATAAGGATTTTCTTCACTACCAAAAGATCTAAATTTATTTCCTCCTACCAGAGGTCCGTCATGACAAGAAACACAGCGATTGGTCATAAAAAGAAACATTCCTTTTTTTTCTTTTCCCGTCAATGCTTTGGCATCTCCTTTTAAAAACTCATCGAACCTAGATGGACTCAACAGAGTTCTTTCAAAAGCAGCAATAGCACTTGTAATATTTTCAAAATTTACAGGTTCAATTTCTTTAGGAAAAGCATTTTTAAAAAACGTTTTATATTCTACTATCCCTTGAATCTTTTCCACTACACTCTGCTCATCATCCATTGCCATTTCTATATGGTTAAGTATTGGCATTCCTGCTTGTTCTTCTACTGTGCCTACTCTACCATCCCAAAACTGAGTAAAATGCAATGCGGCATTAAAAACAGTAGGCGAGTTTCTTGTTCCTTTCCTACCAGCTACCCCCAAAGAAGTTGCTAAATTATCTGTTCCAAACTTATTTAAATCATGGCAAGAAGCGCAACTTATGGTATTATTTTTAGATAATCGAACGTCTAAAAACAATTTCTTACCTAACGCAACTTTTTCATTTGTTAATTTATTTGCGTCTATTTCTGCATTTGCTGGAAGCGGATTGTCAAAATACTTCTTAGCCTCTCTAATTAATCCTTCATACTCATCATCGGATTCATCTGGTTCTTCTACCACCACTTCTTTTACAACCGCAGCTTCTTTACTGCAATTAAATAGTGAAAAAGTAAAAATTAGCAATAGTATTCTTTTACAAAAGAAATTAAAATTCATGAGTTTTGTTTTTTTGCACAAATAAAAGAAATATATTTGCACTATCTAAAATTAATCTAAATTAAAATAATGAAAAGAATAATTTTTATATTGGCATTTATAACTTTCCTACCAATAGCATGCACGAATAGTGAAAAAGGAATTCCTGAAAAAGATGCAGGTGGTACAACTACCGAAGAACAAAGCTACCTAGACCCTAAGGTGAACGAGTTTGTTAAAGTAGAAAAAAATGATGACGGTACCATTTTAGTTAACAACCTTTTTACAAACCCTAAAGATAATAAAGGAAACTTAGTTTATGTAAAATTCAACTTAGAACAAGCCAAGGTAGTTACTGGTGACGATTGGGATATCGCTTTTTTTAATAGAGCTATTATTGTTAATGGAGGTGAATGGACTCAGGGATATATATCTTATACTGCTCATGAACCTGAAAGAACTAAAGAGGCTTCTGTAGCAGTTATTGATGGCGATTTTAATACCATGAATAGTGTACCTAACAACGTCGTTTTTAAACAAGATGGAAAAGATAAAACAGCTATAGACGATAGAGGCAAAGGAATGTTTGATCCTTATGAAATGCATGATGACCATGTTATCAGAGCTAAAAAAGACAAGCTTTTACTTATTAAAACCATAAATGGTAACTACGCAAAATTAAAAATAGAAGATATTTATAAGGATGGGGATCATACAGGTGATATGAATGAGGTTCTTGCTAATAAATACCCTTACTATACTTTTAAATACTTCTATAATACTACAAAAGGAGATAAAACTTTAAATTAATAATAAATAAATACAATAATTATGAAAAAAATAAGCTTATTAACAACGGTATTATATACTATGTTACTACTTGTTTTAACTTCTTCATGCTCTAAAGAGAATTTAGTGCTATCTGACGGTAACTCTAATACAGAGCACCCTGATGCGGGAAATTCAGGTACAGATAATCCTAATCCTGAAGATCCTAATGTTACCACTCCTGATACTTTTACAATTCAAACAACTGCTATAGGTAACGAAAGAGAAACTGCTGAACAAACAGGAATCTTTCAAAAATTTAGCTTTGCTAAAGGAGGAGTTGTTGATGGCAGTAGTGATGACTGGGATTTTGCCATTAGAGGACGTGCTATTTTAGTTAATGGATTAGATCAATTTTCTACTAAAACAAGAATAGGATTAATTAATGAACCTAAAAGAACTAAAGATGTTGCGGTATATGTTGCTGATGACTTATTTGAAACTAGAACTACCGCATTAGATCTTCCTAGTAATCTTTATTTTCAAGATTGTTTTAACATCGGAGGAATTACAGGAATTACTACAGCTATAAGCTGGCTTCCTAGAAAAGGGTATAATGACCCTAGAAAAGTTTGGTATTTCAGATCTTCACAAGACGAAAGTCTTTTACTTTTAAAGCCTGTTGTTTTCGTATTTAAAACACATGACGGTCATTTCGCTAAAATGGCTATCAAAGAAGTAAAAAGAACGAATACAAACTTTGAGGAAAAAGAAAGCTTAGAGTACGTTATTCAATACTATTACAATCCTAAAAAAGGAAATCCTAGCTTAAAAGCATAATATTTTACTTTACAAAAACCAAGAAATCTTATTTACTTATTATTATTCCCCAATAAAAGCACTTTGGAATGGACCATTCCAAAGTGTTTTTATTTCTGCTTAATACCTTACTAGCATTCCGTATTTTAACTTTACTATATACCAAAGTTAAAAGCTCCTACTGTTTTATCAACAAAACCTAAGTTTTCAATACTTTTAACCTTATTTATATTTCCTAATACCACTATGCTGGTATTTCTACTGAATCATATCTCTTAGCATGCAACAGCAACTCTCTTATTTTTTGTTTTGATAGGCTTTTGCCTAATATAAGCCTTGCAAATTCGCTATTTGAACCTTGGTAAAAATTCAAATATTCTTGAACCAACAGCTCTTGAACATCAGTAGAAAGGTATGTATTTCCTTTATATACTTCCTCTAGCCCTTCAAGAATATTTGCATAAGCAAATTGCTTGGAAATATAACCTTCTGCGCCATTCTCCATTGTTTTTTTTATAAAATCTAGTAATAAATATTCCGATACTACAATTACTTTTTGAGCAATCGCATACTTTTTTAAATACTGAAGTACTTCTATGCCATTTTTCTTTGGCATATCTATATCTAAAATCACAATATCTACCATATTATTATGTAGCCATTCAATTAACTCTTCCCCATTAGAGGAACGCCCTATGATTTTTATAGAAGTATTCTGGGTAGCTTTAAAGAGAGATTCAAATCCATCTGCTATTAAACTACAATCATCTGCAATATGTACAGTCATTTTTGAAGGTGTTTTCTATTCTGCCCAAATGTAAATAGGTTTATTGAATAAATTTGTAGAGGAGATCAATTTTTTCTATTTATAATAACAAAGTGGTTTAAACTTTTTCTTAATAAATAGAATACGAGTAATAATAGCTTAGCCCACTTAAAACAAAATTAGTTCTATAAATTAACATTATTTAATTCATAAAATTTCTAAATTTGGCTCTAAATATCAAAATTTTCAAAATGCTAAACAATAAACAAATATTAAGCCTCTTTTTACTTATTTTATTTGCATTTTCTTCTTGTTATAAGCAAGCCAAGAAAAAAAATAATATTACTAATTCTTCTGATAAAGAAGTCGTTATTCAAGAAAAAAAACAAAATGGCGCTAATGCCAAGGATATTCTTTCCCAAAGAATAAAAAATTATTTAACTACTGTGTTTTTAGATGAATCAGATTTAAAGATAATGCCCGTAGAAGATCGAAAATTTCAGTACACCTCAATTGATTTAAATAATGACGGAATCGATGAAATATTTGTTTATTTGAATTCTAGATATTTTTGCGGTTCTGGTGGTTGTACATTTTTGCTTTTAGATACTAATTTAAATTTAATTACAGAATTTACTGTAACTAGACCTCCTTTATTAGTTAGTGATACAATGGAAAATAATTGGAAAAAATTATATTTACTATCAGATGGTTATAGAGAAATGGTGTATAATATTCAAAACAAATCATACCCTGCAAATCCCTCTGTAGAAAAAGAAGTAAAAGATTTTAATACAAAAAACCTTACGACATTATTTTCTTCTGAAAAAACCTTTTCTTATTAAAACGATAAACTTCGTAATAAGCTACGAAACAAACTCTCTAAAATATTTTTTCCATAATTTAGTATTATTTCTTACGGTAGAACATTTACAGTTCAAACAAAAGTTCAGTTTTTTTTAATGAGAAACTGAACTTTTTATTTTCTCTTAAAATAGAAAAAACCTTAAGTAAACACTTAAGGCTTTTTCGTCTAACCAAACTTAGTATAAAAACTAACTACTACTACTATCTTTATGAATTTCTATCATTTCATTTTACAAAACATCTTTTTAAAAAAGTCTGTTATGTGATCTTTTTGAAGAACTTTAAAAAAGTTAATTCAAATAATACACTTTCAAACATCCTTCATTTTCATCTACACTTATTTGACACTACTTTTTTTGATTCGTCACATTTTAACCAAAAAAAACCAAAAAAGTTTTTTTTTGGTTTTTTAGTGAAAGTATCTTCTGATAGCAATTCGGTGCTCGGGTATAGACTTATCATAGTCTTGTATCATTAATTCTAATATTTCGGGAGGTTTTATTCCTATTTCTTTTTTGGAAGCATATTTAGAAACATACAAATTATAACGGGCTTCTTCGTTTCTTTCAAAAATTAAAAAATGCGCTGGATTTAATTCTGAAAAGGAAATTTCATTATTTGAAAAGGTATCTGATTTATCTTTAAAAAAATCAGAAAACTCATAGTACTTTAATACATTTTCCATATGCTATACCAATTCTGCGGATAAACCTAATTGCAACAATTTAGAGCAACGAGGTTCTAAATCTTCATAGGATCCTGATTTTACAGTACACTTTCCTTTATAATGTACTAAAACAGTACATTGTTCAGCTTGCTCTAAAGTATGCTCGCATACATCTACCAAACTATGTATCACATAATCAAATGTGTTTACATCATCATTATGCAATACAATTTCATGTTGTAAAGCTTCTTGTTCTAAGACATCAGCTTGTTCTTGTATTTTTTCCTGAGTACTCATTTAACAAAGTTATGAATTATTACACTAAAAATAAAATTACCCTTTTAGGTATTTTAAGGCTACCCAGTTATTACGTTCTAATGTTTTATCAAGCTTCAAACCATATTTTATCACTTCTTCGTTAATAACAGGAATGTCTTCTTTATAAAACCCACTCAATAATAAAACTCCTTCTTTATGTAAGCAATTAGTATATATTTCCATGTCCATCAACAATATATTTCTATTAATGTTAGCAATAATCAGGTCATATTTTTTATTATTTAGCAACGCCGAATCTCCTTCAAAAACAGCAATGTGCTTGCTATTATTCCTCTTTATATTTTCTAACGAATTTTCGTAGCACCAATTATCAATATCAATTGCATCAATAGGATTTGCTCCTCTCATTTCAGCAAAAATTGCTAAAATTCCTGTTCCGCATCCCATGTCTAATGTTTTCATACCTGCAACATCCATCTCCAATAAATGTTGTACCATCATATGAGTTGTTTCATGATGCCCTGTTCCAAAACTCATTTTTGGTTCTATTACAATATCATATGGTAAATTAGGATTTTCATGAAATGGCGCACGGATACTAACTTTAGCATCCACTTGAATGGGGGGGAAGTTTTTTTCCCACTCGGCATTCCAGTTCGTTTGCGCTATTTCTTGTTGCGTATATTTTATAGAAAACTCACCAGCATTTAAAATAAAGATATCATTTAAAATCTCTTTATTCCAAAAATCTTTTTGAATATAAGCAACAACTCCTGTTTCATTTTCAACAAAGCTTTCAAAACCAGCTGCTCCTAATTCTGCTATTAAAATTTCAGTTGCTGGCTCCTTTGGTGAAACTATAAAACTATATTCTATATATATATTATCCATTATAAACTTATTACGTAAAAAAACTGTCTAAAAAGTAACATATCGCTGTTGCTCCGACTGTTCGAAATAACGACAATGTACTTTTTAGACAGCTTTTCTATTTTTTAACTATGCAAAAATACGAATTTGTTTAGATTGCTTTGATTATTGCTGAAAAATCTTTTGCATTTAATGCCGCTCCTCCTATTAAACCACCATCTACATCTGGCTTTGAAAATATTTCAACGGCATTGGCTGGTTTCACACTTCCTCCATACAAAATGGAAGTATTATCTGCCAATACTTCACTATATTGACGCGCTATTAAATTTCTTATAAATGCATGCATTTCTTGTGCTTGCTCCGGCGAAGCTGTTTCTCCTGTACCTATTGCCCAAACTGGCTCATACGCCAATATTATATTTTTCCATGCCGCTGCTTCTAATCCAAACAATGTATTTTTCAATTGGTTTTCTACCACTTTAAAATGGTTTTCTTTCTTTCTATCTTCCAATAGCTCTCCGAAACAAAAAATCACTTCCAACCCATTGTCTATAGCTGCTTTTACTTTTTTTGCTAAAATTTCATCTGTTTCTCCAAAATACGTTCGTCGTTCTGAATGTCCTAAAATAACCGTTTTTATGTTTATTGACGTTAGCATATCGGCAGATACTTCTCCTGTAAAAGCTCCATTAGCAGCTTCATGCATATTTTGTGCAGCTACCTCTATTTTACTTTTTTTCACCTTTTTTAAGGCTTCTTTTAGATTTACAAAAGTAGGCGCTATAATAACTCTTGTTCTTTTAAGCTGCTTTTTCTTTACAACATTACGTAATTCTTTGATAAGTTTTTTAGTTTCATCAATATTATGATTCATTTTCCAGTTTCCTGCTACAATATTTTTTCTCATTTTTTAGTTGATTTGGTTCTGCTGCTTTTTTATCCTGCTAAAATAAGTTATTTTTTATGTTTATTAAATAACGCCCTTGTTAGCTTCGTTTTATTAAATACTTCTATTTTTCCTGTTTCATTTATAATTACATAGCGAGGAATCCACCTTAAGCTCAAAAATTTGCTTAAATCACTATCCCATCCCTTCTCCATAAAATAATGATTTCCTTGTACGTGAAATCTATCAATTCCTTTTTTCCATTTGCGAACGGATTTATCTAATGACAAAAAGACAAAAGGGATCTCTGGATTTTCTTTTTGCATTTGTTTTATATTAGGCAAACTAACAATACAATCGCTACACCAAGAGGCCCATGCATTTATTACTATTTTTTTTCCTTTATATTTTGCTAGTACTTCTTCAAAGCTTACAGAGGTTCCGTCTAAAGCAATTACACGATCTTCTAAAGCTTTTTTTGAAAACTCAGTTTGATCTTTTGGAACACAGCTACTTAACAACACTATACAAATTAATATTACTTTTTTCATTTTAATGCAACTTCCTTTTTATTTTTAATACATCAGCTGTATTATACACACGAATCTTACCTTCTTTATTTAGCAGTATAAATCTTGGTATTGTTTTTAACTTTAAAAATTTACCCAACGCTCCTTTTCCTTTTTTAGGAATATAATATTGCTGTCCTTTAACTTTCATTTTTTCCAATCCTCTCTTCCAATCGTAATACGAATGATCTACCGACAAAAAAATATAATTTACATCTTTATATTTTTCTTGTAACAATATCACTTCTTTAAAACTATCTTGACTAAAGGGGCAATAGGTAGCATACACTTGAATAAAACTATCTTTTCCACTATTTTCCTCAAGTACTTCTCCCAATGTTATAGTATCTCTAGCAGTAGTCACCATCTTTTCTTCCAATGACAAATCGTTAAATTTTTTAGGCTGAAAAACAGCACAACTTGTAAAAAAAATAAAGAGTATAAGGTAATATTTCATAATTTATTCAATCTTATTCTAGGGTCTAGCCAACTATATACCACATCTACACAAATATTAATCCATATAAATAAGGTAGCTACTACCAGTACGCTTCCCATTATCACAGGTAAATCTAATGTGTTCAATGCATTTACAATCTCTTTCCCTAATCCGTTCCAATTAAAGATATATTCTACAAACACTGCTCCTGCCAACATGGATGCGAACCACCCTGAAATTGCAGTTACTACTGGATTTAAAGAATTTTTTAATGCGTGTTTCTTTACTACTTGGTAGCTAGTTAAGCCCTTTGCGTAAGCAGTTCGTATATAATTTTCATTCAGGGTTTCTAATAACGAATTTCGCATCAATTGAGTAACCACTGCTAACGGACGAATTCCTAAAACCAAAGCTGGGAGTAATAAATTTTTCCATTGAATATAGCTCCCTTCCCCAAAGTCATCTACTTCATAAAAACTTCCTGTCATTTCAAGACCTGTGTATTCATGCAATACAAACCCAAAAAGCCACGCAAATAATATGGCCGAAAAAAAAGAAGGGATGCTCATACCTAAAGTGCTTATTACAGCAATAACTCTATCAAAAAAAGTATCTTTATATAGTGCGGAAAGTACTCCCAATAAAATTCCTATAATTATTGCAATTACAATAGCAAACATGGCTAAAACGGCTGTATTAGGCAAGGTTTCTAAAATGACTTCAGAAACCTTTTTTCCGTTTTTCTGAAAAGATTTTCTTAAATAAGGGTATTTTACTACCATGCTGTATTCTCCTAACTGAATAAGTTTTATATACGTATATTTTTCTTCGGATAAAAAGGTATAATTTTTTTTGTCTTTATTATGAAAAGATATTGGAGATACATCGTTTAAGTAATATAAATACTGGGTTAAGACAGGTTTATCAAAACCATATTTAGCTCGAATATTTTTTAATTGCTCCGTGTCTTCTCGTTGGTCTAACATCATACGAGCAGGATCTCCTGGTAAAATATTGAATAATAAAAAGATAACTGTTACGACCCCAAAAAGCGTTAAAAAGGCGTAAAAAGCTTTGTTTAAAACATAACTAATCATCCTAACAAAGATAACAGAAACTCGCAAAAATATGTACCTTTGCTTAACTTTTATTACAACTAATGACAACACAACAACTTGTAGATCAAATCCGTAAAAAAAAATCATTTTTATGCATTGGTTTGGATGTCGATCTTACTAAAATTCCAGCACATTTATTACAAGAAGAAGATCCCATTTTTGCATTTAACAAAGCTATTATTGATGCTACGCATCACCTATGCGTTGCTTATAAACCCAACACTGCCTTTTATGAAGCATATGGTTTAAAAGGATGGAAAGCACTAGAAAAAACGATACAATACCTAAATGAAAAGCATCCTGAAATTTTTACTATTGCTGATGCTAAACGAGGAGATATTGGCAACACTTCGAGTATGTATGCCAAAGCATTTTTTGAAGATTTAGCTTTTGATTCTATTACAGTTGCTCCTTATATGGGTAAAGATTCCGTTGAACCTTTTTTGGCTTTTAAAGATAAGCATACTATTTTACTTGCTTTAACTTCTAATCAAGGCGCCTTCGATTTTCAAACATTAAATGTACATCACCAAGAACTATATAAGGAGGTTTTAGAAGTTTCCAAAACTTGGGAAAATGCAACTAACTTAATGTACGTTGTTGGGGCTACCAAGGCAACTTTTTTAGCTGATATCAGAAAAATTATTCCGACGTCATTTTTATTAGTTCCTGGTGTTGGTGCCCAAGGTGGAAATCTTACAGAAGTTTGCAAATACGGAATGACGGAGGATGTTGGCTTACTTATCAACTCATCACGCGGCATCATTTATGCCTCACAACAAAATGATTTTGCGCAAGATGCAGCCCAAAAAGCAAAAGCGCTCCAACAACAAATGGAACTCCTTTTGACATAAAATTAAAAAGCCAAGGTTAATGACTCCTTGGCTTTTTTATCGATTAATTCAACATAGAGTTAATTTCACTTTGAACTGAACTTATAAAGTAATTCAAATAATTATAATTCTGAAGACAAATGTTTAATGTAACTCTATGACTAAGATACTCTTTACTTTACCTCATAAAATCTTTTTGATTTGAGTTACTTCTTTTTTGATTTGAAAAACCATTGTATTTTTTACATAAATATTACACAATAAGTTAAAAAAATAAATTAAAAGAAGTATTCCCCTACCCCTTAATAACCAGGGTTTTGAGTATTATTAGGATTTAAATCCAATTCATCTGATGGAATAGGCAAAATTGTTTTATTAGCTCCAAATGCTGATGCTGCTATATTTGCTTGTCCAGCCCTTCTTAAAGACCTTTTATTCCTTAACAAATCCATTCTCCTTTGCCCCTCAAAACATAATTCTTTTCGTTTCTCGTTCAAAATAACATCTAAATTAACTGAAACTAAAACAGGCAATCCTGCACGCGATCTCAAAGCATTGATATCATTCAATGGAGAATCTCCTATATTCGTCAACCCTCTTAAATTTGCTTCTGCTCGAATTGTGTACATTTCTGTTACTCTAAGAATAGGTGCATTATCTGAATTATTTACTCCGTCAGGAAATTTAGTGGTAAATGTAGAGGTTTTGCCAACCGCATCAGTTCCTTCAACATGTAATGTTGTGAATCTTAAATCACCAGGTTCTAATGCATATTCGTCTAATAAATTTTGTGAAAAAGGAGCATCTCCTCTACCAACGGGTGCTGGGTTTGCTAATCCTGAAAAGCCCTGCCCACCAGTTTGCCCATCTACCGCATTATTTATAATTTGAAAAATATGCTCAGAAGAATCATTTTGATTGAAAAATAGATAATTTGGAGCTAATTCGTAGCGAGACGACTGAATCACTTGATTTGCATAATCTGCCGCTTTTGAAAACTCATCTCTATACAAATATAGCCTTGCTAATAAAGCCTTTGCAGCTCCTTTACTAGCTCTTCCTCTACTTGTTACCTCTAGCAATCCTGGAATTGCTTCTAATAAATCTTTTTCAATAGCTGCATGTACTTCATTTACGGTACTCCTTGGCAATTGAAACAAGCTCAAATCTCCTTCAAAAAAATCTACAATTAACGGAATTCCTAAATTACTTCCGTTAGATACTTGAAAAGGCTGCGCAAATAAATTTACCAAATTGAAATTTGTAATGGCTCTAATAAACTTTGCTTCAGCTATTATTCTTTCTCTTTCTGCTTCAGATAGATCTGGTATATCTGTAGTAGGTAATTTATTAATCAAGAAGTTTGCAGGAGAAATTACGTCATATAAATTTCTCCAATATCCTGAAACGGATCCGTTATCTGCTATCGTCGTATAATCTCTAATTTCTTGAAAAGTTGGAAAAGACCCTTTAAAGTCTATATTATCACTCATCCACTCTTGTGTTAACTGAGTAGTTCCATTAAAAGCAGCATCATTTCTCATCCTTCCATACGCACCTACTAAGACCCCTTCTGCTAAAGCTGCGTTAGACAACACCACTCCTCCCGTTAAACTTCCTTCTGGGGCAATGTCTAAACTACTTTCACATGATGATACGAATATTGACAATATTCCTAATAGTATATAAATTATTTTATTTTTTTTCATCTGTATCGTTGTTTTGAATTAATTAAAATGTGATTTTAGCTCCAACCAAGTATGATTTCGCCTGAGGTGCTACAAAAAAGCTTTCTCCTAATGTTAAAGGGTTCGTACTATCTGTAACCTCTGGGTCTCTATCTCCTAAATCACTGCTTTTAATAGTTAATAAATTTGTTCCTGTAACATAAATTCTTAACCCTTCAATAAAACTTGTCTTTTCTAAAATACTTTTAGGAAGAGTATACCCTAAAGTCACATTTTTTAATCTCAAAAACGAACCATCTTTTAACTGATTTGTAGAACGAGTTCTAAACAATCCAGCGGTTGCTCCGTCTAACTTTGGAAAATAAGCTTCATCTCCTGGTTGCTGCCAATAATCTAGTAATCGGGTACTTAAACCAAAACCAATAGGTGCATCCGTAAATCTAATTCCTCCAATATAAACATCATTTCCATATGAAAAATTAGAAAAAATATTTAAATCAAAATTCTTATACTTAAATGTATTTGTAATTCCTCCATAAAAATCAGGCTGTGCATTTCCTACTATTTTCCTGTCATCTGGAGTTGGTGAGTTTGTAATATTTCCATCGGCATCTAACCACTCTGCTTCACCTGTTTGCGAATTAACTCCTACATACCTTATCAAATAAAAGCTATTTGCTGACTCTCCAACTACTGCTCTCTGAACAGCTGATCCTGGTATAAATTGCCTTCCTTCCGAATCTACACTTGCTCCTGGGAGCGATAAAACTTCACTTTCAACAGTAGATAAATTTATTTTGGTAGTCCATTCAAAATCTTCTGTTCTAAAATTTACAGTAGTTAAATCAAATTCGAAACCTCTATTTTCTATCTCCCCTGCATTTCTAGCTACAGAGAAAAAACCTGTTGTTAAAGGAAGAGGTACATTTATTAATAAGTTATCTGTTCTTTTTTCATAATAATTCATATTAAACGAAATTCTATTATTAAAAAAAGCTGATTTAAATCCTACATCTAACGTTGCTGTTTCTTCCCATTTTAAGTTAGGATTTTCGGCAGTACTTGGAGATAAACCCGATAATCCGTTATAATTTTCTCCTTCAAATAACCCTAAAGCTGGGAAATTACCTCCTATTCGGTCGTTCCCTGTAATACCGTAACTAGCTCGTACACTCAAATAATCAAAAAAGCCATCCTCTAAAAAAGATTCTCTAGAAAGCACCCAGCCTCCTGCTACAGCCCAGAAATCACCAAACTTATTATTGCCTCCAAACTTAGTTGATCCATCTCGTCTATACGATCCTTCTATTAGATATTTTCCTAGGTAGTCATAATTTAATCTAGAAAATAATTGCCCGTATAACCTATTTTGCGTTCTGCTACTAGTTGTTAAAGGAAAAGTAGAGGCACTATCTACATTTAATAAATCATCTGATAAAAAACCTGTTCCTTGCACTCTAGTCACATTCGTTTTTGTTTCCTCATAAGAGGTTCCTAACAAAAGTCCTAATGTATGGCTTCCAAACGATTTATTATAATTCAACGTAGCTGTTAATAAATTTCTATTTATAAAAACCACTCTATTATCTGCTGAACCTCCTGGTGTGTTTATTTCAACACTTCTCTGTGTCTCTTCTATTTGAGTACGATCAACACCATAATCAATTTTTGCTTTTAAGCCTTCAACAATTAAAGCCTCTAAGAATGCATTTCCTATGATTTTTGTAGTGTTCACTTCATGCTTATCTAAAGCCTCAATTGCCAATACATTACCTATAAACCCTGTATTTACAAAATTCCCATCTTCATCAAATGGAAGTACATTTGGAGTTTGTAAAAAACCTACTGTTATTGGTGAAAAGGTACTATTTTCTGTACTAACTCTGTTATTTTTAGATGCCGATACTGATAAATTCATCCCTGCTTTTAACCAATCATTTGCCTGTGTATTAACATTAATTCTAGCCCCTGTTTTTTCTAAATCATTTCCTATAATAAACCCTTCTGAATTAGAGTGATTCAGTCCAAAATAATAAGTAGATTTTTCTGAACCTCCTGAAACTCCTAAGTTTTCACTCGATGAGATTCCTTTACGAATAACATTCTTTAACCAATCAAAACCTTCTCCATCTAACCCTAAATCAGTAGCCGTTAACGAAGTTCCATTTATTAAATTAGATCTAGCCACATTAAAATCAGCATACTCATTAATATTCATCATTTCTTCTAAAAAAGTAGCTTCATTCACTGATGTGCTAAGGTCTAATGTTACTCTAGTTGCTTGCCCTAACTTCCCTTTTTTAGTAGTAATCAAGATAACTCCATTAGAACCTCGCGTACCATATAAAGAAGTTGCTGCTGCATCTTTTAACACAGTAAATGTGGCAATATCTTCTGTATTTACATAAGATAATGGATTCAACCCCGTATTTCCACCGTTACTTACCGTTTGATTTTGATCATCAATAGGCACTCCATCAATTACAATTAATGGATTTGCTCCACCTGTTAAAGAGCTAACTCCTCGAACACGTATCACTGAGGCAGCTCCTAAAACTCCCGAAGACCCTACAACTTGAACTCCTGAAGATTGACCTTGCAATAAATCTTGAGGTGCCGTTGCTTGAATATCTTCAATTGCCTCTTCTTTTATTACAGATATATTTTGTACGATTTTCCTTTCAGATTGTTCTCCATATCCAACAACCACAATCTCTTCCAGAATATTTGAATCTTCTTCCATCACTACATTGACTGTTGTAGCTTTTCCTACTACCTTTTCTACTGTTTTCATACCCACAAAACTAAAAACAAGAACCCCTCCTTCTTTTGCTTTTATGGAATACTTCCCATCAAAATCTGTTTCTCCTCCTGAAGCTGTTCCCTTCACTAAAACACTAACCCCTGGTAATCCTCCTGATTCATCTGTTACAGTTCCTGTTATTATCTTTTCTTGTGCAACAACATTCAAAAAAGTTGCTAAAAACAATAACAGAATTACAGTGCTTCTATAACCTTGTTTCATAAATTATATAAATTTTTGTTAATTAAATGTTTTTAAATGTATTGGCTTTAAAACCTATAGCAGCTCGGTAAGAAGTCAAGCGTATTAAATTTGATGTAAGTAGCTTCTATTTAAAAGTGTATGGCTTTTGCGGTAAGAAAAAGTGGTTTATATTACTTTTTCCGAAAGAATAAATGATTTTAAACGACTTATAAAAGAGTTTAAAAGACTTATTTTTGATGTAAGTACCCCATAATGGCTTATAAACACCTCTCAACAACTAAGTGTTAATAAACCTAAAACCTTATTTTGTTTACTTAAAACATCTTATTTTAATGAAAATATCTACCATTATCATCGATGATGAAAATTTAGCGAGGCATCGGTTAGCTAATTTAATTGAAGACATTGAGGAACTTGATTTAATTGCTACTGCTAGTAATGGAAAAGACGCCATTGATCAAATAAATAGTTTAAAGCCTCAACTTTTATTCTTAGACATTCAACTAAAGGATATGACTGGCTTTGATATTTTAAACAAGATCAATAAGTATGATGATTTTTCTGTGATTTTTGTAACGGCTTATGATGAATATGCTCTGAAAGCATTCGATTTTTTTGCATTTGACTACCTGCTAAAGCCTTTTAAAGATGATCGGTTTTATAGCTCTGTTAAAAAAGTAATTTCTAAATATCATGTAGATAATTCTTTGAATAATAAAATGAACAGTCTATTAGAATATGTAAGAGAATATACGCCTCCTATGCATCGAAAAGAAATAAAAAAACTCCCTATTAAATTAGGAAACAAAGTTTCTTTTATAAAAACAGATGCTATAAAATACATCGTTGCTTCTGGTTATTATGCTGAAATTTATACCGACGAAAAGAAGTATCTTTTAAGAGAATCTTTAACGAATTTAAGTGATAAATTAGATCCTACAAAGTTTTCAAGAATCCACAGATCTACCATTATTAATATTGATCATATTCATGAACTAATTCATTCTAATTATGGTGAAATAGATATCAGAACATCCGATAATAAGCTTTTCAGAATTAGCAAAAGTTATAAGAAAGATTTTCAAAATTTTATTGGATTATGATGCTCAGCTCTTTTAAAAAGAAAGTGAACCTTAGCTTAATAGCAGCTTTATCTACGTTTTATACTATTGCCTTCCTTATTCGAATATTAAAAATAAGTTATTTAAAAATATCAGGTCTTGAGTTTATAGACTACACTTGGAAAGAGCTTCTTATTGATTATTTATACATTGATTATATAACCATCATTATTTTTACACTGATTGTTATTTATAGTTCAAAGCAGATGATTGAGAAACATCTCTCTTGGACAAAAATAATTACAACCCACCTAACAATAGCCATTCTAATAGGGCTCATTGTATATTACCTTTCTACTTTAGTATTTGTAATTTTAGGACAATGCCCTATATCTCACTTAAATCCTGCTATTTACTTAAATAAAATTGTTAATAATATTGTATTTATTTTCTTAATTAATTTCGGAATGATGCTCATCGTTTACATTTATTTCCATTCTAAAAAAATTAAAAAAATAGAATTTGAAAGAAACACTTTGAAAAACCAATTAACGCTTTCTAAGTTGAACCTTTTAAAGTCTAATCTCCAACCTCATTTTCTTTTTAATACCCTCAATAGCATTGCAACACTTATTTATATTGATAAGAAGTTAGCTCAAAATACTATTGTTGATTTAAGTGACTTGTTAAGAATATTGCTTAATATTCAAGATGAAAATTTAATTTCTTTAGAAGAAGAGCTTTTTATGCTATCAAAATACAACAACATTATGAAAGTTCGATTCTCTGATCATTTTTCTTTTGAAAAAGACATTGAAAAGAATTTAATGAGCGCGAAAGTTCCTAGTTTTTTACTACAACCTATCATAGAAAATTCTATTAAATACGGGTACTCTCAAAATCATATTGATTTGTGTATTAAGTTGACTGTAAAAAAAGTAAACCAGCAAATTATGATTACTATTTGTAATAATGGAGCCCCTCTAATGAAAGAGTTTTCTGAAATAGTACAAGGAATTGGTATTAGCACAACAGTCGAAAGACTTGAAACTTTATTCAACAATAATTTTAGCTTCCATATGGAAAACAAAAAAAATGAAGTTGGTGTTATTACTACTATAAAAATTCCTCATATCATTTCTTAAACATAAAACTTATTTATTTCTAGCTGAAAAACAACATATATTACTTCTTTTCCTGCTATTAAAACTGCAATACCTCTCTAGAAGAAAGCACATACTCTTTCCTTATTAAAAATTATAATTAACTGATTTTCAAAATAGGAATGCGTAATTTTTTCTACTCACTCCAAAAAGTTTGTATAATTTCTTTATGTATTTTTCTGTACAAGATTTTTTACCCCCTCTAAAAAGTTTGTACAATTTATTTACGCATTTTTCTGTACAAGATTTTTCACTCCCTCTAAAAAGTTTGTACAATTTCTCTACGCATTTTTCTGTACAAGATTTTTTACCCCCTCTAAAAAGTTTGTACAATTTCTCTACGTATTTTTCTGTACAAGATTTTTTACTCCCTCTAAAAAGTTTGTACAGTTTCTCTATAGAAATCAATGAGTTACATCTTTAAAACTAAAATAATAGCACTTTTTTTCATGAAGCAATTGGACTTTTATAGAAGTATTAGGATTCAGTAATGAACTTTTTGGGTTTATGAATGAAGCTCTTCTTCATTTTTTTGAAGGAAAAACCCAACTAAAAATGAAGAACTACATAGGATATCACTCCGTTACTTTTTTTTAATTTACCTCTGATTAAAAAAATAAAACAATAACGGCTATACGTAATTTCTTTACCTAAAATGAGCAGTTACCATTTGAAATTATTGTAAAAAAACTAGCAGTGAGAAAATTCCCACTGCTAGTACTTGTAAAACTGATTTTAAATTTAAAATACGATATTTTTAAAACTTATTCAACAATTAGCCTTTCACTCATCGTTTCAGACGCTGTTGTCAGTTTATAAATATATACTCCAGATTTCAATGATACTTCTGAATCACTTAAATTAAAGTCTATATGATGTAGTTTATTTCCTTTAACTTTCTTTGCAATAAAAGTATGTACTTTTTGTCCTAAAGCATTATATAAACTAATATCTACAAACTCATCTTTAGCCACTTGGTAAGTAATACGTGTATGGTTTTTCACTGGGTTTGGAATATTTTGCCCTAAACGATACCCTTTACTAACTTTTGTATTTGGCTCTTCAGACTTGGCTGTAAAATTCAATACATATGGACTTTCTAAATCTCCAATTTGCTTCCCTCTTTCAAAACTTAAAGAATTATCTAAGCTTAAGATTTGCTCTCCATCAAATAATTTAAAGGCAACATCTCCTTCTGCAAATCCTCCTATTCCCATAAAGTAATGATATACATCATCCACTAAAGTAGGCTTGGCAACTCCTCTAATTTCTCCGTTTACAAAAGCTGCTATTACATATTCTTTAGTCACATCAAGATCAAGAGATTCTAAAGTAGCTACCGCATACATAAAGCTAGGGAATTGATTTCTATTCACTTTCCAGTTGATTGCTTTAGCTTTACTTAGATACGCTTCTGAAGTATTTTCTGCTACTACTGAACGTGCAAAAGAACGAGGTGTTTTAGTCGCTATTCCACTATAATTCAGAATTCCTTCTTTATGAGCTTTATACTTATACCCTAAACCTGGTGTTAAGTGCGTTAAACTACCAATCCAACCTTCTCCTTCTTTATATTCAGCATGTAAACCTCTTCTCTCGATTCTATCTCCATCACTAACTGTAGTTGAATTCAATGATCTTAAGGCAATAGGAATTGTTTGTAAATCGCTAGGGAAATAAGGAATTGAAGTAAACTCCATGTCTCCTGCTACAGCAATATTAGTGTCAAGCGATACATGAACTCCTTCTATAGTCACAAATTTTGATCCTTTTGAATATAATAAGTACCCTTTACGAACATCTAATTCACTTGCTTCACCTTCTTCTAAATTAAAAGTTCCATCACTATTAACAGTCGCAATTAATTTCAAGCTAACTGCATCATGTATTTTATCTCCTCCTTGGAAACCTTTTATGCTACTCAAAGGTAATGTCATATCAGTATTATTTCCTTTTAAATTAAAGCTTACTTCTTGGAAACCTTCTACTAATGAAATTCTACGAGATACGCGCTCTCCTACTGTTAACGTAACAGGGGCACTAGCTTTTCCTATAGTTTTAAACTCAAATGAATACACTTCTTTAATTCCTTTGTACTCTGTACATTCAGAAGCATCCCATACTCTAAAACTTAAAGTTCCTTCTTCTCTTATATTTCCAAAAATACTAAGATTAACCAATCCGCTAGCATCCACATGCGCTTCTCCTCTATATTCATCATTCAAATATGCTACCACAATATCTCCTGAATCTATAGATGGAGTATTATCTATAATAAGGCTTCCAACAATACTCATATTACTTATAAACTTATTTGAATTAAAGTCTTCAGCAAAATCAGGTACCGCACAAGTTACAATTACCTCCAAATGGAAAGCCTCCACTCCTATTGGTTTATCTTTACCATCAACCGTTTGGAATACTTCTATATATACGTCAGCAGCATGTTTTCCTGGATTTAAATATGGTGCTACAACAAATTCTAAATCTCTTTCAACAAAGCTTGCCGCTAAGTTTTGGAAACTATTTGCCTTAATTGCTGTTCCATCTTTCTCAACAGTTAACCAAGAAGGTAGTTGTTTGAATCTATATTTAACAGGGCTTCCTCCTTTTGAATTATCCAAATCAATTGATGAAACTGTAGTGCTTGTTCCTTGCTCTTGACGAACAGTTAAATTATTTTTAGTCCAAGCAATTGTATTTCTGTTGACAATAAAAGACCATGATTTTCCTTTTAATTGGTTTCCAAAAGGATCTTCCAAACGTCTATTACGAATCATTGCTGTTAACTGAGCTCCTTCTACGAAAGAGGCATCAAACACAGGAATGATGTGTACTTGCGTATCATTATTAGATACTTCTAGCTGGTATTGTAAATCTTTAGCTACTTTGGTAACATCTAACGGCGCTGCTTTAGAAATACCTCTTACAAAACTCAATCCTTTTTGAGTAGTTGCCAAAGCATTTCCAGTATAATCACGAATTGCCTCATCTGGCGCTCCGTTAGCTCCTTTTAATGCATTATCATCAAATACAAAGTACGCTACTAAACCTACCTCATTTCCAACTAATTGCTCATCCATGTATTGTACAATATCTGATGGCGATCTATCATTAGTCCAAATACGCATTTCATCTAATTTTCCAACAAATGAAGTTCCTCCATTGTTTTTAGCTATTTCAATAGCATCTTCATTTGTAACTAAAGCAGCTATAGCTCCTCCACCTACAGAAACACCATTATAATATACCGTTGCTGTGTTTACTCCATCATATACAACTGTTACATGCGTCCAGTTAAAAGGTTGCAAGGCTTTAGCACTTTCTACTGTATTGTTCACCTTAATTTTACCTTCTGGAGTTAAAGCAATACTGAAGTTATCTCCTTTTTTAACAATCTGTGCATTAGCACTTCCTGCTGGCAAAGAACTTGGATTCACCCACATTTCAATAGTAAATGGTTTTCCTGCTTCTAAATTAAACTCTGGTCTATGAGGTACGATCACCTCGTCATCAACATTATCAAACTCAGCAGCAACTAAATCTTGAGGAAGTCCTCCTAAAATTCCTCTTAAAGAGAAACTACTATTCACTACTGTTAACGGATTAATAGCCCTATTGAATTCAACATTAATGTTTCCTTCTTTTAACACTCCCCCATTTATTGGATTCGTCTTAATAACTATTGGAGCTACTCTTGCGATGGTTCCTTTTACAAAAGCTGTTGGATTTTTTCTACTACCAGCTGCTTCGTTTGCACATACAGGTGCTATTCTAAAGTTATATGCTCCATCAGATAAACTTGAAACATCTGCTTGGTAAGAAATAATTCCTGTTGCGCTGTCCATATTCTCTTTTAATTCTTTTAAAGACAACTTCTTAAGCTCAAAAGTTTTATTATTTCCTGGCAAAGCATACTCTAAAGCTACTGAAAAATCTTCCGCTACTTGATCATTCACTACTTCTGGAATTCTAAACTTCACGTCTAACTTATTTCCACTAGTATTATTTACCACCCAGTTTTCTTCTGGCGCACTTGTTGTTATTTCACCAATACAAGCTCCTTTAAAGTGTGCTGTTACTGATATTTCTTGGAAAGGAACCACGCCTACTTCTGCATACTCGTCTTGACGATAGCTACGGAATCCATCTCCTGCTTGCTCACATTCTGAATAAATTCTAATTTTAATATTCTCGTATGAAATTTCCTTTGGAGCATCTAGCCCTCTAGTAATCTTCAACTGCGCTTTTATTTCCTTTTGAACTCCTGTTTCAGAATCTCCATCTAATCCAAAAGAAATAGGTGAAGAGGTTCCTGGTTCAAATATAGGCGACTCATTTAAGAATACTTGTGCTCCGTTACCATTTGAAGCTCCTGCCATACCTACTATATAAGTTTTACGAGTACGGTCTTTAGCTACCTGTGTATTACGTAATGTTAAGTTATACAAAATAGACCCGTCTCCTGAACCATATTTTTCAGCGCTATCTATTACAATTTCTACCCCTTCTCTTGGTACCGTACCTGATTCAAACGGACAGCTACTTTGCCCTGCTACTGTATAAAATATAGGAGTATCATACATTTTATCTCTTGCCATACGAACACTAAACTGATCTCCTGCATCTCCATCTGATAATGTAAAGCTATCCTCTCTTGAATTTCCTCTTCCTGTGCTATAGCTATTTTCAATAGTTCCTGAAATATTAATTTTAGTATTCAAATTAAAATCTACTCCAAACGCATTGATCTTAGTCTTTACAACTCCGCCACCTCCGCCAGAACTACTTGTTGAATTACTAGAGTTCTTTTCGTTAGCTCTTGAAAGCGTATAGGTTGTAGAAGTTCCACCACTAAATGACAATTGGGTATCTATTTTCTCAATTGTACTTCCTAAATCTTCTCCTACTGATTTTAGATCAGAAGTTGTTTCCGCAAATGATCTTGTATGATCATTCATATACTTCAATTGTTCTTCTCTAGACTTTCTCTTAACAATCTCTTTCCATCTCTTGATTTGATATACATAATTAACAATCTGTTTATCTGTATCTTTTGAAGATATGTCAATATTAAATCCTTCAATAGTTTTTGCATTTTCTAACGAATTTCTTTTCGCTATTTCCTCTTTTGGAGTTGAAAACACTTGGTCATATCTACTGATTAATAAATCTTGTAATTTTACAATGATATTATCTTCAATATCTTGTCTTGTATATACAAAAGGAGTGAATTTATCTGCCGTCATTACCGCCTTGTCATAATCTATCATCGGTTGGCAATTTTCATCTATTAATAAAGTTTTTCCTGTTCCAAAAGTAAGTACTCTTGAAGTTCCTATAAATACATCTGCATCTTGCCCTACAATAGTTGCACCAGAAGACGTACTAATTGATTGGCTTAAAGAAACACTTCGTCCTCCTCCTTTTGAATGCCTATGACCAGTATTAATATTAAAATCTCCTCCACCTAAAGCTTTACTTTTAGTTATAGTTCCTATAATTCCTTGAGCAGCTCCTACTCCTAGTGGGGCAGCAACAGCTAAAGTAACCGTTTGTACTTCTACATCAGCTCCTGCAGTAATAGAAGTATCTAAACTATAATTACCGCCACCTCCTACAGAGCTGCTATATGAATATGTAGCCCCTCTACTTAAGGTAGATGAACTTGCATCTCCTGGTGGATCATACAATACAAACCCTACTGTTGGATCCGTTAATGTAAAGTTTTCATTACCTCTCTGTGCTCCTGTAATATAAGAAGATTTTTTTACGGTGATATTACGACCTTTATGTGCTACTACAATGTTTAAGTCACGTAAATAATCTCCTATAAAGTTAGGACTTCCTGTAAAGGTTAAGAACCCTTGCTTTCCCGAGGCATCTGTTTTTCCTTTTGTAGGTGCTAAAATCATCTTTCCGTTCAAGCCTACTTCTGCTCCTTCTACATAACATTTATTTCCACCATATTCTTCGAAAACGGATACTACTGCTAAGATGCTTTTTCCTGACTCTAATTTATAAATAGTACTATTATCTCCACAAGTTGGATCAATTTTTTTACTCTCCAATACCGCCTTTTCTTTAATGTTTTCAAGCTCTTCTTTACTAACATCATACAATGTCAATGCTGCTTGTAACTCATTTCTGTATGGGAAATCATAGCTCTTATTTCCTCCTCTTAAGTCAATAATAGATGATTGTACTACATCTGTGGTTCCTTCTCTCGTTAGCTCCACTCTATATTGACCTGGTAATAAGTCATGAATTGTAAATAAGTTATTTTCATCATTAAAATCACTTGTTGTAATTGTTTTCTCGTAACGAGGAAATGCAATGTCTGTTCTTGTAATAGTACCTGTCCAATTACCTACGCTATTATTACATGGAATTACAATGTTTCCTACAAAAGATCTTCTTGTTATATTTTCAAAATTGATATTTGAAGTAGGCTCTGTAAGATTAAATAAGTACTCCTTATTATTTTTTGGGTTGACTAACTTATTACTATCTCCTTCTTTAAAGGCTACATAATCATATTCAAATTTTCTTAAGTATTTAGAACTTGACGTTTCATTAAAATAAGCTCCACCTTCTAACAATAAATAGTTATTCTTAGTTCCTGATGCCACTGCTAAGTTAATAGCTCTTGTTCCTATTTTATGCTCAAAAGTATATGATAGCTTCAAGTATTGTTCATCTTTTGCTACGACGTTACCCGCTTTAAGTTTATTTAATTCAGGTGCGTTGTAATGAGCATTTCTAAACTCTAATATATCCATATTTGCCAAAGAGAACTCTTTCATTTCTGTTTCACTAACATAACTTGCTCCTACATATACCTTACTATCAATAGCTTCTCCTGTATAAGCTTTCGTCTGGTAGTCTCCATTTACCCAAAGACCTATTACACTATTTTTAACATCTTTTGTTATTCCAAAGAAAGTATATTGAGATTTTCCTTCTATTACTTTAGAAATTAATTCTGTGTTACCTGATAATAATACCAATTGATTATTATTTCTTAACTCTAACTTAAGCGCTCCCCAATGTAATACTGTTTGTAACTCAGGAATTTTTGCTACCGCCGTATTTCCTCCTGGGTTTGGCAATTCTACATCTGGTTTTATAAAACCTGACCACGTAAATCCTTCGTTAGCCGCTACTGCAATACTCTCTGACGACACTGCATATCCTTTGTTTTTAAAATCTAAACTAGAACGATCAATAGCTACGCTATTTCCTTCTAACCTAGGTTGCCCTACTGAAACACTATGTCTTTTAGGCGCTCCTGTAATTCTATAAACCCCTTGTTTATCTGTTCTTACTAAAGAACCTTCCTCCACGCTAGCTACTTCTTTTCCGTTTAATCTTATTCCTGTACTTTGTATTGTTGGATATTCTATAGACTCTCCTCCTCCATTTGCTACTAAATACACCACCTTACCAGAAATATCGTACTGAGAAATATTGGTAAAGCTTGTTGCACTTGGCTGCTCTGATGATAATGTTCTTTCTATATTATTAATTCGAGATACTGGAGAAAATTCATTATTAGGTTTTGAAGGTATTATTTCATATTCTAAATAATTATTAGCTGAAGTAACACTTTGCTTTCCTGTATTAATGCTATTAAAACTATAAAGCCCGTTATCACCAGTATATACTCCATAAACAATAGGTTTGTTTACAAAAGCATCTCCCTTTGCAATTCTTTGAAATGGCTGCGTTGTAGTTGTTAATGGAGTCATTGAAACTCCTTTAAATTTCCCTAAAGTGAGTGCAGCTTGGTTATAAATACTAGTAGCATCTTCCATGTCAAAACGATAATAAGCAGCTAAACCAGGTAAATTATTTGCTCCTAATATTAAATTCCAATATTTATATATTTGCGTAGCATTTTTCTTTCCTCCCCAAATACGAATTTCATCCAAATCATAAGTATGCGTTACCTGAGCATTGAATGAAAACCTAGAAGCTCTATTTAACCCTGTAATAAATTTTTTATTTGTTGTTTTATTGGCTACAATAGGACTCTCTTTATCAGTCGGTTGACTCACTCCTCCATCAATATATACCGCTCCTCCCGTTGCATCAAAAGTAAATGCATAATGATGCCAATATCCATCATTTGGCTTAGCTGTTGTTAAATAAGTAATGGCTTTAGGATTATTTTCCGTTTCTCTTGAACGAATCTCCATTTGGGCAGCTCCCATACGAATTTCTCCTTCTCCTAATTTAAACACTGTATTTACCCCAGTATTATTAGTTACATCATTACGATACCAGAATTCGATAGTTCCTTCTCCTTCTCCTATTTCAAATAAAGATACATCATGAATATCTACTGGAGTACTCCCTTTTGAAAAGCGCAATGCTTTTCCCGGCAATACTGTTTCTTTTAATGTTTTAGCCTCTATCAATACATCTTGCGTAGCAACTCTATTTGCTGTTTCTACACTTCCTCTTACTTCTCCATTTGCAAAAACAAATCCATTGTCTTCTCCTGGCTTACTTCCTTCAATTCCTTCAGCAGTTACTTTATATTTGTACAACTCATTTGGTAAAATTTCATCATCATCAAAAGTCAAGTACGACGAAACAGCATCACTTGAAGTTGGTACATAAGTATCAACAGTAGCAAACCTACTACTTGGATCTCCTATATTTCTTCTTTGAATAATATAATTAGTAGCCCCAGAAATATGCGGCCAACGCAATTGAATAATTTGTTTACCTGAGCTTTTTCTTCCTTCTCCATCCGTTGCATATAAATAAACATCTTTTAAACTATATATTGGATGGTCTGCTTCTGTAGTTAACTTTGCTAAAGTTACTTCTTCTTCTCCTTTTGAAATTTTACTTATTACTCTTGAACTTGCAGGCACTTCTACTCCTGTTAAAGAAGCTACTAGATTATCCCATAATGTTTGCTGTATTGGTAAATTTGACACATATTGCTCAACAAAATCATTTTTTGCATATGCTATTACCAATCCATTACTATTTAAGCTCTTTAAATCATCTGCATTAGAATAGGTCAAAGATTTTTCGCTATCAATCTGTTGCAAAGTACGTACTCGGTTCCAAGCTCTATATTCTGCTATACTCAACTGCTCATCTCCTGTTACCATCATATACATTTTCTCTGGAGAAAATCCTGTACTAGGAAGTGTTAAGTTTGCTTTTTGGGTACCATCAACAACTAAACGAAGACTTGAAGCTTCTGTATTGATTGTTACGGCAATATGATGCCATTTATTTTCCCAAAATTCCTCATTATCTCTTCCTAACGATATCGTTTGAGAAGTGGCTCCCATTTTAGCTTCTAATTGAACTCCTGAACCTATTAATGAAAATTCCTGATTTCCTGATAATAAGTTTGAAAACTTCCATGCTCCCATCTTCGATACTCCTGGAACAATGTTTTCCATATGGCCTTTCATGACCCAAAACTCGATAGTAGCTTGCCCTTTTACTCCTGTTTCTAGTAATTGACTTGTTACTTTATTTTGAGTATCAAAATGCGTGGTATATCCATTATGCCCTTGTAAAATCAATACAGGGGGTCTTTCTATTGACTGACCTACGATGCTTAATGATAGTACAAGCAAGCACCACATTAAGTATATTTTATTGGTATGTATTTTTGAATTCATTTATTTCTTTTTAAAAAACGTTTGGAATTGTTGCCAATCGGAAAGAAAAACTTTGATCTAACTTTCCATTACCAGCAACACTATTTGCGATCATGACACCGTCCTCTTTCTTTTGAATAGCATAACGGTTTTTAGCAGCTGTTTGAATAGCTATTAATGCAGCGTCTTTGTTACTATTAACAACAATCTCCCAAGTAAATTCGGTTACATCTTTTGTTGTTATCTTAGCAAACGCTACTGTGTTTGAGCTTCTATCTACTTTCAAAAAGTACTCTGGTGATTTTACCGAAGCAATTAATACCTTCCCTTTTTTTCCTTCAATACCTTTCAAGATAAAAGATTGCAAATACGCTTCTCCTTTATTTTCAACCGCTCCTACTTTACGCAACTCTGCTGTATTTGTAGCTGTGTTATGAAACAATGCTTTTGTTTCTTCTCCAGAGGTTAAAAATCTAAAAATCTTGTTATCGCTATTATCCTGCTGTGCATTGATAGCTCCTATATGACCTATAAGCCATACCACAAGTATGTATGTATATTTTTTCATTATATATTATTTTTTAGACTTCACTAACGTTTCTAGTGCTTCTAATTTTTGTAAAAGAGTTTTCATTGTTTTTTCTTGAGCTTGGATTTTCTCTTCTTGCTCAATTGTATATAGCGTTAACTCCTCTACTTTTTCCACTAAAAGCGTATTGATTTGCCCTACATTCATTCCTTCTTTTACCACTTCCTTTTCAGTTGGCATATTGGGTAAATGCTTATTTTCTTTGATATAAGAAGCAACCTCATTTAAAGGCATTAAATGATATTCTTTTGCAAAAACGTAATCAGGAAATGTAGTGACATTTAAGCTTATTTGATCTAAGGTTAACTTTCCTCTTTCTAATCGCGCCATTTCTCTATTTGATCCATCTTTAAAGAAAATAGTTCCATTTTGTTTTCCATTTGCATTAGCTCTTAGGCTTAAATTTCCATAAGATTGAAATGTATTACCTCCTCTTACGGTAAAAGTACCATCTTTAACCCTTGCCATTTCATTATTTTCGCTATCTAAAAAGGCTACTGCACCTTTCTCTTTATTAGAAATCCCTGATTTTAATTTTAACAGCCCTGGTGCTGCAATAGTACTAGCCATATTTAAAGTAAAAACACCGTCTTTTAACTTCGCTATTTCTTCATTTTGATGATTTTTAAAATAAATATTATTGCTATTCGAATCTGTATCTGATGTAACAATATCTTTTTCTTTCACTTTTAAAGTTAAATTACCTAAACCCTGAAATTCTCCTTCAGTTGAAACTCTTCCCCAAAAATCTCCATTTTTTGCAGAAACTCCCGTATGACCTATCAGTGATAGATTTCCATTTATTGAAACTGGTGTAGAAAATACTGATAATTTTTTTCCCACTTTTAATTTAAAATCTTTTAACGAATTGCTATTCTGACCTACTTGAAATAAAATAGGTTCTTCATGATTTGAATTATCGCTATTAGCTCTTAATATTAATGCCCAAGTTTCACTTTTCACAGTTGAAAAATGGAAAGACTCCTGTGCACTAACTTCTTTTATTCCTCCTATTAAACCTAAAGCCATTAATACAGCTACTTTGATTGTATTTATTTTCATTTTTAAAATATTTAGTTTTCTATTTATAATTAATTCTGATCGTTTTTTTATTTTTAACAAATGTTTTTACCAAACATTCGTTTATAACATATATGCCCTCCTATAAATAATTTATAAAGTATGTATCGCACGAATTTGTAATGCTAACTTACAAACAAGGCTAAAAAAATTTCATCTTTTTAGGAGAAAATCTTCTTATTACGGATGCAAATCTATATCACAAAATTTCTTTTTATTTCTTTAAATAATTGGTATTAACAATAGGTCTATAACAATTATCTATAAGTAGTACCAATAGTAATACAAAGCTTATTTTAGATTAACTAAATCAGAATTATCATAAAATTTAACACTTTTTATGACCTTAAATAAAACCCACATAATCAGCGCTTTAAATAAATTTAAATTAAAATAAAAAAATTTATAAACGTTTTACACCACTCTACTCCATTAAAAGCAGATAATTATGCTAATAAATGACTCGTTTCTTAACCATACACAAATTTTCATTCCTAAACTTTTTTATGTTTTTTTTAACCTTTTTCTTCTAAATTATTTTTTCTGAATTCCATTCTCTTATGCATTTCTAAAATTGACTGTCAATGAAGCCTAGCAATTGATTTTTTTTATTTTTTTCATAATAATGCACTCTTACTAGAAAGAAAGATAACAACATTAGAAAAATCAATAATTATTTATATTCAAAATTTTAAATTAGGATTGGTTATATTGCATCAAAAAACATTGAAAGATCAATTAGGTAGAAGTGTCTCTATTTCTCCTCCTATAAAAAGAATTATCTCCTTAGTTCCTAGTCAAACAGAGTTATTATTTGACTTGGGACTAGAAGGCTGCATCGTTGGAATTACGAAATTTTGTGTACACCCTCCTTCTTTAAAAAAGAGTAAGGTTATTGTTGGAGGTACCAAAAATATCAATTTAAAAAAAATCGAAGCTTTAAAACCTGATATCATTTTATGCAATAAAGAAGAAAACACCAAAGAAATAGTTAAATCTTGCGAAAAAATAGCACCTGTTCATGTATCCAATATCCAAACTATCCACGACACACTACTACTGATTAACCAGTATGCTCACTTGTTTCACTGCCATACTAAAGCGAATGAAATAACTAAAGAAATCCATTTTAAGCTATCTGTTTTCAAAGATTTCGTAAGAAATAAAGGAACTAAAAAGTGTGTATATTTTATTTGGAAATCTCCTTGGATGGTAGCTGCGAATAATACTTTTATCAATCATTTATTGAAGGTAAACAAACTGGATAATGTATATCGCTGTAAAAAACGATACCCTGAAATTACCCTTACTGAACTCTCTTTAAAAGATAATGTTGAATTGCTTTTCTTATCATCAGAACCGTATCCTTTTAAAGAAAAACATGCCATCGAAATCAAAAAAAGTTTTCCTACAGCAAAAGTTATTTTAGTGGATGGCGAAATGTTTTCTTGGTATGGCAGCAGATTACTAAAAGCGTTCGACTATTTTAGAGCGTTACATCGTCAAATTTGACATATTGTCGTTTAAGTATCTAAGTCTATCCAATTTTTCAAGAACTCTCGTTGCTTTATAAGCTGATCGATCACTTTTACATTCATCTATATACCTATATGCATTTGCTTTTTCAATTAAACGACTATACTTTTCCTCCAAAGATTGTTTATATACTTGTAATTGATTTAATCGTGGCATTCTTTACGTATTAACTATTCCTTAAATATACATAAACATTTGTAATAAAGATCATTACACCATCAAAATACTAAAAAAAATTTCTATAAAAAAAGCTCTCCAACGGAAAGCTCTTATTCTCTTAATTTTATTTCTCTTATTTTTTAATATTTATCCTGTAAAGCAAAAACTTGGCGTAACAAGGCCGTATTTCGTAAGCCTACCTTCTCTCGAATCCCTTTTTCTTCCACTGCTATCATCGTAAATACTCCTTCTAATGCTTTTTTGGTTACATAATCTGTTAAATTAGGATTTACCTTCTTTACAAATGGTATGTTATTGTACTTGTTTATCAAATTTTCCCATATTTTATCTGCTGCTACCTTTGCAAAAGATCTTTTAATTACGGGTGCAAACTGATGGTACAAAGCTGTATTCGTTTTTCCTTGCAAATAAGTAGTAGCTGCATTCTTTTCTCCAAGCAAAATATTCTTAGCATCTGCAAATGTGATTCCTTTTACTGCACTTACAAAAATAGGGGTTGCTGTTTTTACCGCATCTTCTGCTGCCCTATTTAATACTTTTATACCTTCATCTGCAATCTTATTCAATCCTACTTTACGTAATCCTTTATCTACCACCTGCAATTCCTCTGGTAATATAATTTTTACCAATTCATTTCTATAAAAACCATCTTTTGCTGTTAACTTAGATACTTGGTGTTGAATACCATTATCTAAAGCTTGACGCAATCCATTTCCTATTTGCGCTTGGCTTACAGCTCCTCCTTGCATTTGAGTTGCTTGATTCACTACCTTCTGTAATTCTGCACATCCAGAAAATTGAAATACGAATACTAGTAATATTAAAACTCTATTTATCATCTTTAATTTATTTTTTATTATTTTTAGATACAAAAAACACGGTATCGTCACTATCATTTAAAACGATCCGTTCTCTTATCATACCCATAAGGGCAGTGCCTACAACCACTTTTACAACAATACCCCCTTTTTAAATGATATTTTTCTGTAAAAACTTTATATCCATCTTCATTCAGATAGTAATCGTCCTTTTCTAATTCTATTCGTTGTTTAAACATAACTACAAAGATATTCGATTTTATTTAAGCTACCGAATTTACCACTTTTCCTTTGTTTTAATAATCAATATTGATTTCTTTATAAAAAGAATCAATACTATTGTTCTTTTTTTATGCTAAGTTTTTCTTAACTTTATTGATATAGTAAGCACTAAAACAAATTAATTTTTAGAAACTTGCTTCCCCCTTCAAAATCAAACTTATTTTTAATTCTTAACTACATTTCATTATCAAAAGAGATTGTTTGATATAATCTAATTTTCTGTAATAAAAATATAAATCACTATAAGTCGAATTGTTAAAAGCCGTATTCATATCAAGTAAAAGTCATAAGAAACAACTTCTTATTTCTCATAAAAAAGGCGCTAATTTATGCTTCTTTCTTAAAAAATTAATACGAAATGACGTTTTAATTATAAACACCAACTGGGGTGTAGAAATTTATTATAATTCTCTCTTAGATTATTCTAACTCTATCTTAAACTCCTTCCTTCTATTCCTTTCCAAAAAAGGTGCTATGGCTAATGACTACAATGTTGTTTTTATAAAAGACACAACAGCATTTACTCAAAGAAGTACTCTCTATTTTTCAAAACTAGCTAATATGCCGTTGGGGTTTTCTAATTATTCAAAAAGTGTACTACATCAATTGAATATCTATGAAAATAATACGGTAAAGAAAATGATCTTTAAAGCTTGGCAAGAAAGCTTACTTACCATCTTTAAAAATCAAAAATCTTCAAAAAAGATATACCCTTTTTTAACAATGCTTCAATATGCACATTTGGAAACCAACTACCCGCCACTTTTAAAAAAATTACTCAGAGGAACATTAAGTTCTTTAAGATCTAACTGACCTAAAAAGAGCTTTGTTGAATTCAATACAACCAAGCTTCTTTTTTTGCATTTAATAAATAGGCTTTTATTTTTAAGGATACGCAAAAATTAGATGTTTAAAACTCCACTCTATTTTTTTTAATCGAAGTAATTTAAACTTCTTGTTTTGAAGGGAAAAGTTTAAATCACTTCAGCATATAGCTACAAGCAAAAAACATAAAGAAGCTCAAAATTTATTTTTTGTGATGAGGAGGGTACTCACTCATTATTTTTGCTACGAACTCTTTTATACGGGCTTCTTTCTTTTCTATATTATGCATTCGTAAAGCTCCTGTTCCTATACCTTGCCACACCAATTCTTTGTTCTTAGCTTCTATCAAATCAATAAATAATGTTCCTTCGGTGTATTGCGAGACTGTTACTGGATTCACTCCATAATACCAAGGATAGTAGAAACCATTAAAACTGTTATCTGTTATGTTTACTCGCTCACGCGACTTGGTAAACAAACTTATTAAAATATCTGGATTTGAAGATTTTGTCATTCCTTTCGCTAATAACTCGCTTTCAATGGCCCTCATAATTCTTTTTTTATCCAAATCAGAAATAGAAGCTTTATCAATTCCTTTTTTATAAAAAGCAAATGTTTTATACTTATCAAAATTCACCTTTGTATCATAATCTGTTGCAACTCTAACCGAACTGCAAGAGCTCATTATCAAAAGTAGTATAGGCACTAAAAATAATTTTACTAACTTCATGTTTTAGGTTTTATTATTAAATTTAATTAGACTTTCTCAATTTTAAGAGCATCAACAAATATGCCATAACTTTTTTTTAAACTTTATCACACTTATTACAAACCAACTAATTTTATTTTGTTGCTATTTCGTTTTTTTTCAATCAAAAATAGTAATTTGGTGATATTATTGCACTGAAAATAGTAATGATTTTTGTTTCGAAATATATGGTTCCGAAGGGGTTTGCTGGCACTACCCTATATCCTTTTATCTTTTTAAAAAGAAAAGATCTAAAGCAAGATCCTATACTTATTAATCACGAAAAAATTCATCTAAAACAGCAATTAGAATTGCTGATTATCTTTTTTTATCTCTTATATGGCATAGAATGGTTCGTTAAGTTTTTAAAATATAAAAATGGATACGTTGCTTATCAAAACTTAAGTTTTGAGAAAGAAGCTTATCAAAATGAATGTGATTTCTATTATACTCAAACCCGAAAAAAATGGGCTTTCATCAAGTATTTTTAATTCCTATATTTTTCATAAAGTACCTCTGCTATATTTACTCTTTAAATAACTCAACTCCTATCCCCTTCTTGGTTCTTTATAAAAAAGAACACCCTTCACTTAAAACCTTACAAATAAAATTATTTTAAAAAAACTCACTAATTATTTTACTAATTTACTACTAATTATTTGATTTCTTTGAAAATTATTTAAATTGCAAATCTAATTTTCTATAAATTTTACGAATGGAACAAATAGCACCTTATAAACCCACCTATAAAGTAAGAATAGTAACAGCAGCATCACTTTTTGATGGCCATGATGCGGCTATTAATATTATGCGAAGAATTATTCAATCAACAGGCGTTGAAGTAATTCACTTAGGACATGATAGAAGCGTAGAAGAAGTAGTCAATTGTGCCATTCAAGAAGATGCCAATGCTATTGCCATGACTTCATACCAAGGGGGACATACTGAATATTTTAAATATATGTATGATTTGCTAAAAGAAAAAGGAGCAGGCCATATTAAAATATTTGGAGGTGGCGGAGGAGTCATTCTTCCCGAAGAGATTAAAGAATTAATGGATTATGGTATTACCCGTATTTATTCTCCTGATGATGGGCGTGAACTAGGATTGCAAGGAATGATTAATGATTTGGTAAAAACTTCTGATTTTCCTATTGGAAACGAGCTACAAGACGAGGTAAATTCTCTTTCCAAAAAAGAAATAGGAAGCATTGCTAGAATTATTTCCGCAGCAGAAAACTTTCCTGAGGTTGCAAAAAAAGCCTTAGATGTCATACATGAGAAAAATAAGAATACAACAACTCCTGTTTTAGGAATTACAGGAACTGGCGGAGCAGGAAAATCATCATTAGTTGACGAATTAGTTCGAAGGTTCTTGATGGATTTTCCTGAAAAAACCATTGGGTTAATTTCTGTGGATCCTTCTAAACGAAAAACAGGTGGAGCCTTACTAGGAGATCGTATCCGTATGAATGCGATTAATAACAAGCGTGTTTATATGCGTTCGCTTGCTACCCGTCAATCAAATTTAGCTCTATCTAAATACGTAAATGAAGCTGTTGAAGTTTTAAAAGCTGCCGAATTTGACCTAATTGTATTAGAAACTTCTGGAATTGGGCAATCTGATACAGAAATTATAGAGCATTCTGATACATCTTTATATGTCATGACTCCCGAATTTGGAGCTGCGACACAACTGGAAAAAATTGACATGCTCGATTTTGCGGACTTAGTTGCTATTAATAAATTTGATAAACGTGGTGCTTTAGATGCTATACGCGATGTAAAGAAACAATACATGAGAAATAACAATCTATGGGAAGTTTCTATGGATGATTTGCCTGTTTTTGGTACAATTGCTTCTCAGTTTAATGATCCTGGAATGAATACGTTATACAAACGTATTATGGATAAATTGGTTGAAAAAACAGGTGCTGACCTAACATCAAAAATGGAAATTACAAAAGAAATGTCTGAAAAAATATTTGTAATTCCTCCAAGTAGAGTTCGTTATTTATCTGAAATAGCAGAGAACAATAGAACATACGATAAAAAAGTACATCAGCAAGTGAATGTTGCTCAAAAACTCTATGGTATTTACCAAACCATAACTTCGATTGTAAATTTTCCTATAGAAATTACCAAAGCTGGTTTCAATGAGAATGCTATTTTAACTAACAATACCATTAAAGAGGAGGAAGTATTTTTAAAGCTCTTATTAGCTCAATTTGAAAAAGTTAAACTAAATCTCGATCCTCACAATTGGGAAATTATTTTAAACTGGCAAGAAAAAGTTCAAAAGTATAAGAATCCTGTTTATACTTTTAAAGTACGCGATAAAGAAATTAAAATAGCTACACACACCAAATCACTTGCTCACTCTCAAATTCCAAAAGTAGCCCTACCAAAATACCAAGCTTGGGGAGATCTGTTACGTTGGAACTTGCAAGAAAATGTTCCTGGGGAATTTCCTTACGCTTCAGGATTGTACCCTTTTAAAAGGACTGGGGAAGATCCTACAAGGATGTTTGCAGGTGAAGGCGGCCCTGAACGAACAAACAGGCGCTTTCATTATGTAAGTTTAGGCATGCCTGCAAAGCGTTTATCGACTGCTTTTGATAGTGTTACTCTTTATGGAAACGATCCTGGTCATAGGCCTGATATTTATGGCAAAATTGGAAATGCTGGTGTTTCTATTTGCTGTTTAGACGATGCTAAAAAATTGTATGCTGGTTTTGATTTAAGCCACCCTATGACTTCTGTTTCTATGACTATTAATGGGCCTGCTCCAATGCTACTTGGGTTCTTTATGAATGCCGCTATTGACCAAAATTGCGAAAAGTATATCAAAACACATGGTTTAGAGGCGGAAGTAGAAGCCAAATTTAAAGAAATTTATGATTCGAAGGGCTTAGATAGACCAAAATACCAAGGAGAACTTCCCGAAGGAAATAATGGCTTAGGATTGATGCTACTCGGCTTAACTGGTGATATGATATTACCTACTGAAACCTATGCCCAAATTAAAACGGCTACCTTAGCACAAGTCCGCGGAACAGTGCAGGCTGATATTTTAAAAGAAGATCAAGCACAAAATACCTGCATTTTTTCTACAGAATTTGCACTTCGATTAATGGGAGATGTGCAAGAGTATTTTATTGAAAAACAAGTTCGTAACTTCTACTCTGTTTCTATTTCAGGATACCATATTGCAGAAGCTGGAGCCAATCCTATTACGCAATTAGCATTAACCTTAGCAAATGGATTTACTTATGTTGAATATTATTTGTCCCGTGGTATGGACATTGACAAGTTTGGCCCTAATCTTTCCTTCTTTTTTTCCAACGGAATTGACCCTGAATATTCGGTAATTGGTAGAGTTGCCCGTAAAATTTGGGCAAAAGCATTAAAATATAAATACAATGCTAATTCAAGAGCTCAAATGTTAAAATACCATATTCAAACTTCTGGCCGATCACTACACGCTCAAGAAATTGACTTCAATGATATTCGTACTACTTTACAAGCGTTGTATGCTATTTACGATAACTGTAATTCTTTGCATACAAATGCCTACGATGAAGCCATTACCACTCCTACCGAAGAATCAGTACGTAGGGCTATGGCTATTCAGTTAATTATTAACAAAGAATTGGGGTTAGCTAAAAATGAAAATCCAATTCAAGGTTCTTTTATTATTGAAGAACTTACAGACTTAGTGGAAGCTGCTGTTTTAGAGGAGTTTGATAGAATTACAGAGCGCGGCGGAGTTTTAGGTGCTATGGAAACCATGTACCAACGTTCTAAGATACAAGAGGAAAGCTTGTACTACGAAACGCTAAAACATACAGGAGAATTCCCCATTATTGGCGTAAACACCTTCCTTAGCTCTAAGGGTTCTCCTACTGTACAACCTGCAGAAGTTATACGCGCAACAGAAGAAGAAAAGCAATTCCAAATTCAAACAAAAGAATTACTTCACAAAACCAATACCCAAAAAGTAGAAGAGCAATTGGCTATTTTACAAGAAGCTGCTATTCAAAATGAAAATTTATTTGATAAATTAATGGAAGCTACTAAATACTGCTCTCTCGGTCAAATTACGCAAGCTTTATTTAAGGTAGGTGGTCAGTATAGACGAAATATGTAAGAAAAAATAATTAGAAGATTGTACCCAACTAACAAAGCACTCTTAAAACTAAGAGTACTTTGTTAGTTATTCTCATATAAAATATCACTCATTTATTTTCTACTTTTTAAAAATATTGGCGTAAAAACTATCCATTTGATCCTCTTCAAACTGAAAACCTTGCTGCAATAACTTTTCAGGAAACACCTTTCTACTTTTTAAAAGTAATTCTGTTTCTGTTCTCATAACAATAGCTCCTATTTTCAATAACCAATACGGAAGATTTATATAAAAATAAACTCCTAGTTTTCTCCTTAGTTTTTTTTGAAAATCTACATTTCTTATCGGGTTTGGCACACACAAATTATAAATTCCTTCTTCTTTATTTATTAAAAATTTAATGGCTCTTACATAATCTCTTTCTGTAACCCAACTTATAAACTGACTCCCTTTTCCTTGCCTTCCTCCTAAACCAAATTTTGCCATTCTCTTCATCAATGGAAAAGCCCCTCCTTTATTTCCTAGTACAATTGCTGTTCTGGTTATAATTTTCTTTGTTTTTGGAAACCTGTAAGTATTAAATACTGCCTCCCATTTTTTACACACATCCATTGAAAAATCTGTTCCTATATCTCCATCTTTTTCTTTCATTAATTTCTTTTCTGAATGCTTATAAATAGTTGCTGAGGAAGTCTGGATAAATACCTTAGGAGGATGCTTCAAACGTTGAACAACTTTACACAATAACGACGTACTTTCTATTCTACTCTGGTAAATAGCTTTCTTATTTTTTACTGTATAACTACAGTTTACTGATGTACCTGCTAGATTTATTAATACGTCCGCTCCTTCTAAAAATTGTGTCCAATACCCTTTTGAAACCCCATCCCAACATAAAAAATGCACATTATCAATATTTACTTGCTGCGTTCTAGTCAGTATATAAATAATATTTTCTTTTTCTTTTTTAAATTCATTTACGAGCAACTTTCCCAAATATCCATTTCCCCCAGCGATTACTATTTTCATAATATTTATTATTAATTTATTTCTTGGCTATTTTAGAGAACAGCCATTTTTTTCTTTTTTAAATTCTATAATATACGTTCATATATATGCAGGTAATACAGACTCCCCATGCAATATCCGTATGACAAAGTAGTTTATCACTACTTTCGCAAAAGGAAAATAAAAGAAAACTATTCCTACTCTATTTATCCAAGTGATTATTAATATATTTATTTTCATACTTTCAGAATTTATTGAAACATTGTTCTTAAATTTTTTTATCGCTTTATAATTTTAGTAAAATTAGATAATAACCAATGTTCATCAGCTTTTATTACTTTATCTAAAATTCCATTTACCTTCGTTGTTACCGATGACAAATCACGCATTACTTTTTTAAACTTTGTAACTTCTTCTGAAGTTTCTTCCACCTCATCTTGAAGTTCTTGTAAAATTTTTAAAACGGGTTCTATTTCTCTCTTTTTTCGCTCCTTGGTAATTTGCTTAAACAGTTCCCAAATATCTTTATCTGCTACAAAAAACTCCTTTCTCTCTCCTGCTATGAACTCCTTTCTTACAATTCCCCAATCTATCAAAGCTCTTACATTCATATTCACATTACCTCTAGATATTTTAAGTGCTTCCATGATATTCTCAGCAGATAAAGGCGTTGTTGAAACTAACAATAAAGCGTGTACTTGTGCCATTGTTTTATTAATTCCCCAATTCGTCGCTAAACTCCCCCAGGTATGAATGTACTTTAACTTTGCATCTTCTAAGTTCATAAGGCAAATATAGTTTTTTTTAACTAAACTTTCAATAATTATTGAAAATAAAATAACTTTCTTTTTTGCTATTTTCCAAAGACTAAGAAAAACCTTGTGTCAAGTTTACAATAACTTAATCGACGATCTTTGCTTATATTAATATTTTGTCAGAACTTTAACTTGATTTAATGTGTAACCCCCGTAAAAACTCAATCAATATGAGCAAAATCCCCCTATTCATTTTATGCTTATTCCTTAATGGACTTTTATTTTCTCAACAACATAGTAAAAGAATTATTATTAAAAATCCAACTCGTAAAATTCAACAAACTTTAATTAAAAATGGAATAGATCTCAGATGCGGCGCTGTTCATAAAGCAAACAGCCTTCAATTGGAAGTTTCTCAAAAAGAACTTTTTATCTTAGAAAAAGAGAAAATTCCTTACAATATACTCATTGAAAATGTTACTTCTTTTTATAAGGAAAGAATCTCAGAAGATTTGCCCAAAGCTATTCATGATTTGCAACAAAGAAAAGAGAGAAATAATTTAAACAAAAGAAACTCTTCTTCTACTAATGCTAATAGTAGTTTGCAGTACAATGATTGCAACGAAGTAGATTGGACAGTACCTAACAACTTTAACTTAGGGTCTATGGGAGGTTGCTTAACAGTAAGTGAAACCATTGCAGAACTCGATGAAATGCATGCCAAATTTCCTCACCTAATATCAGCCAAATTAGATGCTTCTCCTACTCACCAAAAAACATACGGAAAAAAAGAGGGTACAACCACTTGGGAAGGGCAAACTATATATTATGTTAGAATTACTGGAAACCAAAACATTCCAGAAGGATCAAAACCTCAAATATTATACACTTCAATGATTCATTCTAGAGAGGTTAGTAGCCTAATGAGTAATATCTATTTTATGTGGTATTTATTAGAGAATTATGAAACAGATACCGCTATCAAAAACCTGGTAGATACTAACGAACTATATTTTATCCCTATCGTAAATCCAGATGGATTAAAATTGAATGAAGAAATAGCTCCTAATGGAGGCGGAATGCAACGAAAAAACTTAAGACCTGATAATGGTGGCTCTGGAGTGGACTTGAATAGGAATTTTGATTACTTCTGGGGAAATGCTGGTAGCGGATCTTCTGGATATCCTGGTAGCGAATCTTACAGAGGGCCTGCTCCTTTCTCTGAGCCCGAATCACAAATTTTAAGAGATTTTGTTTTGAATAAAAATTTCAAAGTTTGCTTGATGAACCACTCCTTCGCAAACGCTATTCCTCATCCATATGGAGGAAACCCAACATTTGCTTCTGGTAGAGAAGATGAAATGCATAAGTGGCATGAAGATATGACTAAGTACAATCGATACATCTCAGGTGCTACTATATTTTCTCCTGCTAATGGAGTGGCTGATGATTGGATGGTTGGAGGAAATCCTGATGCAAACGGCGCTATAGGATCTGGAAAAAAGATCCTTTCAACAACCCCTGAGCATGGGAGTAGTGGGTTTTGGCCATCTCCTTCTGAAATAGTTCCTATTGCAAAAAGAGCAGTTCGAATTTACCTAATGAGTGCATATCAAGCTGGTAAATATGCAAAACTACATGATTTGACACAAAGTGATATCAATACACTCAATTCAAATATAACTTTTGGTATAGAACGTATAGGCCAAACCCCTAGTAATTTCACACTGTCAGTAACTCCTATTTCTAACAATATCAGCACCATAACTTCTCCTAGTACAATTTCTGGATTGGATATTCTCACACAGCAAAAAGTGACGGCAAAACTAACATTAAACAATACCATTTCTCCTAATGATAAGATCGCGTATAATGTAACATTATCAAACGAGGATGGAGTTTTCTACAATGCCAACTTCGAAAAATATTACCAACCTGCTATTTTACTAAATGACAATCCTGATACTAATGGTTTGTCTAACTGGAATAGCAACGGATGGGTAAGCACTACTAGCGATGCTTTTTCTGGAAGTACAGCGCTCAGAAGCAATAGTAGTAGTCCTTATCCTAATAATAACACAAGCCTTCTTACTAGTAAAGATTCTTATAATTTTTCGAATAATAGTAAAACAATAGTCCAGTTTTATGCTAAATGGGACATTGAAAGGAATTTCGATTTTGTAGAATTACAAGCTTCTACCAATGGTACAAACTGGCAATCTTTATGTGGCAATTATAATAAACCAAATGCTACTTTATCTAGTAATAACTCTCATTCTCAAAAAAGTAATACTAGCCAATCTTTTCAAGAAACAAATAGTTCAGGAAGAGTTTATGATGGAGATCAAATGGATACTTGGATAATGGAAGAAATTGTAATAGATAGTAACAATAATAACTTTCTTTTCAATGCTACTAATGTTTTTTTCAGATTCAGGTTTAAATCTGATGCTAATAATAAAAAAGAGAGTTACTCTACTACCTACGATGGTTACTTTATAGATGATTTCAAAATTATCGGTATTAATTTACCTTGCGAGGTAAGCACTCCTAAAGACATTATAACAACCAACGTATCCAGTAATAATATTACACTAAAATGGAACGGTCCAACTTCTGCAAAATATGATCTTAGATATAGAAAAATGAATGCGCTTCAATGGACATCAGTTACCGATATAGAAAATACTTTATATACGATTACAAACTTACTTCCAACAACCACTTATGAAGTACAAGTTCGTTCAAAATGTAACACGAATACTTCTTTGTATGCCCCTCCAATAAATATTACAACGACTTCTGTTAATTATTGTAACTCAAAGGGGATTACCGTTTCTGATGAGTACATTCAAAAAGTTACTTTAGGTACTATTGATAATGCTTCTGAAGGAGAAGGGTATGGCAATTTTACTGCTATAAATACAACAATTCAAAAAGGCACTTCGAATACTATTACTATTGTCCCAAAATGGACAGGAAGTACTTATAACGAAGGATATGGGGTTTGGATTGATTACAATCAAGATGGAGATTTCTCTGATAATGGAGAAACCATCATCACAAAACCCCCATCTAAAAACACTTCTATTAACGCTTCTTTTGTCGTTCCTTCATTTGCACTATCAGGAAATACAAGAATGCGGGTTTCTATGAAATATAATGCTACACCAACAGCCTGTGAAACCACTTTTCAATATGGAGAAGTAGAAGATTACACTGTTAATATCGCAAATTTACAACCCGATACAATAGCTCCTACCCCTCCTTCAAATCTAAGTGCTAATACTATTGAAGCAACTTCCTTAGTATTAAATTGGACTCCTTCTACCGATAATATCAAAGTTAGTGAATACGAAATTTATCAAGAAAATCGGAAAATCGCTTCTGTAGAAAACACAACCTATAACGTTACAGGCTTGACACCAAAAACAACTTATGATTTTTATGTGATCGCTAAAGATATTGCTAGTAACAGCTCTACTCCTAGTAACCTTATCAGCATAGAAACCTTAGGGAACGAAATAAACTACTGCAAATCCAAAGGAAATAGAGTTAGCTATGAATGGGTTGATTACGTTTCTTTTGGAGGAATGACAAATTCAACGGCTGCTAATAGCGGATATGCTGATTTTACTTCTAAAATAGCTACCATAGCAAAGGAAACTACCACTACATTAACAGTAAGTGCAGGCTTTGCTAGTTCAGCTTATTCTGAAGCATTTACGGTATGGATTGACTATAATCAAAATGGTGTTTTTGAAACAAGTGAAAAAGTGATGTCTAACTCTTCCAAGAGTGCAACCTATCGAACTTCAGAAGTAACAATTCCTGCTAGTGCTCGTGTTGGAAAAACAAGAATGCGCGTATCTATGAAATATAACGGATCACCAGATCCTTGTGAAAATTTTGAAGACGGGGAAGTGGAAGATTATACTGTCAACATTATTGATGCACAACAAAAAACAATACACTACAATACAACAGCTGGAATGCATCTGAAAGTTTCTCCAAACCCTACAAACTCATCTATTATAGTAACAGGTATTCATTCTAAAAATGCTCGATTCACTATTGTTAACTTAATGGGGCAACCTATAAAATTTGGAGCAATTAAAAACAAACAAATGATTCATCTTACTGATTTAAAAAAAGGTATTTATTTGTTAAAAATAAGTAATAATGGAAAAGGTATGGTGCAAAAAATAATTAAAAAATAATTGGCACTACTCTGAAATTATGCTCACTAAAAAAGCCCCAGAATAACGAATTCTGGGGCTTTTTTTATCCAATTTCTTTTAACAATACATTCACTGCTTTTTTTAACTGAGCATCTTCTCCTCGATCTTTCCAACCAGGAGCATTCTTTATTAAAAAGTTAGGTACTGCTGGCGCTTCATTTTCCATGTTTTCACCTGAGTTTTTCACATACCAAGCTCTAAAAGGCATACGAATAAATCCGTTCTGTAAAATCTTTGCTCCTGTAGAAATAACAGCTCCAAAAGTAGGTTGTCCTACCAATTTCCCTAATCCTAAATTTTTAAAGGCATGTGAAAAGATTTCAGCATTTGAATAGCTATTCTCATTACACAAAGCCACTAAAGGTTTTGTATTTACTGATAAAATAGCACGTTCATTAAACGGATAATTGTTTTCAAATTCCTTATGATTCTTTAAACTCTTAGTAGCTCCTCTAGGAACAGTATAAGCATGCTGCTTTACATTCAAAACCGCCATTAAGCGATCTGTTGTCCATCCACCTCCATTATACCTAACATCAATTACAATGCCTTTTTTTCCATAGCCACTCGCTTTTAACTCGCGCTCAAAACGCTCAAAACTATGTATATTCATCCCTTGTATGTGAATATATCCCAATTGTTCATCAGAATATTTATCTACTAGCTTCTTACGAGAAGCTACCCATGCTTCATATTGCAACTTCCGCAAGCTTCCTTGAGGGCGAATAATGACTTCTTCATGATTTGATAACGTTAATAAAATCTCAGTATCCAATGTATTTTTTAGCAAGCTATAAAAGTTCGTGTTTTCATCAATCATTTGACCGTTTACACTTGTAATAATATCCCCTACTTTTAGCTTACTTTGTATTTTATCTGCTACAGAGTTTGGCAATACATAATTTATACGAACTCCTTTTTTGGGTTGATTTGATACTTCTAAACCCAAAAGACCTACATTATCTCTGGTTACCTTTTCTTTGTTTGTTCCTCTATATCCCATATGACTCGCATTCAGCTGCCCTAACAATAAATTATACATATATGAGTAATCTTGTTGAGTTGTTGCTGAAAGCACCCATGGTTTATATTTTTTCACCAAACCTTTCCAATTATATCCATGAAAATCTGGATCATAAAACCCTGCTGTTAAAGCGCGAATCCCTTCATTAAAAACTTGTTCATTTTCTTTTTTAACATTAACCGTATATGTAACTTTATGAGGCAAAGGAATGATCTTATCAGATTTCATATCTAATTCTTTGATTCCTCCATTTGAAGTAAAATAAACTTTCCCCCCACTTCTTTTAAAGTTATTTGCCTTTGTAGCTCCTTTTATAAATTTAGGGTTACTCCCATCCCATTTGATCTTATATAAGTTACGTTTTTTACTAATAGGATCTGTTGCTGTAAAATACATAAAATCACTATCTTCACTAAACATAGGGTTATACTCCTCATCTTGTAACGATGTAACCTGCACTAAACGATTATAAATTTCATTCTCGTCTATTTTTACATTTATCTTTTTCTCTTTGGATTTTTTTTCATCTAAATCCGTTTCCTCCGGGTAGTATGCTCCTTCTTCATGATCTATCTTTGATTTTTCCCAATCCTTTCTATCTAGCCAAACCATCCAAACGTCATTATTAATACCGTTCCTATTCGATAAAAATGCTAATTTCTTTCCATCTGCGCTCCAAACAGGAGAAAAATCACTTCTTGGATGCATGGAAACATTCATTTTTACCTTTTTATTTTCAACGGATTGAATAAAAATTTCGCTGTCAAAATTTAGATCTTCCTGTGAATATGCTATAAACTTACTATCTGGACTCCATGACACTCCTTTTGCAGGTGCCCACGAATTTGAGTAGATTTCTTCTTTTTTAATTTCTCCCTTATCAAACGTTCCTATAAATAACTTTCCTAAACCAACTTGATAGGCTATTTTTTTCTTATCGGGTGATATCACAATCATTTCTACATCTTCATGACTCGCAATCAATTTAGTAACTTCAACTTTTAAACTTCTATCCAAATCGACCAAGGTATCCTTTGATGTAGCTTTATATATTTCAAATTTTCCTTCTCTATCCGAAAGAAATACAACTGTTTTATCATTCAACCAAGTCGGAGATTTATCTCTAAAAAAATGTTTACTTATATTATTAGATTGTTTTCTATCTTTATTGTTTTTTTTGATAAAAATTTCTCCTCCAACTTCTATTGCTATATTTTTTCTATTAGGAGAAATTGCATAATTACTCACTCCGTTTAACACCGTTTTGGTTTCTTCTAAATCAAAATGATTATCAGAATTAATATCTATGGTTATTTTTTCCGTTTTATCTTTTTCTATTCTATAAAGCTCTAAGCCTGTTAAATATACTACAGTCCCATCATTACTTACAGAAAACGTACGAACTCCATCTTTTTGATAATCAGTCAACTGAACAAACTCACCTTTCTTAGTTCCTTTTTTAGAAATACTTTGCTTATAAATATTATAACGCCCACTTTCTGCTCCTATGTAATATAGGTTTCCTTTTTCATCCCATTGAGGAGAATGCTCATTCTTAATGCTAGTTGTAATTTGAATATACTTTTTAGTTACTGTATTATAAATCCAAACATCACGCTGTGCTGCTCCTGAATAATCTTCACGCGCAATACGACATGCACCTTTTACAAAAGCTATTAATTTTCCATTAGGAGAAACCGTTGCCATTTCACCATAAGCAGTAAGAAGCCTTTCTGGTGTTCCTCCATCTTCTTTAACTGTATATATTTGTGCATCCCACTCTGGTCCTTTAAAAACCCTCGCGGTTTTAAAAACAATAGTGCCCTCATTAGTCCAATCTGTTGGAATATTCATTGTAGGATAGTACGTTAATTGCTTTGGGATTCCTCCATTTATAGAAGTCGTAAAAACATTATCATTTCCGTGCCTATTAGAAGAAAATGCTATTTTATTTCCTCTAGGATTCCAAACAGGATTACTTTCGTATCCTTGATGAATAGTCAACCTCTTAGTCTCCTTACTACGAAAATTATATACCCAAATATCACCATGATATGAAAATGCCATTCGGGTAGCATCAGGACTAATTACTGGCTTTCGAATCAGTTTACCATTAGCTACTGAAAAGTTACACATAAAAAAAAGAATTAAAATCAGCGCTTGCATTTTCCTCATAGATGTCTTTTATATTAGAATAGGTGCAAAATAGAAATTTAGTTAGTATTTTAAAAAAAACTACACCTTTTTATTCAAAATCATAACTAAAAATTAATATAATCTTAGAATAAGTTTCTATTGATAAGTCTTTTTATGATTCGCATCAATTCTTTATTATTTTCTCAATAACATACTTGTCACTTTTCACTTCCTTTATATAAAAAAGATAAGTTCCTTTATTCAAATCTCCTATATAAATTTCTTTCCCAGTAACTTCTTTACAAAATTGCCCCTTCAAATCATAAATTTTTGTCCTTAAGAAATTATACCCTTGAATTGTTATCATATCTTCAGATGGGTTAGGGCCCAATATAAATGGCTTCTTTATTGGGTCATTTATGGATAAGGTTTTAGAATTTAACTTTATCAAAGCAGGTGACTTACTTTGATAGCTCTCTGACGTTAAATAGTACTCGTCTTCACTTATAGAAAGAATGCTTTCTATTTGAGTAGAAGTATTATTAGGTGGCGTTATCGTATAACGGCGAATATTTCCATTAGAAAAATTCGTTGCATTAAAGTCTCTAATTTCTATGATAAAATTTACATTAGGAGCATATCCCGTGAGTATCACTGTGTTTGAAATCTGATTATAATCAGCTCCTGTTACAAAGCCTTGGGCATTTATACTACCAATGCTACTAATTTCATAAGCTCCAGGAGATTTGGAAAGCGCATAAATATTAGTTTGAGAATTCACCCAGTTCTTGGTAAAAAGATATAAGACATCTTTGTAAGCAATTAAAGCTTCTGCATCAAAATTTGTGGCATATGCGTTTGATGAGAAATCCGTTTGCTCTGAATACTTAAACTTTATTTCTTCGGCTTCTACTGTATCATCAGTAGTTCCTAAATAATCGGTAATAGGAATACGATATACCTTTAAATCTCTTCTATTTCCAAAGTTATTCCCAAAATCACCTATATAAATATAATCATCATCATTAGCAAGATCCTCCCAATCAATATTCGTTGCATTTTTTACTGTAACTATTCTAGTAACAGCCCCTGTTATGTCATCAAACTCATATAACTCTGGTTTTGAACCAGAATCGTTATGAGTAATTAGTTTCCCGTCTATTTTTATTAAGCCAGAAGTTTCTTGAATTGAACTCGGCAAAATTGTTTTTAGAGAAACTTCTTGTCCATAGGTTAAAAAAGATAAGACACTAGTAAAAAAAATTAACGGTAATAAACTTGGGGATTTCATAAAATAAGCTATTAAATATCTAGAACAAAAATAATTCTTTTTAAACTAAATCATCAACTTATTTTTTGAGTAGTTCTCTCTCTATTATCCTAGAAATCTCACCTGATTTCATTTATAAATTTATTAATTCCTAGTACCCCATTTTTGGCAAGTTCTTTTATAAAAGCAGAGCCTATAATTGCTCCATTCATATATTCACAAGCAGTTGCAAAAGTCTTTTTATCAGAAATACCAAACCCTACAATTAATTTACTTTTCAGGTTCATTTCTTTTATCCTATTAAAATAATTCACTTGTTGCTCAGAAATTTCTCCTTTAGCTCCTGTTATTGATGCAGAAGCCACTACATAAATAAATCCTTCTGTTAAAGCATCTATTTTACGAATTCGCTCTTCTGAAGTATGAGGCGTTATTAGAAATACATTTGTTATTCCATAACTTTTAAATAGCTCTTGATAATGATTCTCAAATTCTACCATAGGTAGATCTGGAATAATTACTGTATCTATTCCACACTTCTTTACCTCCTTACAAAACTCATGTTCTCCGTACGTTATCATTTGATTCAAATATCCCATCAACACCAAAGGTGTTTTATTAGATCCTTTAATAACTGCTAATTGTTGAAATATAATGTCTAAATTAATTCCATTTTCCAAGGCTACACTGCTACTATGTTGAATAGTAGGTCCATCTGCTAAAGGATCTGAATATGGTAATCCTACTTCTATAAAATCAACACCACTTGTACTTAATTCACGAATAACCGATGTTGTGTCTTCTAATTTTGGAAAGCCTGCTGTAAAGAAAATAGAAAGCAGGTTTTTATTTTTTTTTTGAAATATACTTGTAATTGAGTTCATTTTTATTCAGTTGTATCAGTTCATCTATCAGAGTTCATTCTTAATCATCAAGTCTTAGTATTTTGTTAAAGCCAAAACTTTTAATTTTTTATAAAAGCAATTAGTCTTCTAAATGCTTAATATATGTTTCTAAATCTTTATCTCCCCTTCCGGACAAGTTAATTACAACCACTTGATCCTTTTTTAAGCACATCTTAGGTAATACAGCTAATGCGTGCGCACTTTCTAAAGCAGGAATAATCCCTTCAATTTTTGTTAATTCGTAAGCTGCCTCTAAAGCTTCCTTATCAGTAGCATTCATAAACCTTGCTCTATTGGTTTCATGTAAATAAGCATGTAATGGCCCTACTCCAGGATAATCCAATCCTGCAGAGATTGAATAAGGTTCTACAATTTGCCCATACTCATCTTGCATTAAAATTGTTTTACTTCCATGAATTACCCCTATTCCTCCTAACTGAGAAGTTGCTGCACTTTCACCAGAATTAACCCCTAAACCCGCTGCCTCTACGGCTATCAATTCCACTTCTTCATCTTCTAAATAATGATAAAAAGCACCCGCTGCATTAGACCCACCTCCTACGCATGCTATAATCGTATCTGGGTTTTCTTTACCTGTTTGCTTTTTTAGCTGCTCTTTCATTTCTTCCGAGATTACCGCTTGTAATCGAGCTACCATATCAGGATATGGATGCGGTCCAACAACAGATCCTATCAAATAATATGTTTCAGGATGCTGAATCCAATAACGGATAGCTTCATTAGTAGCATCTTTCAATGTTTTACTCCCACTAGTTGCAGCAACTACCTTTGCACCTAACATTTTCATACGCGCTACATTTGGTGCTTGCCTTTTTATATCGGTTTCTCCCATAAAAACAACACATTCTAAATTCATCAATGCACAAACTGTTGCCGTGGCTACTCCATGCTGCCCTGCGCCTGTTTCCGCTATAATTTTAGTTTTCCCTAAATGTTTTGCCACTAAAATTTGACCAATGGTATTATTTACTTTGTGAGCTCCTGTATGATTCAGATCTTCTCTTTTTAAATAAATAGTAGCTCCATATTTTTCTGATAAACGTTTTGCTAGATATAATGGACTAGGCCTACCTACATAATGTTGCAATAAATCTTTATACGTTTTCTGAAAAGCTTCTGATTCAATAATTTTCAAATAATTATCTTCTAATTCTTTTACGTTTGGGTACAACAATTCTGGTATAAATGCCCCTCCAAATTGCCCATAATAACCATTTTTATTAGGTTGAAATTTCATTGGTCGTGTTATTTTTATTTTAAATACTTGTGTGTCTAATAATATATAAGTCCTCTATTTTTTTTATAATTTAAAACTACAAATCATGCTCTAAACAACTATTTATTTAATTGCATTTTAAACTCTTTAAGCTTTTCTACAGATTTAAATCCTGCTTTTGTTTCAAACCTGCTATTTACGTCTAGTGCATACATAGGCAATTTTGTTTTTTCTAAGTTTTTAATAGCCTTCACCTCATCCAATCCTATTCCTCCACTTAAAAAAAAGGGTTTCGCTGTATTATACTTCGCTAATACATCCCAGTTAAAAGTAACTCCATTTCCTCCACGTTCTTTCCCCTTAGTGTCAAATAGAAAAAAATCTACCTCTTTTTCATAAGGCTTTAGTAAAGCAAAATCAAAATCATCTTTAATTCCAAATACTTTTATAATCTCTATATTCGGTAAATATATTCTTAATTCTTGAACATACGCTACTGACTCGTCTCCATGTAATTGAACTGCTTCTAATTGATATTCTTCTACAAGAGATACCACTATTTCTATATATTCATTTACAAAAACACCTGTTTTCTTAATATTTTTTGGGAGTTCTGGAATGATCCCTTCAAAATTTCGTTTCGATTTATCATAAAAAATAAAGCCTAGATAATCAGGACGTATTCCCGCTACCTCTTGAATATTCTCTATATATTTCATTCCACAGACTTTTAGTTTCATCTCTTTTCCTATTTTAAAAGCCATACAGCCCGTTCTATTTATTTCAATTGATCTATAAATTCTTGACAAGCTTCTCCTGGGTTTTCTGTTTTCATAAAAGTTTCTCCTATTAAAAAACCATTAAATCCATATTCTTTTAACCCCATGATCACTCTAGGATCTGAAATACCACTTTCTGAAACCTTAATACAACTCTCTGGAATTTTATTTGCCAAAGCAATTGAATTTTCTAAATCTACCTCAAATGTTTTCAAATTTCTATTGTTAATTCCAATAATTTTATTGTCTAGTTCTATTTTATCCAAATCTTCTTGAGTATGTACCTCATACAATACCTCCAACCCTAAATCATTTGCTAACTGTCCGTAATTTTTAAGTTCTTGCTTTGTCAAGCAAGCTGCTATTAACAATATTACATCTGCTCCAATGGCCTTTGCTTCTACAATTTGGAATCCATCAACAATAAAATCTTTTCTTAAAATTGGCTTTTGTTGGTTAATTATTCTTGCTTCCATTAAATCTGCCATCGTCCCTCCAAAAAAGGAAGTATCTGTCAAAATAGATTGTGCTGCCACATTTGCATTCAAATATCCATTTGTTACTTCTGCTACAGAAGAAGTATCGTTTATAATTCCTTTTGAAGGAGACTGGCGTTTGAACTCTGCTATAATCCCCGTTGAATGCGGAGCTAATAGTGATTTTTTCAAGGAAACTGCTGCTCTTTTGAAGTTCGGACTTTCTACCAACCTTTTTACAGGAACTTCCGTTTTAATTTTCGCAATCTCTTTCTTTTTAAATGCTATTATTTTATCTAAAATTGTCATATTGTACTCTTTTATCGTTCTTTAACGAATTTTTGCTTTTAATAATGTATCTATTACATCATAAAAAGGAATATGGTTTCTTTCCTTTTTTATTTACAAGCCCAAAATTACCCTATAAGTTTTTGAAGCGCCTCCTTTGCTTTCAACCCAAATAATGAATCTTTGGCCTCTTCAAAAGCACTTTCAAAAGTTTTATTTTTATCAAAAGTTTTTAATGCAAATGCTGTATTCGTTAACACTACATTATTCTGTTCATTTGTTCCTTTTCCGTTAATGATATTCATGAAGATTTCAGCAGCCTCCGCAACAGTATCTCCTCCAAAAATATCTGATTGTAAAATTTGTTTTTGCCCTAAATCTGCAGGTGAAATCTGCTGTTCTGCATCTTTAGTAAACAGTTTAAAATCTCCTGTTAATGAAATTTCATCATACCCATCTAAAGCATGCACTACTCCATAATTTATATTACATTCTTGCAATATATAATTATACACCCTAGCAACTTCTAAATTAAAAACACCTACTAATTGGTTTTGCGGCGTACTCGGGTTCACTAGAGGCCCCAACATATTAAAAAATGTTTTTACTCCTAATTCTCTACGAATAGGAGCTACTACTTTCATAGCAGGATGAAATAATGGTGCATGCAAAAAGCAAATATTTGCCTTGTCTAACTGCTTCTTTAAAAGGCTCTCATCATTCGTGAATTTATAACCTAAAAATTCCAACATATTAGAAGAACCAGATGCCGATGAGACTCCATAGTTTCCATGCTTGGCCACTTTATTTCCCGTACCAGCAACAATAAAAGAAGTTAATGTCGAAATATTAAATGTATTCTTTCCATCTCCTCCTGTTCCACATAAATCAATCGTATTGAAATCTGATAAATTTACTTTTACCGCTAATTCTAACAGAGCCTCTCTAAATCCTGATAATTCATCTACAGAAACAGGCCGCATTAAAAACACTGTAATAAACGCTGCTATTTGTGACGTATTATATTTTTCTTGGGCGATATTAATTAAAACTTCTTTTGACTCATTTTTAGTCAATCGTTTCTGTTCAAAAAGAGTATTTAGTATTTTTTTCATTTCTTTCTATATGGTATTGCAATAAAAAAGGAAGCTTTTCAAGAAAAGATTAGCTTTTTATTTTTACTGTTAGAAGGCATTATTTTTTTATGCTCTCTATAAAATTTTGAATCATTGTTTTCCCTTCTGGTGTTAAAATACTTTCTGGATGAAATTGAACTGCTTCTAAATGATGCTCTCGATGACGTAATGCCATAATACTATTATTGTCATCAATTGCAGTTATTTCCAGTTCTTCTGGAAAATTATTATAAGAAGCAATCCAAGAGTGATAACGAGCTGCTTCAAATTTTTCTGGAATATCTTTAAACGTTATTGTGTTCGTTTGTATTACCTTCATTGCTGTTGCCACGCCATGAAAAACGTCATTTAAATTTTCCAGCTCACCACCAAACACCTCTGTAATAGCTTGTAGCCCCAAGCAAACTCCAAAAATAGGAATCTTACCCGCATAGGTTTTTATCACTTCTTTTAAGATTCCTGCTTCTTCTGGTATTCCTGGACCTGGCGATAAAATAATCCCGTCATATCTTTTGATTTCATCTATTGATATTTCATCATTTCGATATACATCTGGCAACGTTCCTGTAATATCTTCTACATAATGCACCAAATTATAAGTAAACGAATCGTAATTATCTAATATTAATATGTTCATGTTTTTTAGTATTGAATATAAAGCATCCTTCTTTTTACTTCTTTTTCATAATGCCTTTTGCGAATTTATATTTCTTCTGCTAACACCAATGCTTTCTTTAACGCTGCTAATTTATTATTTACCTCTTGCAACTCATTTTCTTCTTTAGAATTAATCACAATACCTGCTCCTGCTTGATAAAAGAGCGTATTGTTTTTACTTACAAAGGAACGAATAGCTATTGCTTGGTTTACATTTCCATTTAGTCCTATAAAACCTACACATCCTCCATAAAAGCCTCTTGTTTGATTTTCATATTTATCAATCAACTCCATTGCTTTGTATTTCGGAGCTCCGCTCAAAGTTCCTGCTGGAAAAGTATCTCCAACAATTTCTATTGGGTTTCCTGTAATTTTACCTGTAACAGTAGAAACTAAATGAATTACATGACTAAAGTATTGTACTTCTTTATACGTTTCCACAGTTACGTTAGTTGCATGCTTACTCAAATCATTTCTTGCTAAATCTACCAACATAACATGCTCGGCATTTTCCTTTGGATCATTTGCCAGTTCCTTGGCTAGCTCAGTATCTTTTGCATCATCTCCTGTTCTTCTGAACGTACCTGCTATTGGATTAATAATTGCTTCTTTATCTTCTATTTTTATTTGTGCTTCTGGAGATGATCCCATTAATTTAAAACTCCCATAATCAAAATAAAATAGGTAAGGAGATGGGTTTATAGACCGTAAAGCTCTGTACACATTAAACTCGTCTCCTTTAAATTTTTGCTGAAACTGACGTGATAATACCAACTGAAAAACATCCCCTCTTTTACAATGCTCTTTTGCTTTACGTACTCCATTTTTAAACTCTTCATCTGTTATATTTGAAGTTTCCTCGCCTTCAAAATTGAATTGATACTTTGCAAATGATTGAGAATTCGCTAAGTTTTCTATTTCTAGCAATCTTGATAATTCTCCTTCTGGTATATTTTCTATTAAAATCATTTCATTTTTAAAATGATTAATTGCTATGATAAAACGAAAAAAACTGTACTGCAACATTGGTATTTCCGAAGGTGCCTTCTTCGAGTTCAACTCAATTGTTTCAAAATATTGAACCGCATCGAATGTAGTATAACCATACAAACCATTAAACGATTTTATATCTTCTGTGCAATCCACATTTACCAAGCTACTATAATGATCGAATTGCTCATAAAAACTACGTCCGATTTCTTTCTTATCTAACTCTTTCTTTTGATAAGAAAAAGACATTTCGTTTTCTTCTGCTTTAATAGTTACCAAAGGTTCTACGCACAAAAATGAATAACTATTCTCTTTACTATGATAATCAGAACTTTCTAACAACAAACTATTAGCATATTTGTCTCTTATCTTCAAATATAAACTTACTGGCGTAATTGTATCTGCCAACTGTTTTTTTGATATTGTCTTAAATTCTATTTTTTCCATTATTTACATACATATCTGGTTAAACGCAGTTAAAACCTTTTTAAACTCTTTTCTTTTTGATGGCTTCTCGACTGCGTTCGAGCTGACATCTTAATTTTCACCAAAATAAAAAGGCTTATCGTGAGATAAGCCTTTTTATTTTAATATATACATATAGGTTTTTTCTCACTTATTCATTAAGAGAGTTCCACCACCATATGTTGTTTTGTTTTACCATTATGTGACAAATGTATAATAGATTTTTAATTTTTCAAAAAAAATCTATTCTTTTTTATCTTTAACTAACAAAGCATTAGTAACAAGAGCTATATTTTATCAAAAAAATTACAATTAACAATTTTAAAATAAAAAAAAGTTTAAAAATGAAACTAAAAAGACTGACATAGTTTTCAAAAATAAATACTATATCGTTATTTGCATCATAATATTAAACAAAAACAACAAAAATTTCGATATTGATTCGAAATGATCGATTAAAATATAAAGTTATGTGTGGAATTGTATGTGCATTTGATTTAAAGCAGTCTTCTGAAAAATTAAGACCTCAGGTATTAGAAATGGCAAAAAAGATTAGACATCGGGGTCCAGACTGGAGTGGTATTTATAGTGATAATAAAGTGATTATGGCGCATGAGCGCTTGGCTATTGTAGATCCTGCTTCCGGTCAACAACCTCTATTTAGCGGTGATAAAAAATTAGTTTTAGCTGCCAATGGAGAAATATACAACCACAGAGAATTACGTAAACAATTTGAAGGTAGTTATGAATTTCAAACAGCTTCTGATTGTGAAGTTATTTTAGCTCTATATAAGGAAAAAGGAGTCGATTTTGTTGATGAAATGAACGGAATTTTTGGATTTGCTTTATATGATACTGAAAAAGATGAGTATTTCATTGCTCGTGACCATATGGGAATCATCCCTTTATATATTGGCTGGGATCAGCATGGAACTTTCTATGTAGGTTCTGAACTAAAGGCTTTGGAAGGAATTTGTACCAAGATAGAATTATTTCCTCCTGGGCATTATCTGTCTAGTAAAGATGGTAAATTCGTAAAATGGTACAAAAGAGACTGGACTGACTATGAAGCGGTAAAAGAAAACGAAACAAGTATTGCGGAAGTTCGAGAAGCTCTAGAAGCTGCTGTTCATAGACAACTAATGTCTGATGTACCATATGGTGTACTTCTTTCTGGGGGATTGGATTCTTCTGTAACTTCTGCTATTGCTAAAAAATATTCGCAAAAAAGGATTGAATCTAACGATACATCTGAAGCTTGGTACCCACAATTACATTCTTTTTCTGTAGGACTAGAGGGCTCTCCCGATTTAGCTGCCGCGCAAAAAGTTGCTGATCATATTGGTACTATTCATCATGAAATAAAATTTACTATTCAAGAAGGGCTTGATGCTATTAGAGATGTTATTTACAACATAGAAACCTATGATATTACCACTATCCGATCTTCTACCCCTATGTATTTAATGGCTCGTGTAATTAAATCTATGGGAATAAAAATGGTATTATCCGGTGAAGGCGCTGATGAGATTTTTGGAGGGTATTTATATTTCCACAAAGCTCCAAATGCTCAAGAATTCCACGAAGAAACAGTTCGTAAGTTGGATAAACTTCATATGTATGATTGTTTACGAGCTAACAAAAGTTTAATGGCATGGGGTATTGAAGGACGCGTTCCTTTCTTAGATAAGGAGTTTATGGATGTTGCCATGCGTATCAACCCAAAAGATAAAATGATTAATGGTGAACGCATGGAAAAATGGGTGATCCGCAAGGCCTTTGAAGATATGCTTCCTGAAAGTGTGGCATGGAGACAAAAAGAACAATTTAGTGATGGTGTTGGTTATAGCTGGATTGATACCTTAAAGGAAATTGTTGAAAAGGAAGTTACAGACGAACAATTAGCTAATGCTAAGTTTAAATTCCCAATACAAACTCCCCAAAATAAAGAAGAATTTTATTATCGTTCTATTTTTGAAGAACACTTTCCTAGTGACACTGCCGCTTTAAGTGTACCTCAAGAGGCTAGTGTGGCATGTAGTACCGCTACAGCTTTAGAATGGGACGAAGCTTTTAAAAATATGAATGAACCATCTGGTAGAGCAATTGCCAATGTTCATGATGATGCTTATTAATTTATTTCTAATTTAAAATCACTTAAACACCCTGCTAAGAACAGGGTGTTTTTTTTATATAAATTATTTCTATGGTATTTTTTTAAACAATTCTTATTAATTCTAAATAAATATAATGTACTTTGTGCAAATTTTATAATTACATAAAAATGAAAAAAAAATACCTCTTCACGCTAGTTTTCGTATTCATATCTAGCATAATTTTCTCTCAGGTTATCACTATTGGTAATGGAACTGAAACCGATGATCAAATCCCTATTAACCCTTACTATACCTACACATATTCTCAAAACCTATACCTATCCTCAGAAATAAACCAATCTGGAACAATCTATCGCATTACATTCAAAGGTAAATCAGGGTTAAACATCCCTAACTCTAATGAATGGGTTGTTTATTTAGGACATACTAATAAAAATTCTCTTGCTAATAATAATTGGATTCCGACTACTGAAATGTCAGAAGTATTTAACGGAACTGTTTCTATCAAAAATGATAATATTACTATTCACCTAGACACTCCCTTTCCTTATGACGGTATTAACAACCTTATCATAGCCGTTGATGAAAACGGGAATGGGTACGATTCAGATAGTAATGACTTCTTATCTTCTAATGTTTCTGAAGTTCGCTCATTGGTTTCTAGAAGCGATAATGAAAACCCAGACCCTGCTAATATCAGTACAACAATACCTATCCAGCAAAATGCCATTGCTAACATTGATTTAGATTTCAACATAGTTCCTTGCGCTCCTACATCAACACTTACGGCTACAAATTTAACTACAACATCTGCTTCTTTAAATTGGAGTAATGAAGCCAGTGCTACCTCTTGGATTATAGAGTATGGAGTGAATGGTTTTGAGTTAGGTAGTGGCACTACTATCAATGCAAATACAAACCCAACTTTAAGCATAAATAATCTAAATTCAGGAACTACTTACCAATTTTATGTAAAAACAGTTTGTGAAAACAACGCTACAAGTTCTTGGTCACTTCCTTTCAGCTTTTTTACGAAATGTGACACTTATAGTATTCCTCATTTTGAGGGTTTTGAAAATAATTTACAACACGACACCCCCCTATCTAACTGCATTACACAGGAAAATGTTTCTGGCTCACAATCTTGGAAAGCAAACAACACTTTCACCACTAACAATAGAGGCGCTCATACAGGAAATTGGAATGCTTTTATGCCTGACAGCAACGAGGACTGGTTTTTTATCCCTGTTCAACTAACAGCTGGAATATCGTATATGACAGAGCTATATGCCCGTCAAAATAAAGAAACTGGAGCTAAAATTACTATCAAATACGGAACTAGCAATAATGCGAGCTCAATGACTGAAACAATCCTCGATGAAAAAGAGGTTACGAATGGTATCTATCAAAAAATAAGAGGAAGTTTTACCCCTAATGCCACAGGAATATACTATATAGGCTACCTAGGTAAAACTGAAAATTTCAATTACTTATCTATTGACGATATCACCGTTAAAGAAACTCCATCTTGTTTAAGCCCTAATGATTTAAATGCTACAGAAATTACTGCTCATACTGCCAACTTGAATTGGAGCAAAGAGGGAAATGAAGCCTCATGGGTGATAGAGTATGGAGAAATCGGAACTTCACAAGGAAACGGTACTACAATCAATGTAACTACAAACTCTCATAATTTGGTAGGTTTATCTCCTAATACAGATTATCATTTTTTTGTAAAGGCAACTTGCAACACAAGCAATAGCATTTGGACTGGCCCTTATAACTTTAAGACACTCTGCGCTGATTATACCATTCCATACTTTGAAGGTTTTGAAGCAAACTATACAAATAATACCCCCATTGCAAATTGCTTAAATCAAGAAAATATTTCCGGATTACAATCATGGACTGCTAATGAGAACAACACAGCTAATAACAGAAAACCACGTACAGGAAATTGGAATACCGTCTTAAGATATAGTAATGAAGACTGGCTTTTTATTCCTATAAAACTGAATGGAGGCACCTCTTATACCGTTCAATTTTACGCAAGACAAAGTGCTTCTACAGGAACCAGTGTGCTCGTTAGCACTGCATATGGTACTGCGCCTAATTCAAGTGCTATGACTAATACCATTATAAACGAGAGAGAAGTTTTCAATGGGGATTATCAAAAAGTATCAGGAAACTTTACTCCTACTAATTCGGCTACTTACTATATAGGTATCAAAGGAAAACTAAATAGCTCTAGTTTGTACCTTTCTATAGATGATATTAAAATTGATGTATCACCAAATTGCCTCGCTCCTAAAGATTTAAACTTTTCAAATTTATCAGATACTTCTACATTACTAAACTGGACTCCTGAAGGAAGTGAAACTAACTGGCAAATAGAATATGGTCCTACTGGATTTACACTGGGAAGTGGGAATATAATAAATACTTCTACAAATACTCATAACTTAATCGGATTGACAGCAAATACAGCTTATGAATTTTTCGTAAGAGCTAATTGTGGTACTGAAACTAGCGAATGGAGTAATTCTGCTAAATTCAAAACAACCTGTAGCCCCTTTACAGCTCCTTATGTTCAGAAATTCGATCAGGAAAGTACTCCTTTTATCGATTCTTGCTGGCTTACTAAAGTTGAAAACTCTACAGGAGCATCTACTTCAATTGCTATAAACTCTTCTACTACTAAAAGCTCCTCTGCCCCTAATAGTATTAAATTTTATAACGGAAATGATCTTAATGGCGATTATTATTTAATTTCTCCTAAATTTTCGGATTTAGACAAAACAAAACGTATCCGATTTAGAATTTATAAAGACATTAGTGGTGATAATGAAGGGGATTCTTTCGAGGTTGGAGTTATTACTGACCCAAGCAACACCAATACTTATTCTAGTATTGAAAGTTTTACAGAATCGGATTTTACTGAAGACACTTGGAAAGATGTATTTATAAATTTTGATACTTATACAGAAGGAGCAGCTCATATTGCTATTAAATACAAACCAGGAACAGACACGTATAACAATTGGTATTTAGATGATTTTATTTATGATATAACTCCTACAACTGTTCCTAGCTGCGCTAATAACGTAGTAGCTGTTGCTAATAATTCTAACTGTGGAAATAATGGAGTCGTATTTTCTTGGGATACGGTTACAGGGGCTGAGGCTTACCAACTAACTATTGGAACAACTTCAGGAGGAAATGATATTTTAAACAACGAAATTTTAACTCAAACCAATTATTCTCTACAATACACTGACATAAATACCACTTACTACTGGAAGGTTACTCCTTACAATAGCATAGGGAATGCAAATTCTTGCGAAGAAAAAAGCTTTAAAACGGTAGATAACGGCTGTTATTGCTTTCCTTTGTCTTCAAATACTTCCACCTATATTAGTAATTTCACTACTTCTCACGCCCTTAGAAATATTAATAATAATAGTGGATTCGCCTCAAATGGTTACGCTGACTATTATGATACCGTAAGCCTTACAGAAACTACTGGTGGAAGCTTCCTTTTTTCTGCTGAAATTGTTGGAGGCACTGCGGGATTTGCTCTTTGGGTAGATTGGAATAATGATTTCCGTTTCGACCCTAGATCTGAGTTATATGAACCAGCCTCTACAAATCTTGGTAACGGGCCATTTGTTGGAGCTGTTATAATTCCAAATTATGTAACTAATGGTAATACTTATAGAATGAGAATTATTACCGATTACAATGACTTAGATCCTTCTGACAACAGTTGCTTGTTTGACAATATCAATTCGAGAGGTGAGGCAGAAGACTACAAAATAATCATAGACAATTCTGTTTTAAGTAATGGTGATGATGTGAAAGTTTCGACATTCAATTTGTATCCAACCCCTGTAAAAGAACTATTAAAAATAGAATCAAGAACTCCTATAGAAAATATTAGCGTATCCAATATGCTAGGACAAGAAGTTTTAAAGATCGGAAATATTAACAAAAAGAGCACCAGCATAAATCTAGCTCCTTATAAAAACGGTTTTTACATTATAAATCTATCTAGCAAACAAGCATCAGAATCTATTAAGATTATTAAAAATTAATTATTCTGACTTTGTAAGTTATAAAAGAGGCTGCTTTATTTTCTAAACAGCCTCTTTTTTTGAACTACATTCCTATTTTATAATTATTTTCATCACCTATAGATATGAATAAGCTCTAAGCTTTACATTTTTGCTAAAAAACATAATACCTTCATAAAAACACGTTTTCATGAAGGTATTATCGATTTATAAAGCTAAAAAATAGTTTTTTTAATTATAATCCAAGAAGAAAGGAGACATATTTACCTTCGCATTCCCTCTAGCTCCTCTATAATCAGTATAAGTTTCATATTTTTGTACCGTATAAAAAGAGTCCACATAATCATCACTATCTGTGTACCAGCTATTTGGCATCGCCTGAATAATTGCACCCGCAACTTGACCTAAAACATTTACCCAAGGTTGCGTTGATACCGTTCCTATTATTTGAAATACACCGTTAACAATAGTCGTTACTAAATCCTTATAATTTATATTATCATCTTTCTCAAATAATTGAATGTTAGCTGCCTCATAACCATAATCATCCCAAAATAATAGTATTTGATTTGGGTAATAATCCGTTCCTTCATAATCTAAATAATACATCGGTATCACTTTAATTTCTGGTTTATTTCCATCTTCTCCTCCTCTTATTCCTGAAGTAATTGCATAAATTTCTGCTGCTCCTTTAATCCAAGGCTCTTCATCATTATCTAAACTAATTTTATCTAACTTCGTTGTTTGAATTCCATCATGATCACCTTCATGCGCTGCTGAATTTGACTTAAAAGCCATTTTACCTCCTGCTAACCTAGCATTTTGAACTCCTTCTAACCTTAATTGAGCATTCATATACTCAACTTCCTTCTTTAACGTTTCAAAACCATCCGTTTCAATTACGATGACAGGTTGTTTTGGAGGATTTTTAACATCAAGATATACTACTTCTTTATTCATTGTATAAGCCTCAATTACAGACCAATCTTTCTCATTCCCTTCTGGTGCAAAAGAGAATAAAACATTAGAAAAATCTACATTATTCTTAGGGTTATGCATCCATACTTCTAAAATCTCTAGCTTATCTGAATCAGACTCTGCTACAGATCTACTTTCTGATTGAGTAGCTCTCTTAGATAAACTATTATAAGCCTTTTGGCGAACAGCTCCTGTCTTAGCTCCCTCTTCTAAGATCTTAGACATGACTACACTCGGTTTTTGCTCTTTTAGCAATCCTAACGTCATATCTTTAAAAGCTACATCTTTCATCAAATCAATAAAATCAAGAGTTACCTCCTTTTTATTAATTGAATTTGTTTCTAGTTTTTGATCCGGTACTGTTAATTCATCCGAATTATTACATCCTACTAGTAGTAACGAAACTACTAAAGTCTTCATTAAAGTTTGAAGGGTTTTCATTTTAAAAAAATTTATTTTAGTTAATAATCACCTCAAACATACAAAAAACGCATTATATTATGTTAATTTTTATATTTTTTTAGTTAAAAAACTTAAAAAACAACATTTTATATTTTTTAACTGAATCCGAAATCTGTGTTTTAAGAGCTTATTATAATTTCCCTAAAAAAAGAAAGAAAAATAAAAAGAAAAAAACCTCTTAAAAGCCCTTTTTAAGACGTTTAAGCAACTTTAAATCATATTACCAAAAACACCTATAAAAAACCTAAAAACTTTATTATTAGACTTATAAATTGTATTTTTGTATATGCACGAAAACAATTGTATTAAGCAGTTATTTTCTTAGATAACAAAAACAAAAATAAAACTCAACAAAATGAGCGAAGAAAAAAAACATAATTATTCTGCTGATAGTATTCAAGCACTAGAAGGAATGGAGCATGTAAGAATGCGTCCTTCAATGTATATTGGAGATGTTGGTGTTCGTGGTTTACACCATTTGGTATATGAAGTCGTTGACAACTCTATTGACGAAGCGTTAGCAGGGCATTGTGATCATATAGATGTAATTATCAATGAAAACAATTCTATAACCACCAAAGATAACGGACGTGGAATTCCTGTTGGTATTCATAAAAAAGAAGGAGTTTCTGCCTTAGAGGTCGTTATGACCAAAATTGGTGCCGGTGGTAAATTTGATAAAGATTCTTATAAAGTTTCAGGTGGGTTGCATGGTGTTGGTGTTTCATGTGTAAATGCTTTATCTGACCATTTAACAGCAACAGTACATAAAGAAGGAAAGATTTGGCAACAAGAATACGAAAGAGGTAAAACACTATATCCTGTTAAAACTATTGGAGAGACTGACTTTACAGGAACCATTGTTACCTTTTTACCAGATAAGTCTATCTTTCAGCAAACAACAGAGTATAATTATGATACTTTAGCTACCCGCTTACGCGAATTAGCCTACCTAAATAAAGGAATTACTATTACGTTAACTGATAAACGCAATAAAGATGATGAAGGCAATGATATTATGGAAACTTTCCATAGTACCGAAGGACTTCCTGAATTTGTAAAGTATCTAGACAATACTCGTGAGCAATTAACTGCTGGTGTTATTTCTATGGAAGGTGAAAAAAATGGAATTCCTGTTGAAGTTGCCATGGTTTATAACACTTCTTATTCTGAAAACTTACATTCTTATGTAAACAATATTAATACGCATGAAGGAGGAACACATTTATCTGGTTTTCGTAGAGGATTAACAGGTACTTTAAAAAAATATGCTGAAAACTCAGGGCTCCTAAAAAATGTAAAGTTTGAAATTGCTGGTGATGATTTTAGAGAGGGGTTGACTGCTATTATTTCTGTAAAGGTTGGAGAACCTCAATTTGAAGGCCAAACTAAAACTAAATTAGGAAATAGAGAAGTTACTTCTGCGGTATCACAAGCAGTTTCTGAAATGCTAACAGATTATCTGGAAGAAAACCCTGACGATGCTAAAACAATCGTTCAAAAAGTTATTTTAGCTGCGCAAGCGAGACACGCCGCTCGAAAAGCTCGTGAAATGGTACAACGTAAAACCGTAATGAGCATTGGTGGCTTACCTGGTAAACTTTCTGACTGCTCTGAAACAGATCCTGCTTCATGTGAAATTTTCTTAGTCGAGGGAGACTCGGCAGGTGGTACTGCAAAACAAGGTAGAGACCGTAACTTCCAAGCTATTTTGCCATTGCGTGGTAAAATATTAAATGTTGAAAAAGCCATGCAACATAAGGTTTTTGAAAACGAGGAAATTAAAAACATGTTTACTGCATTAGGAGTTTCTATTGGAACAGAAGAAGATCCTAGAGCATTAAATTTATCAAAATTACGTTACCATAAAGTAGTCATCATGTGTGATGCCGACGTAGATGGATCTCACATTGCTACCTTAATCTTAACCTTTTTCTTTAGGTACATGAAAGAAATGGTAGAGCAAGGTTATATTTACATTGCAACTCCTCCTCTATATTTGGTTAAAAAAGGACAGAAAAAAGAATATGCATGGGATGACAACCAACGCGATTTAATCGCTCAAAAAATGGGAGGCTCTGTAAATATTCAACGTTACAAAGGTCTTGGAGAAATGAATGCTGAACAATTATGGGATACTACGATGAATCCTGAATTTAGAACATTACGACAAGTTACTATTGATAACATGACAGAAGCTGATAGGGTGTTTTCTATGTTAATGGGAGATGAAGTACCTCCCCGTAGAGACTTCATAGAAAAGAATGCCAAATATGCCAATATTGATGCGTAATCCTTTTCTTTAATACTAAATAAAAGCCTTAACTATTTTATGTTTGTTAAGGCTTTTTTTTACTTTAGCCAACTCAATCAAAAAAATTAAAATTATGAAAAAAAACATTGCTCTTTTAGTTCTCTTTATTTCTATTTCAATAAGTTCTTATTCTCAAAATGGTGGACTAGAATCTATTTTATTCGCAGCTGAAGATGCTAGTAAACTAACTGGTGCTTATATAAGTCCCGCTATGAAAGGTTTAGTCCATTCTATGAATGGAGGGTGGTACCATACAGCCAAAGTTCATAAAAAATTTGGTTTCGATATTTCCATAGGAGCAAATATCTCGTATGTTCCTAAAGCAGATGAAACTTTTAACATTGCAGCTCTTGGACTAACTAAAACAACCTCTACCTCGCTTACCGCAGCTACCATAGCCGGTTCTCAAAACTTACAAAGTCCTATGACTATCAATACCAATATAGATGGACAAGACGTAACTGCCACCTTTAAACTTCCCGGAGGTATAAAAGAAGACCTTCCAATAAATGCTATTCCTTCTCCTGCTGTTCAAATAAATTTAGGACTACCTTATAAGTTTGAAGCAATGTTACGATTGATTCCTAAAATAGGCAGCAATGAAACAAAAGGGCAATTAGTTGGATTAGGACTCAAAAAAGAAATTACCGATTGGTTCGGTCCTTTAAACAAATTACCTCTGCATGTTTCTTTATTAGGAGCATATACTAACATGTCTATCGACCATCGTATTATGGATGATAATTCAACAGACAATATCGTCATCTCAAACGGAAACGCTAGTTTTAAAATTAATTCTTATACTATTCAAGCAATTGCCTCTCTCAACTTTCCTATAATTAATATATATGGAGGCATTGGATATGGAGCGGGAAATGCGAATATAAATATTAATGGAACCTATGATTTGACCTATAATATCAATGGAGGAGGTACTCAGGTAGAAGTAGCTAAGGATCCAATTCGTCAAAAATTTAATGCGAATAGCTTTAGAGGTACTATCGGAACACGATTAAGCTTAGGCTTCTTTAAAATCTTCGCAGATTATACACTTCAAGAATACAATACTTTAAACGCAGGTATTGCCTTTAGTTTTAGATAAATTTATCTATTATTTAAAAAACAAAAAAGAGGTACTATATAAAAAATGGCACCTCTTTTTTGAATAGATAATTCTACATCTTATTTATTCATACATTTCTTGATAGTACTTTTGATAATTTCCACTAGTCACATTTTCTAACCATTCACTATTTTCAAGGTACCATTTTACTGTTTTCTCTATTCCTTCCTCAAATTGCAAAGAGGGTTCCCATCCTAACTCTTCTTTCAACTTTGTAGAGTCAATAGCATACCTTAAGTCGTGTCCCGCTCTATCTGTTACGTAAGTAATAAGCTTTTCGGAAGTTCCTTCCTCTCTACCTAATAATTTATCTACTGTTTTTATAATTACTTTTATCAAATCAATATTTTTCCACTCGTTAAACCCTCCTATATTATACGTTTCTCCATGTTTCCCTTTGTGAAAAATGACATCAATAGCCCTCGCATGGTCCTTAACATATAACCAATCTCTTACATTTTCTCCCTTTCCATACACCGGAAGAGGTTTATTATTACATATATTATTAATAAACAACGGTATCAGTTTTTCAGGAAACTGGTACGCTCCATAATTGTTAGAACAATTTGAAATTACAATAGGCAACTTATATGTATCACTAAATGCTCTTACGAAATGATCAGAAGATGCTTTTGATGCAGAATATGGAGAATGGGGGTCATACGCTGTAGTTTCTAAAAAATAACCTTCAGCGCCTAATGATCCGTAAACTTCATCTGTAGATACATGATAAAACAACTTATTTTTGAAATCATCTTTCCAATATTCTTTAGCCGCTTGTAATAAACTAATTGTACCTAAAACGTTTGTTCTTGCAAATGAAAAAGGGTCTTTTATTGATCTATCTACATGTGATTCTGCTGCTAAATGAATCACTGAATCAATACCATGTTCAGCAAAAAGATTTCCTATCAATTTATAATCACAAATATCTCCTCTTACAAAGGTATAATTGCTCTTTTCTTCTATATCTCTTAAGTTTTCTAGGTTTCCGGCATAAGTTAATGCATCCAAATTTACTATATTATAATTTGGATACGTATTCACAAATAACCTTACTACATGCGATCCTATAAATCCCGCTCCTCCTGTTATTAATACATTTTTCATGTTGAATATTATATTGCCTTAAAATCCACTAAATCTTTATCTTTCTTTGATAAAATCACCTCTTCCTCTTTTACTTGCCAATCAATGAGTAAATCTTCATCATTCCAATTAATTCCTGATTCATGGCTTGGAACGTATTTATTATCTACTTTATAGGCAAAGGTTGCACTTTCACTCAACACAACAAAACCATGCGCAAATCCCCTAGGAATAAATAATTGCTTTTTATTATTTCCAGATAACTCCACTGCTACATGCTCTCCGTAAGTATCAGATCCTTTCCTTATATCAACAGCTACATCTAAAACAGCTCCTTCAATACACCTTACTAATTTTGCTTGTTCATAAGGTGGCTTCTGGAAGTGTAGCCCCCTTAGAACTCCTCTTGAAGATTTAGATTCATTGTCTTGAACAAAGGTAATATCTCCAATATGTTCCTTAAATTTTTCAAGATTAAACGATTCTAAAAAGTATCCTCTATCATCTCCAAAAACAGTAGGTTCTATGATAACTACCTCTGGTATTTTTGTTTTGGTAAACTTCATATTTTATTTTTTCGCCAAATTCAGTAAATACTGTCCATATGCATTTTTCATCAACGGCTTCGCTAATTTAACTAACTGTTCTTTATCTATATACCCCATATAATAAGCAACCTCCTCTAAACAAGCAACTTTTAAACCTTGTCTTTTCTCTATGGTTTCAATAAACTGACCTGCTTCCATTAAAGAATCGTGCGTTCCTGTATCCAACCAAGCATATCCTCTTCCCATTAACTCTACTTTTAATGAATTTCTTTTTAAATATTCTTGATTAACCGTTGTTATTTCCAGCTCACCTCTATCAGAAGGGGTCACATTCTCTGCGATATTGATTACACTATTAGGATAAAAATACAACCCCACAACAGCATAACTCGATTTGGGTTCTTTAGGCTTTTCCTCAATAGAAATTACATTTCCCGATTCATCAAATTCCGCCACTCCATAACGTTCAGGATCATTTACGTAGTATCCAAAGACTGTCGCCTTATCCTCTACTTCTACATTTTCTTTAGCCTTTTGTAACATCTTAGTAAGTCCGTGCCCATAAAAAATATTATCTCCCAAAATTAGGCACACATCATCCTTTCCTATAAATTCTTTTCCTATAATAAAGGCCTGTGCCAATCCATCTGGTGAAGGTTGTTCTTTATAAAACAAATGAACTCCTAACTCCTCTCCAGTTCCTAAAAGCTTTTTAAAATTAGGTAAATCTTCTGGAGTTGATATGATTAAAATATCTTTAATACCCGCCAACATTAATACTGATAGCGGATAATATATCATAGGCTTGTCATACACAGGGAGTAATTGTTTAGAAACTCCTTTTGTTATTGGATACAATCTAGTTCCAGATCCTCCTGCTAATATTATTCCTTTCATAATTTAGTATTGTTATGTTTTACAAAGCATCGTTAAAAATATCAGCCTTTATATACTACCCCTTATTATACCTTTATCCTTATTTTTTTATCAATTTATATATTGACTCCCTTATCCTAACTCTATCAGCATCCGTCAAATTAGATCCCGAAGGTAAGCATAAACCATTCTCAAATAATTTTTCTGCAACATCCTCCCCATAATAATTATAATCTTTAAATACAGGTTGTAAATGCATAGGCTTCCATAAAGGACGAGACTCTATACTATCTTCTAATAAGCTTAAACGTAGATCCTCCCTTGTAAACCCTGTTTTGATACTATCTATCACAATAGCGCTAAGCCAATGGTTTGAAAAATAACCTTGAGTTGGCTCATCAAAAACAGTTATTCCATCAACATTCTTAAATAGGGATCTATAAAATTCATGATTAGCTCTCCTATTATGGACATGATTATCTAATACCTCCATTTGTCCACGTCCAATACCAGCAGTAATGTTGCTCATTCGATAATTATACCCCACTTTTGAATGCTGATAATGAGGCGCTTCGTCTCTAGCTTGAGTTGCTAGAAAAATAGCTTTTTGCTTATCTCCTTTTCTTTTACAAACTAAAGCTCCCCCTCCTGAAGTAGTAATAATTTTATTTCCGTTAAAAGACAAGATACCAAAATCACCAAAAGTTCCACATTTCTGTCCTTTATAAGTAGCTCCTAATGCCTCTGCTGCATCTTCTATCAAAGGTATTTCATATTCCTTTGATATTCTTACTATCTCCTGCATCTTCGCTGGCATTCCATATAAATGGACTACAATTATTGCTTTCGGCTTTTTTCCCTTACTAATTCTATCTTGAATAGCCTTTTCCAAGACTATAGGACACATATTCCAAGTATCTTTTTCGCTATCTATAAAAATAGGATTTGCCCCTTGATATCTTATAGGGTTTGCTGATGCAGAAAATGTCATGCTTTGGCAAATAACTTCATCTCCTAAACCAACACCTAGTAAAATAAGCGCCAAATGAATGGCTGATGTTCCAGATACCAAACAAGATACCTGAACTTCTCTTTCAAGGTATTTTTCTAAATCGTCCTCAAAACCATTTACATTTGGTCCAAGCGGAGCCACCCAATTCGTATCAAAGGCTTCTTTTATATATTTTTGCTCACCACCTCCCATATGAGGTGAGGATAACCAAATTTTATCCATTTTTGCTTTTTAAAATTATTTATTATTTTTTCCCATAAATGTCTCCATAGTAGCATTAGTCTTTGAGCTTATTCCCTTTCTATCTAAAACCTTTTTTATTGTTAAAATCAATATTTTTAAGTCTATAAGAAAATTTACATTGTCCACATACCATGTGTCTAACTCGAACTTACGTTCCCAAGATATCTCATTTCTACCATTTACCTGTGCCCAACCTGTAACACCAGGTTTTACATTATGTCTTCTTTTTTGTTCTGGGGTATATCTTTCTAAATATTTAACTAGCAATGGTCTTGGTCCAATTAAAGACATATCTCCTTTTAAAACATTTATCAATTGAGGAATCTCATCTAAAGAATTTGACCTAACAAACTGACCTATTCTTGTAATTCTTTTTTCATCTGGGAGTAACACTCCTTTAGAATCTCGCTCATCCGTCATTGTTTTAAGTTTTATTATTTCAAATATCTCATCATTTTTGCCAGGTCTCTTTTGTAAAAAAAATACCCCTCCTTGGTTTATTTTTAGTAAAACAATGACTACTAACAACACTGGGAATAAAACTATCAATCCTATAAGAGATAAAAGTACATCTATAATCCTCTTAAAAAAACAACTATATAATTTCATTTATTAACTGTCCTTTGTCATTTAACTTAACTCCTTCCTTGATTACTTTTGCTGGATTCCCAGCGACAATGCAATTGCTTTTTATATTCTTTGTAACAATTGCTCCCGCTCCGACAACAACATGATTACCTATCGTGATCCCTGGCATAATTATAGAATCGACTCCTATAAGGCAATTGCTTCCAATGTGAGTATCTAGTTTTAGCGATCTTAAATGGTCATGTGCTAATATTAAACTATTTGCCAATATCCATGTGTTATCTCCTATATAAATGCCACTAGGATTTATACTTTTATCTAACCTTGCTTTATAAGATATAATAACATTTTTACCTATATTCATTCTATACCTTTTCCTTAAAAATAAGGGATATATCTTTGATAAAAAATTCCAAAGTAACTTTCTCATTAATTATTATTTTTAATAATAGCTGTAACTATATTTTTTAACGATTTTCTTGGTTTCCACCCTAAGTTTAATAACCTATCTCCATTAATCATGGAGCTAGATCTAATAGTTTCATCTTCTCCATAAGCGATGGTGTCATTCTTATTGGGTAATTGCCTTTTTACTTCCTCACAATATTCTCTCATACTTACATTTTCTCCACTAACATTAAGAACACTATTATCTAAATCTTTACTTATCAGATATTTCACAGCTTCAGATACGTCCTCAATATCTATCAAATTTGTATTATTATTAGGATTCGCTATCACTATTTCTTGACCTGTAATATAGTTATGTACTATTTTCCCAAAAAAACCCAACTGATTCATCTCATTTGTATTCAGTATCCTAGGAAAGCGAAGGTGTATTATTTTTGTTTGAACGCTATATTCATTTATAGATGTGAAAAAATCTTCTATTATAATTTTTTGAAAAGCATAACTTGTTTTAATTACAATATTGGATTCTTCTGTTTTGGATACATTTAATTCTTGATCATAAACTGACTGTGATGATATATTAATTATTTTAGGAATTTTTGCTTTGGCTATTTTAGGAATCATTTTATAAATATACCTTACTGCATCAAACTTTAATTCATCCTCTTCAAAAGCAAGAGCACTAACAAAATTTATTAAAATATCACTCTGAGTAAAACATGTCGTTAATTTATTATCATTATCTGCTACTATCTCAAAAAATGAACCTTGAAACATCTCCCTATATTTAGCCATAGATGTAACTCTGCTAATAAGATAAATTTTAGAATACTCATTAAGATCTAATGATTTAACAAAATGTTTACCCACAGAACTTCCTGCCCCTAAAACTGTTGCAATTTTTTTTCTTTTTTTGCTCTCTACCACTGGTATCGTAGTACAGGCTACTTGTCTTACTCCTACTTTGTTAATAGCATACCCATCAATAAATGCTGGCTTGTCTAAAAAATTTCTTACTAAATAATCTACTTCGTTAAACCCTAATAATGCTCTATTACCTGTAATTCCAGTAAACCTCATGTTCATTTCAAAAAAGAAAAGGCCTTTCGGAGTAATTCTTCCCTGTATGTTTACTGGACCTTTTACCTTTTTATCTTCTAAAAGCGGGACAAATTTCAAAATCTCATCCAAATGCTCAAATTTCTTTGGATTTATTGGTTCAATAAAAATAGGGACACCATTTTTTAATGTATTCTTAGAAATAAAAGTAGCTGTATGCTTAGAGTCTTTATTAAATAAAATTTGAATAGAAATCTCAGATTTTTGAACAAAAGAACCACTTTCAACAGCTTTTTTTATCGATAAATAGTTAGGATCTTCTTTTTCTGGAAATAAATACGGTTGTATTATATCTTCTTCTTTTAAAAAATGTAAATCCTCAATACTATTTACAATAGTTATACCCTGAGAAGCAGACCCTCCACTAGGCTTCACTATCGCAGGGAAAATACTTGTATCTATATTTAAATTAAACTCTTTTACAGAAAATGTTGGTACAATTTTGCACCCTTTTGAAGCAAAATAAGTGTACCAATCTTTCTTATCTCTACTAATTTCTGTAATAGAAGGTTCAGAAACTAATACTTCTATATTATTACTATCAAACTCTTTTAAATTATTTGCAAATAATGTTAATTCATGATCATGACCAGGTATTATGATATCTACATTGTTTTCTTTACAGATTGCTATAATTTCTCCTATATAACCATCTGCGTACAAACTTCTTACTTGGTAAAATTTATCACAAAAACTATGAGCATAAACGTTTCTATTACCATCACAACCAATTATTTTATAATCTCTTTTTAAATTTAAAGAATCTATAACAGATTGCCCAACTCCAGAACCTACACAGGTTACCAATACTTTTATCATATTTTATTTCAAAAGTTTGTTAAATTTTTTCTTGTCAAAGGTATCATATATTCCTGAAGAACTAATATTTTTTTTAGATGCATTTGATACAAAAAAAGAAAAATCTTTTATTCCATATAAATATTTAAGCCCTTCAAATTTAGAATCTAATTTCTTTTTAGAATCTAATCCATTAAACATAATTTTACCTATCTTTTTCCCTAAACTTAATGCTTCATATACTACTGAAGAGTTTTCTCCTATTATAACCTCATGCTTTAATACAGAGATCAATGAGTCAATGTTTTTATTATCTAGAACTATATTCTTTCTATTATGTAGCTGCTTTTGCTGAGCTGAGCTGAGCGCTTCTTGCGGATGTAGGCGAATACTGAAACTATATGTACTATATTGCTCAGCTAACTCCAACGTAGTCTTCAATATTTTATCCGTAATTGCTGGAGAAGAAACCATCAATACCGTTTTCTGATTTACTTCTATATCAGCCTTCACCAATAACCAACTATTATATGCCCAACCAATATTAACTTGCTTTTTTATAGGTATCGAAAATTGTTCTCCAATCCATTTAACTCCGAAATTCAAAAAAATATCTGGGTCGATTTCTGGTTGATAATCTCCTGTGTACAATACCGTTTCAGAATGTGTAATACCATGTTGTAATTCCAAAACTTCTATGTTTTTGACCTTTGCTGCCCTAATAAATGGTAAAAAAACAATTCTATCTACCACAAATATTTGCCTCGCACCTATAGCTTTTAATATTAAACTAGAAAAAAAATAATGTATTAAAAACTCTCCTATCTTGTAGGAAATAATTGACCTAATCTTTTTAGATAAAGAAAAATACATAGAAGCATCTTTAACAAGTTTATGTATCTTTTTACCATAAATTATATATATAACAGGAGCTATTAGTACCCCAATTAATTTTGATGTGTAATCAATAAAATCAGAAATTTTATAATCCGCATCTTCATTATATCTAGGACTGAATTGCTTCCCACTTAGGTTTCTTTGTAATACTAGTGTATTGCTTTTAAGATTTGACTGCGCTATTAGTGGGTCAGTAAACTTATCAAAATAGCCCTCATCTTGCTGACTTAATCTAGGAAATGCAAGTACCAAGTATTTGTATTTTTTTCTTCTTAAAATTATGCCGATAAATTGAAAAAACGATGTGACATAGTTGAAAAGAACTTCTCTAAAAGGTATTCTTACTTTTGTTGTTCTATTAGTAAATCCTATTTCTTTATTTATTTTGTTAACTCGAACAGGGAATCTTACAAGCCTCCAAACAGCTACTCCCAAAATTTTAAAAGAATATAGATTAAGACTCTTTTCTTTTATTTTTATCTCTTTCAGAATCTCATTTTCACTTCTCATATAAACGCTCTTTATCATTTAGACTATTCTTTTCTATGTTATTATTAGATAACAAGGCAACCATAATAAACAAAACAGGGACAAAATCAAATAACGTTAAAAATAAAACACTATCTGTATAACTTCTTACAAGTATTGAAAAGAAGATACCACTTAAAAATATCTCTTCTCTAATCAATTTTATCAAACTTGTAATAACTATAGGTATAATAACAAAAAATGCCAAACCAGAAAAGTAATGCAATCTTATATATGAGTTGTGCGGATTCAAACCATAATGTTGGAACCAATAATTATCTTCATAATTATAACCAGTGAAAAAAGTTATTATATCTATATTTGACAAATAGGCTCTTTGTATAATCCCTCTTGATGGAGAAGATACTCCATCCTTAGAAAATTTACTAAACACTTCGATATTCTCAAATATTATTTTTATCGAATCCCAATTTGCGATTGCAAATGCTATAATTGGAACTATAAAAGTTATAAATAACCTCATTTTAACCAAGCGCTTTTGGTATCTAATCCTTAACCATAAAACTAACAAAAAGATTAACAATGTTGTTAAAATCCCAGACCTACCGATAGCTAATATTGAAAAAAAAACTGCCAATAAAGCTGGTAAAATAGGTATTACTTCCTTTTGCTTATATTTGATAACATATATTATTGCTATATTCATTATTAGAATAATGGAAACATAATTTTCGCTAACCGTTCCGTTTAATACGCCAATCAGATTTTTATGAAGAATAAAATATGTCAATAAATAAAAGCAAAAAATATAAAAAGGAAATGATACATACCTCGTATTAAAACGATTAGAAAATATAAAGTAGCCCAATATAGGGCTTGTCAAATAATAGATTGTAAAAGGAGTTAGCGTGCCATTTATCAACTGCACAACCAGCGTATATCCAAAAATACAACTCATTCCCAAAAAAAACTTTTTATGAATCTTTAAGAATACTTTTTTATTTCGAATTCTAAGGCCAATGTATAATACTAGCAACAATAAAAAAGCAAAAATCACGTAACGAACCGAAGCAGTAAACAAATAATAGATACTGGCTAAAAATAAATAAATACTTAACAGAATAGACCTCTTAAACATAATCTATACATCTACAATTTTAGAATTCTTAAAAATACTTTTTATTAGCTTCCATGTTTGCATAATTCCTTTTGCATTTAAACTTAAAAAAAGAATCAATGGCCCTAGGTACAAATAATTAAATTCATTATAAGAAATGGTTATTACAAAGCTCAATATAAACGGAAGCATCCATTTTAATGGAAATACATCTAAAAATGTATATTTGAAGCTATTTTCTTTATGAATTAATTTTCTACCTAAATAGCAAATAACAAATATGTAAATACAATAAGTTATCATTGTTGCTAGGATGATATATTCATAATTTAACTTCAAAATAATTACAAAAATATAATTTAAGAATATATTTAACACTAAAGCCAAAAATGCTACCAAACTAATCTTTTTTTCCTTCTCTTTGGCTATTAATAATTCTTGATAACCAAATGAGTTTATATAGATTACTGCTGTTAAAGCAATTATTGAAAATACTTTTACCGTAGAATTATAAACTGGAAAATATAATAATAACAAAGGATAAAATAATATAATTAGATGAATTGAAAGGTGAGATATTGTAACATAAGAACCTCTTAAAAAATTTAACAATTCTATTGTTTTTTGATTTTCTCCTTTTGAAAATCTATTCAATAGTTTTGGAAAAATTAAAAATGACATTGATTCAAATAAAAGTAACACAGAACTTGCTAACGTAAAAGCAAATGTAAAGTATCCAAATTCATTCACGGAATAATAATTCCCCACAAAAGTTCTTGTGGTAATAATAATTAAATAAAAACAAGCATTATAAATAAATAAATAGATCCCCTTAACCTGTACTTCCTTAATCAACTTCCAACTCACAAAAGGTTTAAATGAAACTGGTGATGTAAGCAAGTAAAACAAAAAGGACAACAATGATGCTACAAGTGAAATTTTAATTAACATAAGTAGTAATTCCTCTTCTTTGTAGAACATAATGACAAAGAACATTAGTAGAGGTTGCGCTGTTTGGTTAAAAACAATAGCTCCTAACTTACCAAAGACTCTAAAAACATTTGAAAAGAAAAGATTAAAATGGTTTAAAATAGCAATCATTACAACGTACGGAACAAAATTACCAAATAAATACTTAGAACCTATATCAATGGATAAAAAGGATATTATTAAAAAAAACAAACTTATCAAAAAAGAAAGAATGCATAATAACGTTACCCCAACACCTATAACTTGAGAAACATACTTAAAGTCAGATTTATGTATTGACGCAATCGCATTCGTAGCATTGGATATTCCAAAATTCATTCTCAATAAATACTGTAAAACCAACATTACAAATCCCCAAACACCTAAATAATAAACACCAAGATACTTTGCTATTAGTAAAGAATTTAAAAATTGGAGCCCATATGTAGCATAGCGACTAGATGTGTAGAAAAAAACTTTATTTTTTAATAATTTTAGAAAAAACATATTTTCATTAAGCTTTAGAACAGGTAAGACTTTTTTTCCTCTACCGTTCCAAAAGCCTTTTTCTTATTTAAATTCATAATTATATTTTACTTAGGTCTTTAAAATTCTTATTTGCTATAGGCACAGGAGCTTTAAAGGTTCCTTCAAACTATTTTTTTTTCTCTAATACTCCGTTATTATTATAAGCCTATTTCATATTCAAGAGAATATACTTAATATTTACTTCTCTAATTCTCCTCTGCTTTAATATTTCTTACAACATATAATAATCTACTTAAAACTTCTTTTCTTTCTTGTACTACCATAAACAATTTCGATAGGTTTTTTAAATTATCAAATTAACTTTAATCATATTTACAAATTCTTCTTTCATTCATAACAAAAGAGCTCTTTATATACTAATTGGCTTTTCTATAGTTCTAGAGCCAAAAAAGATTTTCTCTCAATTACGACAATAATTCCTAATCCATTGTCAGAAAGATCGAGCCGTATTAACATTTAGCCATTACTTAACGATGGAATAGGTTATCTCATTAAAAAACAACACCCCTCTATTATTATTCTAGTTAAAATAATCATTGTTTGTTCTTCTAACACAACCTGTTATCTTAATTACATATCGTAACATTTGCTCTCCTAAAAAATTGATTTACTTTTTATTAATTCTCTAGTTTCTTTAAAATTTAGTAAATAAGTATCTGGTATTTATACCAAAAAAGCAAATAAAGTTTGTAAAAATAATTAGGCGGCTGTAATTACCTTCTATCTCGTTTTTTATCCATCTCTAAAATAGGTTAACATTATTCTGAAGTTCTATTATTGATAGCTATCTCGTATTTAGTTTCTATATAATTATTAACCCACTCTGAGCTCTCTTACCTTCTTAAACTAAGAAATTAGCTTACCTGTAATAACTTAACTATCATCCCGTTCCAACTACTGTTTTCCGTGTACATTCTTAAATAATCTCATCATACTACAAAATCTTCATCTACATGCTTCACAACTAACTCGCGTAAACTCTCTACCGTTTCCCAATCTGAATTAGTGCTAGAATCGTATGAAAAACCTTTGGGAACATCTATTCCTTCAAACTCTTTCTTATATTCCTCTTTTGAGTATTGTGAATAAGGTGACTGTTGAGGTAAAATCACATAATACTTCCCTATATCAACCGTATTATATGAATCTGAAGATGTTATCATTTCTTCGTGCAACTTTTCTCCTGGTCTAATACCTATTATTTTATGCTCTAATTCTGGAGCTATTGCGGTTGCAACATCCGGCACTCTGTATGATGGTATCTTCGGAACAAAAATTTCTCCTCCCCATGCTTTTTCTATCGCATAAAATACCATTTCACACCCATCTTTCAATGAAATATTAAATCTAGTCATTTTTGGATCTGTCAAAGGCAAAAACGATTCTTTATTTTTCTTTTTCTTTAAGAAAAATGGCATAACAGAACCATTTGACCCCATAACGTTTCCATACCTAACAACAGAAAACTTAATGTCTTTATTACCTTTTATATTATTTGCTGCTATAAACAACTTATCCGATGCTAACTTAGTAGCCCCATATAAATTTATTGGTGCAGCAGCTTTATCTGTCGATAGGGCTACAACACTCTTCACTTCGCATTCTAAAGCTGCATCAATAACATTTTCCGCTCCATTGATGTTTGTTTTTACGCATTCCATTGGGTTATATTCCGCTAAATGAACATGCTTCATCGCTGCTGCATGAATTACAACATCTATTCCTTTAAATGCTCTAATTAAACGAGCTTTATCCCTAACATCTCCTATAAAATATCTTAATTGCGGGTATTCTTTTTCTGGAAACTCTTGAGCCATTTGAAAATGCTTTTGTTCATCTCTTGAAAAAACAACTAATTTTTTCACATTAGGATAACGCTCCAAAATAAGTTTGGTAAACATTTTTCCAAATGACCCTGTTCCTCCTGTTATTAATACTGATTTATTATTTAAATCTAACATCTATTTCCTATTTGATAATATTCAATTTTTACAAATAAAAGTACAACATTACCTTTCTTCATTTTTTTATTAAAATTCGGTATGCAATAGTACTACCACTTGATTAACTCTACATTCTTTTATCCAGCTTTTTAAACCAATCTTTAGCTAAGACTGTTGCACCTCCAATAATAACTCCTAAAAGCAACCAAACAGCCAAAATTATTATTCGTCTAGGTTTCGACTTCATAACAGGTACACTCACTGGTTGTATTACTGTAAAAACGGGTGTATTTTCCTTTAACTTTATTCTTTGCATTTCTAACTGCTTGGCTACTTCAGAATACACACTATAAGCAAGGTTATATTCTGACTGGAGTCTTTCTAAATGCGATTGAGAGCGTGATGTCATTAAGTTTCTATTTCTATCTCTAAAATTAGCCAAAACAGTTTGTTTTACTTCAAAATTATTCTTCAGCTCATTATACCTCTCTTTTATAAAATTAAATTCATCTTGTACCTTTTCTGTTTTAAAATCAATTATTGCTCTTTGTAATAACTCTTGTACTTTTTTAGCCATTTGTGCAGCAGGTAGCGCCTCTGGCATTGAAAAGGAAATTTCTATAAAACCATCTTTACTATTAACTACCAAGCTTAACTGTTCTTCTAATTGTTTAGAAAGATCATTTTCCTCTATTGATACTCTATAAATAGTATCTTTGATAGATTTAGGATCTATTACCCCTTCTTTTTTAAATAGACTTGATAGCTTACTGGGAAGACCTATGGTATATTCTTTAATAAAAGAAAGTACCCCTATACCTTTATATTTCTGATAGTAATCCTTGTAAGTAATCTCTTCATCCTTATTAGAAAATTTCAAAAATGTATTTAACACCTCCTTTTGAAAAGGAACACTCCTTACAATTTTAGGATATAAATTAGGAGAAATGTTACTAGCCGTATTCGCCCCTCCTAAGTTGATTCCAGCAATAGCTGCTAATCCACCTAAATTACCTCCAACTTTATTATTCGCACTTTGAGGAACAACAATAGTTGAAGCTATATATTCTTTCTCTGAAAAAACTGCGACAAACAAACCTACTAATCCAAAACAAACAATAAATCGAATAACTGTTTTTTTACCTCTTCTAATTATTTTATATAATTCTAATAAATCTATTTCAGACTCCGTCCCACTCGAACTTACATTACTCATTGCCTACTACTTATCTGTTAAACTCTTAACTAACACTCCTAAAGTCGCCAAACCAGTAGTGATCCCTATAACTTCTTGTGGCGTTATTTTTCTAGTGCTTTCAGTTTTTTTTGGAATTAAAATTACGGAACCCGGTTTTATATCAGGATATGATTTAAAAAAAAGAAAGCTTTTCGTCGTTTTTATATCTCCGTTAGGATAAATCACATATGCTCTACTTTTCTTAGCTTTTGGAGAAAAACCTCCTGAATTTTCTATATAATGTTCAAAAGACCTTCCTTTTTCATACCGAACTAATGATGGAGACAAAACTTCTCCCTCTACCTTTACTGTTTGTCTTTCCGAAGGTATAAAAAGCTCATCTCCTTCCTCCAATATTAAATCAAACTTAGAATTCTGACTTCCTTTTTCTAATATTTTTTTCAAATCTATACCTATTTTAAATACCTTTTTTACATCATTTTGAATAACGCTTAAAGTATCTTTTTTTGCAAAATCAGAAATTACCTTTGCTTGCTTTTTGTCTTCTAACGTATTATTTTTTCTAGTTAAAAATGCTCCTTCAATATAAGCATATTTAGTAAGCCCTCCTGCTTGTTTTATCAAATCTGAGATCTTTTCATTTTTTCCTCTTAAAGAATATTCACCTTCAAAGTTAATCTCTCCTTTAATAAAAACTGTTTTCTGTTTTGTATATCCTTTTAAATAACGAACAGTAACAATATCAAAAGGTTTTAATACAAAATTATTACTAGCACTTCCTTCTAAATTATTATTCGCTTTAAGATTAAAATTCTCGCTTATGGTTTCAAAACTGCCATCTTTTAATCTTCTAGAAACATCAATAACATTTGAATCTGCTCCATCTTTTAACCCTCCCGCAAGAACTATCAAATCTTCTATTTGCATTCCCTTCATAAAATCGAATTTATTCGCTTTATTTACGGCTCCATTGATTGTTATAAATTCTTTTTCTTTTAATTCTCCTTTTTTGAAAACATAAATACTATCGTTTTCTTTTAAAAATAAATCTTCATTTTTATCTCTCAATGAAAAAGAAATAGTTTCTTTATTCGCTTCATCATACGTCCTCACTATAATCCCCCTATCTAAAAAAGCATCTCTTGTTACCCCTTCTGCTTTCTTTAATAAAACGTCTAAAGATAAATCCTGTTTATATTCATAGTTACCTGGCTGAAATACAGCACCCGCTATAACTATTCTATTCGAGAACTCATCTATAATTTCATTAATTCTTATAAAGTCTCCATCTTTTAAACTTTCGGTAGATATTTTTCTTGATGGTATCTCTACTATCTCTTTTTGCTTGCCATTTACTCTTTCTACAACGATATTATCCTTGTAAGCATTTGAAGCAAAACCACCACAATACATTAATAAATCTGAAACTTTTTCAGTTCCTTTAATTTCATACAGACCTGGTCTCTTCACTGCTCCTTCAATTGTTACAAGATTATCATAAGGACTAACTATAATAACATCTTGATCTTGGACTGTTATATTCCCAATTGATTCTCCATTAATTATATAATTATAAAAATCAAAACTAGCTATATTTTTACCCTCTCTAAAAAGTTTAATATTTCTAAGAGTTCCGCTTTTAGTAGGACCTCCAGCCGCATATAATGAATTTAGAACTGTTGAAAAAGCGCTTAATGAATACGACCCTGGAACTTTTACCTCTCCAACAATACTAACTTGTACATTTCTTATTTCTTTAATAGATACCGATATATTCACTTTATTGTAACTACTAGATGAAGCTCCTAACCCTGAATAAATTCTTTTTAAATAATTTTTCACCTTAGTTTTAGCAGCTTTAATCGGTAAACCTGCTAAGTAAATATAACCAACTCCTTCTATACTTATAGCCCCTTGTTTACTTACCTTACTTTCATAATTAGCTTCAGCGGCGCCCCATAAATCAATCGAAATGACATCTCCTGGTCCAATAATATAACTCTCAGGAGTTGCTATATTTAAATTTGGCGTAAATGAGATATTAGGATTATTAAAAAAGTCATATCCAAAAAGTTTCTCTTTCTTTTCTTCTTTTTCTCCTCCCATTAATCCAAAATGCAAATCCTCCTCATCAACATCTGAATTCTTTTTTTTATTACTCTCTCTCTCCTTCTTTGAACTATCAACTCCTAAGTTATTAATTCTAGTCTTTAATTTTTGAGCTTCTAATTCAGGCATTCCTTTAGTTTTAGCAATTGTTATCGCTTGTTCTAACGTATAGCCTTCTTTTTCAATTTTTTCTTTATAGTTTATTAATTGCTTATTTGACAGCTGATCAACTTTAATCTGGCTTAAATCTCCTTGAATATTTTGAGCTTCAATCAAGTTAATACATAAACTGAATAACACAAAAGCTAATAAAACATTTATTTTTCTTAATATCATTTTTTTATTTTCCTATTGAATAATACTCTATATTTTTATTATGTAAATTATTGACATCATATTGATTTCTCGCGTCAAAGATAGTATTATTATTCATTAATTGCTTCATTTTCTCAAAGTCTGGAGAACGGAATTCCTTCCATTCTGTTAATAATAGCAGGGCATCTGCTTTTTCCAATACTTCATATTTATCCACCCCATAAAAAACATCTAGAGTTGCAAAATATTTGTTTTTTGCCTGTTCTATAGCTTTGGGATCATATACTTTTACTCTCCCCCCTCTTTTGATCAATTCTTCAACTACATAAACAGATGGAGCTTCTCTCATATCATCTGTTTCTGGTTTAAAAGCTAATCCCCAAATAGCAAAAGTTATCCCTGACAAATCTTCTCCAAACTTTTTTAAGACCTTGTTCAGAAAAAGCCTCTTCTGAGCTTTATTAACCTTATCTACAGAAGATATTAGCTCTGGAATATATCCATTCTCTCTCCCTAAATGAATAAGAGCAGAAATATCTTTTGGAAAACAAGTACCTCCATACCCTATTCCTGGATAAATAAAATCATATCCTATTCTTTTATCTGACCCAATACCTACACGTACATTATTAATGTCTGCACCAACTCGCTCGCAAATATTAGCCATTTCGTTTATAAATGAAATTTTTGTAGCCAGCATTGCATTTGCAGCATATTTTGTCATTTCCGCAGAAGCTATATCCATAGTTATAAAACGGTCATGAGTTCTAAAGAAAGGGCTATATAATTGCTTCATCTTTGAAAAGACCTCTTGATTTTCTGCTCCAATAACAACCCTATCTGGTTTCATAAAATCATTGATAGCTGCTCCTTCTTTCAAAAACTCTGGGTTTGAAACTACATGAAAATCTATATTTTCACTTCTCTCTTCTAATTCGCTCTTAATAATTTCTTTTATCTTGATTGTTGTTCCTACTGGCACGGTAGATTTCGAAACGATAATCTTACGCTTTCCAATTGTCTTTCCTATAACCTTGGCAACCTCAAAAACACTTGAAAGGTCAGCTCTTCCGTCTTCTTTCATTGGTGTTCCTACCGCTATAAAAATAATCGACGCTTCCTGAATTGCTTTCTGAATATCTATCGAAAAAAAAAGATTTTTTGACAAATTATTGTCTATTAACTCTTTCAATCCTGGTTCATAAATAGGAACTATTCCTTTACTTAACCCTTCTATTTTCTTCTTGTCAATATCTACGCAAACAACTTCATTCCCCATTTCTGAAAAACAAACCCCAGTTACCAAGCCCACATATCCAGTACCTATAACCGCTATTTTCATTTTATTAAATGGTGTTTTTCTCCCAACTTTACTAATTCTTTATTTCTAATATCATGAACTATTTCAATAGATTGCTTAGCATCTAACAAACCAAAACCGCTTCCTCTTAGTATTTCTTTATAACTTTCTGTGTGCAATTCAGTAAAACCTCCACTAAACTCAATTTCTTCATTATCTACGGTTATCGAACGATAAGTTCTTTGCCCTTTTTCTCTTATTTCCTTAGGCAAAGATTTCTCATTTATAGACAAAAACCAACGCACTCTTGCTTTTGAAAACTCTAAATACCCCGCTGCTTTATCCTTTTCTCTAACATGCACAACATTCTCATGAACCTCACCGAACACCCAAGAAAGCATATCATAAAAGTGAACTCCAATATTCGTTGCTATGCCTCCTGATTTACTTTCATCCCCTTTCCACGAAACGTCATACCAATTTCCTCTCGATGTTATATAAGTCAAATCCACATCGTACTTCCCATTTTTATTTTCCGTTTCTACTTTTTCCTTTAAGGCAATAATACTCGGATGCAATCGTAATTGGAGAATTGTATTTATTTTGCTTCCTGTTTCTTTTTCTATAGCCTCTAAAGCATCAACATTCCATGGGTTTAGTACCAAAGGTTTTTCACAAATAGCATCTGCATTTCTTCTTAGTGCCATACGAATATGTGAATCATGCAAATAATTTGGAGTGCAAATACTTACATAATCTAACTGAATATTTTGTTGGCGTTTCAACTTTTCTATATGTCTATCAAATCGTTCAAATTCAACAAAAAAGTCAGCATTAGGAAAATAACTATCCATAATACCAACACTATCAAATTTATCTAGAGCTGCTATTAAATTATTATTAGTATCTTTAATCGCTCTCAAATGACGTGGAGCTATATATCCTGCTGCTCCTATCAAGGCAAAGTTTTTCATTACAATGTCTTATTTACTTGTTCTTTAGATAAAAAGCCTTTTACATCATAAACCACCGCGTTGCTTTTTTTTAATCTTAATAAATCTATATTCTTAAATTCATGGTGAGAAACTGCTAAAACTATAGCATCGTATTTTTTACCATAAAGCTTCTCTTCTGCCTGAATCCCATACTCTTCTAGCACTTCTTCTTTTCTTACCCAAGGATCATAAATAGCAACCTTTATGCCATAACTTTCTAATGCTCTATAAACATCCACAACTTTCGTATTTCTTATATCTGGACAATTCTCTTTAAAAGTAATCCCCAAAATTAAAATTTCAGCATTTTTAACCTTTACATCCTCTGCTATCATTAATTTTACAACTTCTGCTCCTACGTGCTCTCCCATACTATCATTCAAACGCCTTCCTGATAAAATTATTTCTGGATAATAACCAAATTGTTGTGCTTTTTGAGCTAAATAAAAAGGATCTACACCTATGCAATGCCCTCCTACCAAACCAGGTTTAAAAGGTAAAAAATTCCATTTTGTAGAAGCTGCTTCAAGCACTTCGCTTGTATCTATTCTCATCAAATTGAAAATTTTAGCCAATTCATTTACAAAGGCTATATTAATATCTCTCTGACAGTTTTCTATTATTTTGGAAGCTTCAGCTACTTTTATAGAAGATGCTAAATGAGTTCCTGCTTTAATTACAGAAGCATATAAATCATTTACTTTCTCTCCTGTTTCCTTTGTTGAGCCCGAAGTTACTTTTAATATATTTTCTACAGTTCTTATCTTATCACCAGGACTTATTCTTTCTGGAGAATATCCTACATAAAAATCTTTATTGAATATTAGACCTGACTCACTCTCCAAAACAGGAATACAATCTTCTTCAGTAGCTCCCGGATAAACCGTTGACTCATATATAACAATATCTCCTTTATTTAAAACACTGCCAATCGTTTTACTAGCATGTAATAACGGGTCCAAAATAGGTTGATTGTTCTTATCCACAGACGTTGGAACAGTAACAATATAATAGTTACATTCTTTTAAATGATCTACATTCGAAGTTATATACAATCCTTTATTTTCAAAGGTGCTATCTTCTACTAAAACAGTTTTCAATAAATTATCATCAACCTCCAAGGTAACATCTACCCCTTCTTTCAATTCAGACACCCTTCTTTCACAAATATCAAAACCTACAACAGCATATTTTTCTGCAAAAAGTCTAGCTAAAGGCAATCCTACATAACCTAACCCTATTATTGCAATTTTTGATACATCCATCTTTTTTAATCTTTACTATTTTTATACACGTAAATACAAGTCTGCAAAAATACATAAAAAAAAGCTCTAGCAAAACGTTCTTAAACGCAAAAAAGTCCTCATCAAAATGATGAGGACTTTTCGTGGGCGCGAAGGGATTCGAACCCCTGACCCCTTGGGTGTAAACCAAGTGCTCTGAACCAACTGAGCTACGCGCCCTAGACAATTAACATTAAAGGTTTTATTTGTGGGCGCGAAGGGATTCGAACCCCTGACCCCTTGGGTGTAAACCAAGTGCTCTGAACCAACTGAGCTACGCGCCCTTTAATTGCTAATTGCGGGTGCAAATATATAACAGTTTTAGAGATAAACAATAAAAAAAATCATTTTTTTTTATAAAATTTCTGAAACTACAAATGTGCTACCTCCTATATAAACTAAATCTGTACACTTAGCCTCCTTTAAAGCTTCACTATATGCTTGATTTACAGAATCAAAAACACTTCCTTCCAAACCTACCTTATTTGCCTCCTCTTTTATTTTTTTTTCTGGCATTCCTCTTGGAATATTTGGTTTGCAAAAATAATAAATCGCTTCTTTAGGAAACATTGGTAGTACTTCTTCTATTTTCTTATCAGAAACAACCCCCAATACAATATGAAGTCTATCATAGCTTTCAGCTTTTAACTGTTCTAACACATAATTCAATCCCTCTTTATTATGAGCGGTATCACAAATTACTTTAGGACTATCTTTTAAAATTTGCCAGCGCCCCTTTAGCTTTGTATTTTTAACAACATTAATCAAACCCCTTCTCATTTCATCTTCAGAAACCTTAAAACTTCCTTTTTTTAAAACTTTGATAGCTTCAATTGCCGTTTTTACATTATGCTTCTGGTAATTCCCAAGTAAATCAGTTTCTAATTTTTGGTTTTCTTGGTCAGAAGCAAAAAATATTTTTGCTTCTTCCTTATTAGCCTTCTCTAAAAAAACCTTCTTTACCTCTTCCTGTTTCTCTCCTATCACAACAGGAACTCTTTTTTTTATGATACCTGCTTTTTCTAAAGCTATTTCAGGCAACGTGTCTCCTAAAAATTGGGTATGATCTAATCCTATGTTCGTAATAACAGAAACTTCAGGTATTATAATATTTGTAGAATCTAGTCTTCCTCCTAACCCCACTTCTATGACAGCAATATCTACTTTTTTCCTCGAAAACTCTTGAAATGCCATACCTACTGTCATCTCAAAGAAAGACACTCCTTGGTTTTCTAAAAAATGTTTATGCTTTTTAACAAACTCTACAACAGCTTCTTCAGAAATTTCTAGACCGTTAATCTTTATCCTCTCTGTAAAACTCTTTAAATGCGGCGAAGTATATAACCCTACTTTATACCCAGCCTCTTGTAAAACAGAGGCTATCATATGGCTTGTTGACCCTTTTCCGTTCGTTCCTCCAACATGAACAGACTTAAAACTTTTCTCAGGAAAATTCAACTCTTTTGTCAACGCCTTTATATTTGTTAAATCTTTTTTAAACGCTTTTTCCCCTTGGCGCTGATACATAGGTAGGCGAGAAAACATCCAATCTACAGTTTCCTTATAAGTCATTTTTCTTTTTTTTGGATTTTCAATCTTATTTAGACAAAGAGAAGTTATATATAATTGTTCCTTTTTGCTTTTGAGGCGCTTCCCCATCTGCATTCCATTTTGTTCTTAACGCAGCTTCTTTAGCAGGTCTTAGCAAACACGGATGAGTATTCGTTGATCCCTTAACACCAGGAACGGCTTTAATCACTTTTCCATCTTTATTCACTTCGATACTGACAACAACCCTTCCTTCTTGCTCACAATTAGGCTTTTCAATAGGCTTAGACAATGCTTTTCTTCCAGCTAAGTTATAATTCCCTCCCGATCCTTTACCTCCATTCCCGTAATATTTACTAGAACTAGGATCTCCGTTTTTATCTCCTTTTACTCCTAGCTCCTTATCATCTCCCTCGCCTTTTAGTTCACCCTTTTTAGAATTTCCTTTCAACAGACTATTCAACGCATCTGTAGTTGCTTTAGACGGCTTTGGTTTTTCTTTTTTTATAGCATTCTTTTTATCAATTACATTAGATATCTCCTTTATTTTTTTCTCCTTTTTAATTTCTTTTTTTTCCACAATAGAGACCTCCTTAAAACTCTCTTTCGTAATTATTTCTTCTACTGACTCTTTAGAAACCTCTTCTACTTTCTCTTCTTTGTTTTCTTCTACCTCCTCTGCCTTAGGTATTTGCTTAGTTTTTTCTATAGGTGCTCCACTACCTACATTAGAACTCCCAAAATTAATAGCAACTCCATACTCCTCTGGAGGATCCAGATATTTCATCCCATAATTAAACACTCCAAACAACAACAATATCAAAATTAATATTGTTAATATTGCAGACTTACGTTTATGTTCTGTATTTAACACTTTCATCAACTCGTTTTTTCAATACACTACTTCTACAAATCTTTCTATTTACCTTTTACTGCTAAAATCATTTTCAACTTATTTCTATTAGCTATATCAATAATTCTCATCACATTTTTATAAGGAACATTCTGATCTCCCCTAATAACAACTGTTTTCTTTTGGTCTCCTCCTACTGCTTTAAGTAACTCTATTTCTAATTTATTTGACTGAACCTTTCGTTTATCTATATAAAAGGATGAGTTTTTAGTAACCGTAACTGCTACTGAGGTGTTATTCTCTGTTTTTCCACCTGCTTTGGGTAATAAAACATCTATTGCACTAACAGTTACTAACGTTGAAGTCAACATAAAAAATATCAATAATAAAAAAACGATATCCGTCATTGATGACATATTAAAACTAGGATCTACTTTATTTCTTCCTTTTAAATTCATTACACAGGCTCATTTAATAAATCTAAGAATTCTACTGACTTTGCTTCCATTTGATAAACCACCTTATCGGTTTTTACTACCAAATGATTATACGTTATATAAGCCACAATACCTACTATTAGTCCTGCAACTGTAGTTGTCATCGCCGTATATAAGCCATCTGACAACATTTTAATATCTATTTGACCTCCTGAGTTAGCTATTTCATGAATAGCTACAATCATACCTATTACAGTTCCTAAAAAACCTATCATTGGAGCTGCTCCTGCTATTGTTGCGAGTACAGATACATTTCTTTCTAATTTATACACCTCCAATTTTCCTGCATTTTCAATAGCTGTATTAATATCTTCCAAAGGCTTCCCTATTCTTGAAATCCCTTTAGCTATCAAACGCGCTGTTGGTATTGGCGTATTATCACATAAATCTTTAGCACTTTCCAGATTCCCGTTAGAAATATAATCTTTTATCTGATTCATAAAATTCTCATCTACTTTCGACGCTGCTTTTATTGCAAAAAAGCGCTCAAAATATACATATAGCGCTACTGCTAGCAAAACAAACAGCAATGCTATAATAATTTGACCACCTAAACCGCCATCCATAATCAGGTTATAGATAGACAATGTTTTTTCTTCTGATACTACTTCTTGTAATTCTTCTTGAAAAAATGGAGACATAAACGTATTTATTTTATTATTGTTACTTAAAACGAAAGTAGTATTTAAAAATTGTTTGCAAAAAAAATCCTGAGAAAACTTCTCAGGATTTTAATATATTATTATAATAAGCCTAATCTCTTACTAAACAAAAGACCTTATCGCCATAAAAGCTATTGCTCCTACTATAAAACCAACAAAGGCCAACCATGAAATTTTCTTAAAATACCAAAAGAAATCTATTTTTTCCATCCCCATCGCTACAACTCCTGCCGCTGAGCCTATAATTAACATAGAGCCTCCTGTTCCTGCTGAAAAAGCAATAAAGTGCCATAATGGATTGTCTAAATTTTCAGAGAACATTCCCAAAGAAGCTGCTACTAAAGGAACGTTATCAATTACTGCTGAACCAATACCTAATAATAAAACTACTAAATCAGACACCCTAGTTCCATTTAGCTCTGTTCCTATTAGTGGTATATTTTCTTTTAAACTATCTGCAAATCCAAATAAAATTCCTAACGACTCTAATGCCGCTACTGCCATCAAAATTCCTAAGAAGAATAAAATACTTGGTAATTCTATTTTAGACAAAGAATGATGTACAGGGCTATGATGCGCATGCGCATCTGACTCGTGACTATTTACTTCTGTTAAAGAAAATTTAGATCTACTATAAATCTCTGCAAAAGTAGCTACTACTGCCAACGAAAGCATCATTCCTACATAAGGAGGTAAGTGAGTTATTGTTTTAAAGAAAGGTACAAATACAATTGCCCCCAACCCTAAATACAGCATTCTTGCACTATGCGGACCTGGTTTTACATCATTAGCTTTTTCATCTACTTGAATATCCCCCTGAAAAGCAGGTAAAAATGAAGCTATAAAAGAAGGCACTACCATACACAACAAAGAAGGTATTAACAAATAAATTGCTAACATTGGAGTTGTTACTTTTTTACCTATCCATAACATTGTTGTTGTTACGTCTCCTATTGGAGACCAAGCTCCTCCTGCATTGGCCGCTATAATAATTAACCCAGCAAACCAGATTCTATCCTCCCTACTTTTAACTATTTTTTGCAAAATAGAAATCAATACAATAGTAGCTGTTAGATTATCTATTATAGCTGATAAAATAAAAGCCAGAATAGAAAATATCCATAAAATCTTCTTCTTACTTCTGGTTTTTACGAAAGTTTTAATTGTTGAAAACCCATTGAAATAATCAATAATTTCAACAATAGTCATTGCTCCTAAAAGGAAAACTAATATTTCAGCTGTTTTCCCTAAATGATGCAATAAAGTTTCTTCAACCATGTGCATTTTCCCTTCATGATTCAGAGAAGTGTACCCTTCTGTTAGCAAACTATGCTTTCCAGAATCAAACCACTGTGAAAAGTTATCTGCACCTAAAGCAACCAATGCCCAGCAAATAGCCATCATTATTAACGCGGGGATTAATTTATCTAATTTTAAATTGTGCTCTAGAGTAATGGCTAAATACCCCATTACAAATACTAAAATAATAGCTGATTCCATAATTATATTACTTACTTGTTTATATCAATTCTTTTAATGCTATTTCAAATGCTGTTGAACAAATTTTTGTTTTAGAAGCACTTCTTGCAAATGTTCTTTGTAACGCCTTTTTAATAACGTTGGAAGTGTCATCGAATATGGCTTTATCTTCCATTGGCAAGCTTACTTTTGCTTCCATTAGATAAGCAAAAACTCGTGCAATACCACAATTCGAAATAAAATCAGGTAATAAACTTAAATGATTGTCTGTGTATTCCATAATTGGTCCAAAGAAAATCTCTTTATCTGCAAAAGGTACATTTGCTCCAGGAGAAATAACCTCCAATCCTGTATCAATCATTTGTTGTACTTGATCTTGAGAAACCAATCTTGAAGCTGCCGCTGGTATGAAGATCTCTGCTGGCAGACTCCATATTTTTTGATTGATTTCATCAAAGGAGATCATATTATCAGCAACTAATTTATTTCCATCTTTTGACAAAAAGAGTTTTCTCATTTCCTCCATAGAAAACCCTTCTTCATTAATAACTCCTCCGTCTCTATCAATAATACCTACTACCTTGGCTCCTAACTGAGTTAAATAATATGCAGCAGCCGATCCTACATTTCCAAAACCTTGTACGATAGCTCTTTTTCCAGAAATATTACCTCCATAAATGTTATAGTAATGTTTCACTGCTTCTGCTACCCCATACCCTGTTAACATATCTGCTACCGTATATTTATTAGATAAATCTGGTGAATATGCTTCGTCTTCAATTACCTTAATTACTCCTTGACGTAACTGACCTATTCTATTTATTTTATCTGCTTCCGTTGGTTTAAAATGCCCATTAAAAATCCCTTCTTGAGGATGCCACACTCCACAACCTTCTGTGATAGGAATCACATCTTTATCCGCATCCACATTCAAATCTCCTCCTGTACCGTAATAATGCTTTAACAAAGGGGTTACTGCTTTATACCAACGTTCTAAAACGCCTCTTTTCCTCGGATCATTAGGATCGAAATTTATACCTGATTTCGCCCCTCCAATGGCAGGTCCAGAAACGGTAAACTTCACTTCCATTGTTTTTGCCAAAGACAGAACTTCGTTCTTATTCAACCCTTTACGCATTCTTGTTCCTCCTCCTGCTGCTCCTCCACGAAGTGAATTTATAACAGTCCATCCTTCTGCGTCTGTTTCTTGATCTTTCCAGTGAAAAACAATTTCTGGCTCTTTCTCTTCGTATCTCTTTAGTAATTCTTTCATTTTATATCTTTACTATGCATTCAACTTTCATGTTTTTTTCGATAGCCTCAATTTTTTCTCAAATAATACCCCGTGTCGGGGTGCTAAAGTTGTTCCATTTTTAAGATTTTTTATCATAAGAAAAGACCGAAATCTTTATTATCACAAACTTACTCTAAAAAAATGATTGCCCAAATTTTTAACTTAAAATCCTATTTGGATAAAAAATAACACCAGAAGAATGATCTTTAATAGCTCCTGTAACTGATCTTAAACAATTCACTTGGTTATCAAGACGCAATAGTCCTAAAAAAGCAAATATCAATGCCTCTTTATAGTTAATAAGTTTTTTTTGAGGAATTACTACTCTTTCTTTTGAATAAAATTCTATTCTTTCTATCAAAAAACTATTAAAAACGCCTCCTCCCGTCACTAAAACAGTATCATTTTTATGAGCAATCTTTCCTATCTGCTGCCCTATATGCTCTACAAATGTTCTTAAAATGGCTGGTATATTTTCTTCTAAGCGATCTATCATCGGAAAAACATTTGTTTGTACCCACTCCAACCCTAATGATTTTGGGGCTTCTTTCTTATAATAAGTTAATGAATTTAGCTGCTGTAACAACTTTTTATTAATTTTCCCTGATCTAGCTATCATTCCTTTATCATCATAAGCCAAGCCTAAACGTCTGGTATAATGATTCAAAACAATATTTACAGGACAAATATCAAATGCTACTCGTTTTTCTTCTTTTTTATATGAAATATTAGCAAATCCTCCTAAATTCATACAGTAATCGTAATTGAAAAACAACAGTTCATCTCCTATTGGCACTAAAGGAGCTCCTTGCCCACCTAACTGAACATCCTGCGTTCTAAAATCGCAAATCACTTTTTTTTGGGTGATATTCGCTATTTTCTGCCCATCTCCAATTTGCAGGGTTTTCTTTTTTTCTGGCTGATGAAGTATCGTATGCCCATGAGATGCTATAAAATCAATATAAATAATTTTCTTTTTACAAATAAAATCAGCAATAACAGCTCCTAAGAGCCCTCCATAAGCCAGATTTAGATAGTCTAATTTTTCTTTTGAATAAAAAATTGCGTTCCTCAAATCACTTTCCCATCTCTTTGTATATGGAATCGTTTCTGCTTCTATAATTTCAAAATAAGCAGTATCCTTTTTATCAAATCGAGCATAAACCAAGTCAATACCATCCAAAGAGGTTCCCGACATTACTCCTATCGTATAAGTAAACTCTCGTTTCACACCTTATTCTCTCTATTTTACTATTTTAATTCTTATCTCTTCTCTCTTCCTTATTGTAAAATTAACATTAAAAAAGTATCTTTGAGCACTATTTTTACGAATTTAACAAAAATAAAATAATGGATTTTAGCCTTACAGAAGAACATATGATGATTCGTGATGCTGCACGAGATTTTGCACAAAACGAGTTATTACCAGGTGTTATTGAAAGAGATAATAAGCAAGAGTTTCCTGATGAATTAGTTAAGAAAATGGGAGAGCTTGGTTTTTTAGGTATCATGGTAGATCCTAAATATGGAGGAAGCGGAATGGATACTTTTTCTTATGTATTAATCATGGAAGAGCTTTCTAAAATTGACGCTTCTGCCTCTGTTATGGTATCTGTTAACAACTCACTAGTATGCTATGGTTTAGAAGCTTATGGTACTGAAGCACAAAAACAAAAGTACTTAACAAAATTAGCCACCGGTGAGCATATTGGAGCTTTTTGTTTAAGCGAACCTGAGGCTGGCTCTGATGCTACCTCACAAGCAACTACTGCTGAAGACAAAGGCGATTACTATTTGCTAAATGGTACTAAGAATTGGATTACTAATGGTGGACGTGCTGATACTTATTTAGTAATTGCCCAAACTGACCGTAGTAAAGGGCATAGAGGAATCAACGCGTTTATTGTTGAAAAAGAGATGGAAGGATTCCATATTGGACCTAAAGAAGATAAACTAGGAATTCGTGGATCAGACACACATACACTACAATTTAACGATGTAAAGGTGCCTAAAGAAAATAGAATTGGTGAAGATGGGTTTGGATTCAAATTTGCTATGAAAACTCTTTCTGGAGGACGTATAGGAATTGCATCTCAAGCATTAGGTATCGCTTCTGGAGCTTATGAGTTAGCTTTAAAATACTCTAAAGAGCGTAAAGCTTTTGGCACAGAAATTTCCAATCATCAAGCCATTGCATTCAAATTAGCTGATATGTACACCGAAATAGAAGCTGCTAGGCATTTAGTTATGAAAGCTGCTTGGGATAAGGATCAAGGTAATAACTATGATACTTCAGGTGCAATGGCTAAATTATATGCCTCTAAAGTAGCTATGGAACAAACCGTTGAAGCTGTTCAAATTCATGGTGGTAATGGTTTTGTAAAAGAGTATCACGTAGAACGTTTAATGCGCGATGCTAAAATTACTCAAATTTATGAAGGAACCTCTGAAATTCAAAAAATTGTAATTTCAAGAAGTTTAATTAGAGGGTAGAAATCTCTAACGAAACTTAAAATACACTCCAAATAAAAAAGAAAAGCCTATTTCATACTCGAAGTAGGCTTTTCTATGGTTTAAAAGTAATACCTTTTTAGTTTTTAAACTGAATATCATGTAAATGCAATCCAGAAGCTGGAGCTATGTTTTTAATAAATTCGATATCAGAATCAGGATCTAAACTCTCTTTAATAAAATTCAAATCACAAGTTCCTTTTCCTAAGTCATGTAATCCTCCCATTATCAAACGAACTTGATTCCTTAAAAAACCAGCTCCTTTAATTCTTAAAACAAAACTCTCCTTCGGGAAAAAAGATGCTGTTAACTCTTTATTTTCTTCAATCCTACAATATACAATTTCTCGTTCCACCTTTGTATCTTCAGAAGGTTTCGTACAATACCTTTTATAATTATGAAAACCTTCAAATAAAATTGCGCCTCTTTTCATTAATTCTATATCCAATTCTTCTCTAAAGCGTGTTAAAAAAGGAGCTGCATATGGGTGATTTTTCTCTCCATAAGAAAAGTAATAACGGTATTCTTTTAATTTAGGATGCTGTATAATATTAAACTGTTTATCTATATCTTCTATTTTCAATGCTCGCATATCTCCAGGAGCATTCGCATTAAAGTCAGCCATAAACTGATCGAAATCTACTTTCTGATCAATAAAAAGCTGAAAAGCAAAACAACTTGCTGACACTCTCGCATCTGTTCTTCCAACACCTAAACTCTTAAATCGTATTCCTTTATATATATACTTTAATGTTTTATCTAAAAAAAGATGCCCTGTTTTTAAATTAGGTTGCTTCTGCCAACCATGAAAACGAAAACCTAAGTACTGAATAGTGACTAAATAAGAATAGCTATAACTCATAATGGTCAAAACTACTCTTTTTTTCTTTTTATTTTCTCTAAAAAAACTAAAAACCTACACAACAAACAGTCAAAAACTCCTTTTTTTTTCATAAAAGCGAGTTTTTACCAAGCTATTAAAAAAACAAATACAAATATGGAAAGTATATTGCTTATAAATAACGTATTGATGACGATTTGCATGGCACTAGCCTCCTTCATACATTTAAGTTTCTCGTTATTAGAAATTGGATTAACAAGGCAAAAAACACTATAAACATCTTATTTAAAAACATATTTACCACCACAGATTTACTATTGTATTTTTTATGCAGATTCAGCTTAATATATCCTAGTAGTTTCAACGGTATTTTGGGCTTCGCTGAATTTGGCTTAACCCCTACTTAACTTCCCTAAACACATTAGATTTAACTTAACGTGAGTTCGACATAAGCAAATCACCTAAAACATTGATTAACAAATCTTTTTACATTTTTTCTGTTTATCGACTATTGAATTCTTAATCAGTTTTTTATGAATAAGACCTATTTTTATCATGAAAACTGATTAGCTAGTGCACCTTAAAAAGGTAACTGATTAATATTCATCAATTATTACATCGAACTCACTTTAAATTACAATTAGATGATCCTGTAGCTACTGCTCCTGTTTATTTAATATGCAACTTTTGGGACATACTTACTGTTGGCATATTTGGAAAAATAGCAAGCTTACAACAAATATCTATTCAATTAATAAAAATCAGTTCCTATGTGACCTGCTCTATTACTTGTTTTATAATTTTTTGCCTCTTGAGAAAACATTAGGAATTAGAGTTTCTGAGAAAGAAGAATTAGATGGTTTAGATTTCCATGAACATGACTTAAATGCTTTCCCTGATTCCAGACTAAACGACCATTAATTACAAACCTAATTTTCAAATAGATAAATACCAATACCTAATTTTAAATATTCTCAAAAAAATGCATTAAAAAAATAAATTCAATGCATTTTTTTTATTAAATTTTTATTTTAGATATAAAAAACATAATTTTATATAGATTTTAATAAAGATAACACAATAAAACCATGAAGAATCAAGGCCTTTATTTAAATGATTATGAAACTGCCAACTGCGGTGCTGGTTTTATATGTAATTTACACGGAAAAAAGTCAAATATTATTATTCATAACGCTTTGGAAATTTTAGAAAAACTAGCGCATAGAGGGGCCGTTAATTCAGATGGAAAAACAGGAGACGGTGCAGGTATTTTAATTGACATTCCTCATGATTTCTTTAATAGAGTTTGTAGTTTCAAACTTCCAAAACCAAAAGAATACGCGGTAGGTATGGTTTTCCTGCCCAAAAATGAACATCAATTTCAACATTGTATTTCCCTTTTTGAATCTGAACTTAAAAAACAAAACTTAACTATCTTAGGTTGGAGACGCGTACCTGTAGATACTTCTAACTTAGGTAAAATAGCGGCTAAATCAGAACCAAGAATTTATCAAATTTTCATTTCTAAGCAACATACTGAGCTGACAGACTTACAATTTAATGCAAAGTTATTTGCCGCTCGTAAAATAACAGAACATTTAGTGGAAGCTTCCAAATTATCTCAACGCAATTTGTTCTACATCCCTAGTCTTTCAACGAATACCATTATTTATAAAGGATTATTAATTCCAGAGGATATTGGGCGGTATTATATTGACCTAAAAGAACCCGATGTAGTAACTCGCTTAGCACTAGTTCATCAACGTTTTTCTACCAATACATTCCCTTCTTGGGATTTAGCGCAACCTTTTAGGTATATGTGTCATAATGGGGAAATTAACACCCTTCGAGGAAATGTGAGCAGAATGAGAGCTAGAGAAGAACTTATGGAGAGTGATTTATTTGGAGAAGATATTAAAAGACTTTTTCCTATCGTTTTAGAAGGAAAATCTGATTCTGCTTCTATGGATATGGTTGTTGAGTTTTTATTAATGACTGGGCGCTCTCTTCCAGAAGTTATGATGATGATGGTTCCTGAAGCTTGGGAAAAAGATTTGACTATGTCTAAAGATAAAAGAGCTTTCTATGAATATCATTCTTGTATTATGGAACCTTGGGATGGACCTGCTTCTGTTCCTTTTACTGATGGTAATTATATTGGTGCTTTGTTAGATAGAAACGGACTAAGGCCTTCGAGATATACTGTTACTAAAGATGGTTTCGTTATTATGGCTTCTGAAATAGGCGTTGTAGATATTCAACCGAGCAATGTAATAGCGCACGGGAGACTAGAGCCAGGAAAAATGTTTTTAGTTGACATGAATGCAGGAAGAATTATCAAGGATACAGAAATTAAAGATGCTATTATTTCTAAATATCCTTATAAGGAATGGATCTCTTCACATACTCTTCCTTTAGCTGAAATTCCTTATACATCAAATCTATCTCCAATAGAAGCTACTGATTATACTACTAGATTACGTTTATTTGGTTATACAAATGAAGATATCGTTACGATGATCACGCCAATGGCTACCGAGGCTAAAGAAGCAATTGGCGCTATGGGCACAGATACTCCTTTAGCGGTGCTCTCTAATAAACCGCAACTCTTATATAATTATTTCAAGCAACTATTTGCTCAAGTTACTAATCCTCCATTAGATGGAATTAGAGAAGAAATCGTAACAGCTATTAGCTTGGCTATTGGAGAAGATAGAAATATCTTTGAGATTATTCCTGAACAAGCAAAAAAGCTCAGAATCCAAAATCCTGTAATATCTAATGACGATTTGGATAAGATTAAAAATATCAATCATCCAGATTTTAAAACAATAACTATTCCTATTGTATATGAAATTGAAAAAGGGGTAAATGAGCTTGAAAAAGCCTTAGATACTATTTTACTCACAGCAGAAAAGGCTATAGATAACAATACCAATATTATCATTTTATCAGATAGAGGTACTGATAAAAAACAGGCCCCTATTCCTGCACTATTAGCTTGCTCTTATATACATCATTCATTAAATAAAAGAGGTAAACGTTCTAAATGTGGCATTATTATAGAAACTGCCGAAGCAAGAGAACCTCACCATTTTGCTACCTTATTTGGTTATGGAGCTAGCGCCATTAATCCTTATCTTGTAAATGAAATTATCAACACTCAAGTAAAAGAAGGAGCTATTATAGGAATAGATGCCGAAATGGCTGTTAAAAACTTTAATAAAGCTATAGGAAAGGGATTATTAAAGATCATGAATAAAATAGGCATCTCAACACTACATTCATATAGAGCTTCTCAAATATTTGAAATATTAGGACTCAAAAAGTCTTTTGCTAATAAGTATTTTCCCTTTACTCCTACAAGAATAGAAGGTATTGGGCTATACGTACTGGAAAAAGATATTGCAAAAAGACATACAGCAGCTTTTACGCAATCAACTACTAATAACACCTTGCCTTTGCCTATTGGAGGAGATTATAGATGGAGAAGAAACGGGGAAAAACATTTATTTAATCCAACCACCATTTCTAAACTTCAACAAGCTGTTAGAACTAAAAGTATTGAGAGTTACAAAACATATGCCAATGCTATCAATGAACAAAACAAAAACTTAATGACCTTAAGAGGTCTGTTTGAATTTAACAACTTAGATCCTATCCCTATTGACGAGGTTGAACCTTGGACTGAAGTTGTAAAAAGATTTAAAACAGGGGCAATGTCATATGGATCAATAAGTCAAGAAGCTCATGAGAACTTGGCTATCGCTATGAATAAAATTGGAGGGAAAAGTAATTCTGGAGAAGGCGGTGAAGATGTAAAAAGATTTAAAAAACGCTCTAACGGAGACTGGAAAAATAGTGCTATTAAACAAGTTGCTTCAGGTAGGTTTGGCGTAACTAGCAATTACTTGACTAATGCTAAAGAAATTCAAATAAAAATGGCGCAAGGAGCTAAACCTGGAGAAGGAGGACAATTACCAGCTGAAAAAGTACTTCCATGGATTGCGGAAGTTAGAAACTCAACTCCTTATGTTGGACTGATCTCTCCTCCTCCTCATCATGATATCTACTCTATTGAAGATTTAGCTCAGTTAATCTTTGATTTAAAAAATGCGAATCGAGAAGCTCGTATCAATGTAAAATTGGTATCTAAGGTTGGAGTTGGTACTATTGCCGCTGGTGTTGCTAAAGCGAAAGCCGATGTTATTTTAATTTCTGGATTCGATGGTGGTACAGGGGCTGCTCCTCTTACTTCTTTAAAACACACTGGTTTGCCTTGGGAACTAGGGTTAGCAGAAGCTCAACAAACTCTTGTTTTAAATGATTTAAGAAGTAGAGTTGTTTTAGAATGCGATGGGCAATTAAAAACAGGAAGAGACGTTGCTATTGCGGCATTATTAGGAGCTGAAGAATTTGGTTTTGCTACAGCTCCCTTAGTAGCTTCAGGTTGTATTATGATGAGGGCATGTCACTTAAACACGTGCCCTGTTGGCATTGCTACACAAGATCCTGAATTACGTAAAAACTTTAAAGGAACACCCGAGCATGTTATTAATTTCATGTATTTCGTTGCGGAGGAATTGCGCGAAATTATGGCACAATTAGGCTTTAGATCTTTAAAAGAAATGGTAGGACAAGTTCATAAAATAAATACTAAATCAGCTATTGATCATTACAAAGCTAAAGGATTGGATTTATCTTCTATTTTATATGCACCTCAAAAAAAGAATCCGATTTTACACAATACAGAACAACAGAATCATAATTTAGAACAGGTATTAGACACTCAAATTTTTAATGATGCTAGAGGTAGTATTCAACATAAAATTAAAGCTTCACTAGATTATCCTATTAAAAATACTGACAGAGCCGTTGGAACCCTTATTAGTAATGAAATATCAAAGATTCACGGACAAAATGGCCTGCCTAACGACACTTTAAAATTATACTTTAAAGGTGCTGCTGGACAAAGTTTTGGTGCTTTTGCTACTAAAGGAGTCACCATGGTTGTTACTGGAGCAACTAATGATTATTTAGGTAAAGGTTTATCTGGAGCCAAAATTATTATCAAAAAACCCAAAGAAGCTAGCTTTAATGCTGCTGAAAATATTATTACCGGAAATGTATCTTTTTATGGAGCTACTAGTGGAGAAGCTTATATAAACGGAATCGCTGGAGAACGATTTGCCGTCCGTAACTCAGGAGCTACTGCTGTTGTTGAAGGCATTGGTGACCATGGTTGTGAATATATGACTGGCGGTACTGTTGTAATTCTTGGTAAGACAGGCAAAAACTTTGCCGCTGGAATGAGCGGCGGAATTGCCTATGTGTATGATAAAAATAGAAATTTCACAAACAACCTATGTAATCTAGAAATGGTTGATTTGGAATCCTTGGAAAACAATGATTTCTCTGAGTTGCAGAAACACTTAAAAAACCATCTTCAATATACTGAAAGCTCTCTTGCGAAGAGCTTACTCAACAATTGGGAAAAAGAAAAAGTTTATTTTACTAAAGTTTTCCCTAAAGATTATAAAAGAGCACTAGAGAAACTAGCAAGTGAAAATAATATTCAACAATTAACAGCGTAAATCATGGGACAAACAGGAGGTTTTAAATACTATAAAAGACAAAACGAAACTAATTTAACTATTGAAGAACGGCTAAAAAACTATAATGAATTTACCATACCAATTGCTCCCGCTTTTTTACAAAAACAAGGTGCTCGCTGTATGGAATGTGGAGTTCCTTTTTGCCATAGTGGGTGCCCATTAGGAAACTTAATTCCTGATTTTAATGATATGGTTTATCAAGGAAACTGGAAAGCTGCTTTGCAAATACTGCATAGTACTAATAATTTTCCTGAATTTACGGGAAGGCTCTGCCCCGCTCCTTGTGAAAAATCTTGTGTATTAGGCATTATAGACAACCCTGTTTCTATCGAAAATATAGAAAAATCAATTGTAGAAAGAGGTTTTTTAGAGGGCTGGATTCTCCCGAATCCTCCTAAAAGAAGAACAGGAAAACAGGTTGCTATTGTGGGGTCTGGTCCAGCCGGTTTAACTACTGCTCAACAACTGAATAATGCAGGACATACCATAACGGTTTTAGAAAGAGATGATGCTATTGGCGGTTTGTTAAGATATGGAATTCCTAATTTTAAATTGGATAAAAAAGTTATTGATCGTAGAGTTGCTATTCTCAAAGCTGAAGGTATTATTTTTAAAACGAATACAAATGTAGGTGTTAATTATCCTATTGAAAAATTAAATGATTTTGATGCAGTCGTTTTATGCGGGGGAGCTACACTTCGTAGGACGCTCTCTATCAAAGGAGTCAATAGCAAAGGAGTCGTGCAGGCGATGGACTTTTTAACGCAACAAACTAAAAGTATCTTTAATCACCAAACTATAAAAGCACCTCTTTCCGCAAAAAACAAACATGTTATTGTTATTGGAGGAGGAGATACGGGGGCTGACTGTATTGGTACTTCCAATAGACAAGGAGCTAAATCAGTTACTAATTTCGAAATCATGCCTAAACCACCTATAGAAAGGAGCGATGCTACTCCTTGGCCTTTTTGGCCTATGCTATTAAAAACAACCTCTTCTCATGAAGAAGGTTGCGATAGAAATTGGCTTATTAACACAAAAGAATTCATTACAAATAAAAAAGGAGAATTAACCGCCTTGAAAACAGTAGATGTTATGTGGAAGACTACTCCCGGAAAAAGGCCTATACTTATAGAAAAACCGAATTCAGAAAGAATATGGAAATGTGACTTAGCACTCTTAGCCTTAGGTTTTACAGGTCCTGAAAAAACACTCAGTACTCTACTAAATTTAAAAATAGATCAAAAAACAAATTACAAAGCCACTAATTATCAAACTAATAATCCTAATATTTTTACGGCAGGCGATATGCGTCGCGGGCAGTCTTTAATCGTTTGGGCTATTTCTGAAGGAAGAGAAGCCGCCAGAGCTGTTGATCAATACCTAATGGGAACTAGCCATTTACCTACTAAAGGAGAAGGGGATTTATTAAATGCTTAATTTAAACTATATTCGAACAAAAAATAGTGTTTATATCAGCCTATAAATGTTTTTTATGTTGATTATTTCAATAACTATTATTAATAAAACCATTTGAAATTAGTAAATGGTATATCATATAAAACAAAAGATTAATGAAGAATAGAAAACTATTAATGATACCGGGTCCTATTGAATTTGAACCTTCTGTATTGAGAGCTATGGGAGAAGTGACAACAAGCCATGTTGCTCCTAATTTTATAGAAACTTTTGGAAATTGCTTAGACATAATGCAAGAACTATGGAAAGCCCCAAACGGACAACCTTTTATTATTACTGGGAGTGGTACGCTTGCCATGGATATGGCTATTTCAAACCTTATAGAGTATGGAGACAATGCTCTGGTACTTTCTACGGGCTATTTTGGCAATCGCTTTAAAGACATTTTAACTACCTACGGAGCCAATGTAACCATGCTTAGTGCCTCTATAGGTAAAACAGTTCCATTAGAGGATATAGAAAAGGCTTTGAAACAAAAGAAATACAAGCTACTAACCATGACGCATGTTGACACCTCTACAGGAGTCCTTATAAATCCTAAACCTATCGCTGATCTGGCTAAAAAATACAATGCGTTAACTGTGCTAGATGGTGTTTGTTCTGTAGCTGGAGAGAAAATAGAGCAAGAAGAATGGGGAATAGATGTTGTACTTACAGGGTCTCAAAAAGCTATTGGCGTTCCTCCTGGTTTGGCATTACTTGTTGCTTCTCCAAAGGCGATGACAACTTGGAAAAATAGGAATACTCCTGTTCAAAGCTATTATTCAAATTGGAAATATTGGCTTCCTATAATGCAAGCTTACCAACATAGAACTCCTTCTTATTTTGGAACTCCCTCTGTTAATTTAATAAGAGCTTTAGAAGTTAGCTTAACCACCATCAAAAAACAACATATTGATACAAGAACTGCAATCCATAAAAAATACGCTACTGCTTTTCGTAAGGCTATTGAAGCTATTGATCTGAAAATACTGCCTTTTTCTAATGAAATCGCTGCTAACACTTTAACTGCTATTTACTATCCAACAGGGATTGATGGAAATGAGTTTAGAAAAAAAGTAAGTGAATTAGGGGTGATTATTGCTGGAGGACTTCACCCTGAAATAAAATCAACTTATTTCAGAGTTGGTCATATGGGAGCAATAAACACTGCCGACATAATAGCTACTTTAAGCGCTATTGAATACGGATTGTCTAAAGAAGGGCACCCCTTTACTTTAGGTAATTCTTTAGCAGCCTTTCAGCAAGCACTATCTTCCTAAAATCTAACGAACCACTAAATAAACCATTAGGCTAAACCGATGGTTTATTTATCTACTGCAAAAATCTTTCTAAGCTCCTGTATTACATTTCCTTTTCCTGAAACGGTAATCTCTCCTATTTTATCCGCAATCTTCTCTACGTATTCCATTTCTTTTAATGCAAACAGCATTTCATTACTTTCCATTAATTTAGCTGTATTTAGCAGACTTCTAGTTGAAGCTGTTTCTTCTCTTCTTGTTATGATATTAGCTTGCGCCCTTTTTTGTGCTACCAACACCTGATTCATAATTTCTTTCATATCTCCTGGTAAAATAACATCTCGTATTCCACAGTTGATGATCTCAACGCCTAATTCAGTAGCTTTTTGAAAAGCTTCTTCAAAGACTTTTTCGGCAATACGCTCTTTTTCAACCAATACCTCATCTAAAGTATAACTTCCTATATAACTTCTTAAAACCAATTGCATTAAAATATATAATTGTTTTTCATAATCTTTATTTTCTAACAATGCTTTTTTAAGATCAGTAATTTTATATTGAGTATAAAAATTGATTCTGACACTTGCTTTATCTTTAGTTAGCAATTCTTGCCCTGCTACCTCTAATTGCAATTGTCTCATATCAGCTTTCATTACTTTAATGGTATTCTCATTTTTCCAAAATCTATAAATTCCTCCCGCTATTTCCTGTACACACTCATCATTTATTAGTAGCAATGCTTTTTCATAAGCCGCTACCTCAAAACATCGTATATACTTGTACAAAGCATGATAATTGAATATTTTTTTGTGCAAACTTTCTTCAATAGTCACTTCACTTATATTTACTCTTTGAAAGCTTCTATGTATCAACCCTTTCCAATAAAAATACCTTCCAGCCTCTAAAACTTTATAAAAATTTCCATTTTCATAAACAATAACCAATTCACTATCTGCCACTTCAACAATTTCTATCTTCTCTGTAAAATTCTCGTCTTTTAGCAACACTTCTATTGCTATAGGAGGCGTGAACTCTTTCGATAAATCACATACCATAACTTCCTCTCTGAAAAACTGCCAATGAGTTCCTGTTGTTAACAATTTCTTATAATCACCACTTTTAAATACTAGCCCTATTTTACCTGTATTAATTCTAATTCTTTTCATTCTTTCTTTTAACTTTTATACCGAATATATTTCTATACTATTTTTATCTAATTAACTCTATAAAGAGCTTCGTTACTATTTTTAAAAAACGATATGTTTTAATGCTTAGCAGATCACGGAAGAAATTCGCGTAAATACAGTTAATAATTTATAATTATAAATGGATTGAGGTTGTACCTAACACCAACTGATTTATAAGAAACCATTATTCGCCATAATTAGTTGTAAAAACTTCAAGGTTTTCATTTAAGTGCTCTTTTAAAGAACTCATTAAAAACATATCATTTTCTTCTATAAACATCAGTTTTACAAGATGATGAGCTTATTAATAAACAGTACTACTGTTTGAAATCCCTAGCGTCAAAATCTAGTATCTTACCATTAGACTTTGCTCTTTCAGGCAGTGGGATTCGAACCCACATGATTTTGGCGATTATTTTTGGCTAATAATCAAAACCTTTAAGCTAAGTTGTATATAAAAACCGAATACAAACTTGCACGGATTTATACAATGGTGCTATACAGAAACACTCAACTAGACTTACTTAATATCTTACGTTTTATATGCATACTTACTATGGTTTAAAATAATGAAATAGGAAAGAAAAGACTATCTATCTTGGTTATTTTGATTGGTATTATGTACCTCATTCTTATCAATACTCTCCTTTTTAATCCTTTCTATTAACTCCTTATCTTTTAATAACACTGCAAATATCAAATATATCTACGCAATCTATTTGCGTAGATATAAAAAAAGTATTTTCAAGAAAACTAAAATCGTAAACAGCTCTTTTAATAGTCGCTTTTTGATATTAGTACCAACTCATTTAAATCGCCTTAGCTGCTGTTTTAATCTCTTTCCAGCAAACTTCTTTTTCTTACCTACCTTCTTTTTCTACAAACACTTGCATCATGCTTATTCTTTCTAAAGTTCAGATCATCTTTACAGCTATTCTTTACCAATTCTTTTAATTGATGTTCACTATAACTTCCTTATTTTTCTAAAAAAAGCGTCCAGAAAATTAATTTTGGACGCTTTCACCATCTTTGAATACTATTCTTGTCTGGTATATTTATTTAAAAAATTGCGGCTTAGCCTTCATTTTATATAATTTAACGTGAGTTCGACTTAACTTATTCCAAGATTAGGTAAGAACCTTTGTATTTTAATGCTCGGTTTTGATTCAAGAAAAGAGTAAGCAGTCAATCCAGCAATTAGGTTTCCTAAGAAGTTATCAAACGAGCGATGTCTAGAATGTTCCATCTGACAGGTATTTTTTAATACGTCATTTACAGATTCTATAATTGCTCTTTTTCTTAAGTAAACTTTATCCATAAAATCAAGAGCTTTCTTGTTCATGTTCTTTCTTAATTTGGTAACCAAATGGATACCATCCACAAATAATTTATCAAATAGATCTTTGCCTAAATAACCTTTATCACCATATATTTTTCCAAATATCTTATCGTGAAAGCACTTGTTCTTTAAAGGATATCTGTCATCTACATTTGCTTTAGTAATCATAAAATCAACTATTTGTCCTTTATCATTACAGACTAAATGAAGTTTAAAACCGTAGAACCAACCCAATGTCCCGTAACTTTTTTCTGCGATTCCTTTAAATACCTTGTGTTGTTTTTCTCTTTTATAATGACTCACTTTTAGTGCTGTGGAATCAATAAAAGAGATACCAGAACACTTACCTAATCCGTGTAGTTTTAAATACACTGCTAAAGGTGGAATAACTTTCTTTTGTAGTTCTACAAATCGATTATAGGAGACAAGATCAGGAAAGAAATCATCCATGTATTTGCACACGTAATACAAATAAAAGTGTTTTAAATTTCGATAGGATTTTAGATGAAAAATAACCATAATGGTCATTACTTCACTTTTACTCATTTTGGATTTCCTCTTACGCTTTTTAACTTTAGAACTCTCTGAAATACTGTTTTTTATTAAAACTGTTTCAAATTCTTTCATAAAATCGTCAAGATTACAAAATATTTCAATTATTTTAGTGTCAGAAATCATAAGCAGAATAATTTTAGTTTATTGGAATTCAGTACTTTAATATACTAAATTTTCTGCTTTTTTACTATAGTAAAAATAGATTTCTTACGTCGAACTCACGTTAATTTAAATATGCTCACGGTTTACGATGGCTTTCTTTTTATAATTCGAAATTCAAAATATAATTTTTTAAGAACCCTCATCTACAAAAGGCTCTACAAGTCCAATAAACTCCTTATTTGATTTTTTCCATCGCATACCATGCCCAGAAGAGACTCGTATTTCGTAAACCAATTCATGTTTATAATGGTAATATACATTCCACCAAGTCTTATACTTCAGTATTTCTACTACCCTCTTTTTCACTTCTCTTTCTTTCTCCTTCGGATTTCCTTTTAAAATCCCCCAAAATGAATTTTTAGTTCTTTGATTATGCTTTTCAAAAGCCCTGACTACTTTTGATATTTGAGGATTCACCAGTTCAAAACTTGCTGCAAAAGCTTCCTTTTTCAAAAGAGGGATTCCATTTATTGTCCTTGCTGTAGCTGGTGTTATTCGTTGTCCTAAAATAACAAGAAAGTCTTGGATACCAATTGATAAAATTCTTTTTTGAATTTGACTCAAATCTTCTTCTTGGATTAAAAACAAAAAACTATTGTATATTTCCTTTCTGTTAATTAATAATTCTTCTGAAAACACAGGCGCTCTAAATCTATTTATAAACCTATCATCATCCCAATATGACACAATATTAAAAGCAATATCTTCAAAATGTTCTTCTTTAAAGTTTAATAAGAAATGAGCTCTCCTTATTCCTGCTATTCTTTTTTGTACCGTTATTAATTTTACAAATACTTTTTCTTCCATATTTTTTAGGACATTACTAAAGAAGGATATTCTTTAGGTATTAAATGCGCTATAAGATTAAACCATTTGGAAACACGCTCTAAAATCCATGCATCACTCGTTACGCCAATATACTTACTTTCTGCTATAATTTTATCAGGATTATTCTCTAAAAGCACCTCCCAATTCAAATCCTTTTCCTCAGCGTATGCCGTTAACAATGTTTTCATTCTCCCACTATTAGATATAGGTTTGTCCAATACCCATATTATCTTTCCAATCCTATACAACTTACTAAAGTTTGCAATGAGCTTTATTGCTGTTTGGGTTTGTTTTACGCTTTTATATGTTCCGTACAATGTAGATAAATCTCTATAAACTCCATCTTTCCCTTTAAATAGATAGGCTTCTGACAGCATGCTTTCCAACAATATAATTTGATTAAAACCATCAATAATAAGTGTTTGATTACTCAAATCAATTACTGACACTTCCTTATGCAACCTATTGGTTACCGATGTATTACCTGCTGACATTCCTCTCATTGCTTGTTGCTGACGCTTACGAAGCTTATACCTATTTCCTACCAGTTTACATGATGAAGGTGCTCCATATCCTCTTTCTAACAAAAAAGACATATCGTAAACAGCTTCTTTCATCTTTGCTTGCATGAATAATTCACCAAATAAATAATCATCGTTACCTTCTTTTCCTCTATTCTTCATTATTTTAAGATTTTATTTCAATAAAAATACAATGCCGCTAACTCTTTATAATAGTTATCCATTATTTTAAGTTAAAATTAACTGTTTTTAGATATCAAATACGATAATCATCTCTGTCCACTCCCTATCTTTGCTTTCTTTTTGATAAACAATTATGAGCTTAGAAATTTTCGCCATCTACGGTTTTTTGCTATTATCCATTATTGCTATTCCGTTTCAAAAGAAACTCTTTAAACGAATTCCAATATGGACTTTATTACTTAGTGTTTCCCTTCTTTCTGCTTTTCTTTTTAAAAGAACCTCTGTAAATTCTCTAGCTTATACAATTATTTTTGGTAGCGTAGTTTACTATTATTATAAGCTCAAAAATCTGATTCTTTTTCTAACTGTTATCCTATTAGCCATTCCATTATTTTTCCATTTCCCTTTATTAGAGTTTACCAACTATAATTATATCAAAGGAGTAATATTAACTCCTAATGCTGTTCCTTATAGCCTTTATTTTAATTTAGATAAAACCTTAATCGGAATTTTCATTATTGGTTGTAATTTTCAGCAAAAAACTTTTAATTTTAATAAAACCGGAAAGCTTCTAGCTCGTTTATTAGCTCTTATGATTGTTTTCCTATTTATCTCTTCTTCTCTCATTGGTTATACTAAATTTGAGCCCAAAATACCCTCTTTTATAGGCGTTTGGATAATTACTAACTTATTCTTCACTTGTTTCGCAGAAGAGGCTTTATTTAGAGGTCTTATACAGCAACAAATCAATGAGGCTCTTTCTGGAAAATATGCTAATATTCTTAGCATAACAATTGCTTCTTTACTATTCGGACTCGCTCACTTTACAGGAGGGGTTTCATATATATTACTAGCTTCTATAGCTGGCGGGTTTTATGGCTATATCTATTACAAAAGCCATAGAATTGAAAGTGCTATCGCATTGCACTTTATATTTAATTTAGTTCATTTAATATTCTTTACCTACCCCGCTCTTAAACCCTGATTTACAACAGATAACAACTTATATATCCAATTGAAATCACCTCATTTTTTTGAAATAGTTTCAAATTATTAACCATATTACTTTCGTTTCTTTCTTCTAATTATTATTTCTCTTCCAACTCCCCACCACCATACGATCATAAGGTAATACTTCATCAACCATTTCTCCTAAACTGAATACTCCCATTTATTTCCATAGCATTTCTGTATTTTTATAGGCTGATGGTAACTCCGTAATGTCAATTTATTTTGAAAAAAAACGGGCATCTAATCCTTTTGCTTCTTGATTTGTAATTCATTTAAGATTCTATCACGAATTACCTCATGATTTATTTTAATCTTTTTTCTTACAATCTGTAAGGCTTCCCAATAATTCTCCCCTCAGATGTTTCAAAAAGAATCCATGCATTTTGCTTCAACGTGTCTGGGGATAGCTTCTTTCTAAATTGCTCCGCAATACACATTCCTCTTTTATACGGATTCACCCCAGATCCACAGTTTCCATGATGAGTTACCAACATGGTGCTCTTAGTCTTTTTTGCCCCCCTACAAACAAAAAATGATTTCCATCTCCTTAGGTCGTTCCCAAATGGCTTTTAGCTACTGAGATACATTGCTGATTGTTCAAAAAGGAATTTTTTGCGATCTCTTCTAATAAATTCATAGGAAAAGGAAACTGAGTACTTCTATCTCTTCCTCCTGATCCAAAATGAGCAGTATTATAAACTACATCTAATACCTATTTGAGGGCTATCTTTGCTAAATCTATTAACATCACATAACAACCGATATCTACTGAATACATCTCTGAATGAATCGCATTTCTAGTTACTACAATTCTTCCTACTCGAACCGTTTCTATACCTCTTGTTCGACAAGCATCTGGCATAATTGCGTCATTTATAATTGTTGGTACTTCATTAATTTCCATAGATTGAATTACAGCATCAACATTTGCTTTTTCTAAATCATTTTCTGCTGCTATATCAATATTAAAATGTACTGGATTTTTATATAAGGTTAGCTTTAGCTTAAATTGCTTTAAATAAAGTATTATTTCTTCCGCCGGCATCGTTTTCTTGAATTAATAAACTCTATCGGCTCTGAAAACCATTTTCCTGATTCGAATCCCATTTTTATTCACTCTTTCCCTACGACTTTTCTTTTTATTTTCTATCATACCTTTTATAATTATGATGCAAATATTCTATACTAATACGCAATTATTTTTCGTAGTTATCATTATTTAGTATTTTTATCAAAAAAATTGAATCCTATGGTAAACTTGGAAAACAGATTTCACAACACCATTTCCTTATATTCTCAAGAGCAAAATTTGATACGTTCTTTATGGCTCGAAATCAATGACCATTATACAGAGAAACATCGTGCATACCATAATAAAACTCATTTAATAGAACTTTTAAATTATTTGGACACCTATAATGAACAGATCTTAAATCCTACTATTCTAGAACTTTCTATATTTTACCATGACATTATTTATAATGTATGGAAAAAAAATAATGAAGAAAAAAGTGCACTGCTTGCTATTAATAAATTAGCTAAAACAAATTTAACCCCTACCGATTTAATACTTATCCAACAACAAATATTAGCTACTAAAATCCATTTCGCTGAAGATAATGATACAAAGTGGCTGATTGATTTTGACTTAGGTATCTTAGGAAAACCCTATAAAACTTATCAGAATTATACTCAATTAATTAGAAAGGAATACAAGCTTATTCCTGAAACAATCTATAAAAAAGGACGGAAAAAAGTACTTACTCATTTTATTCAAAAACCTTTTATTTATGCTACAGATAGTTTTAGAAACTTATATGAAAAGCAAGCTAAATCTAATTTAATAAACGAATTAAATTCTTTATAAATGGCATCAAATAAAAATGCGCTAATTAGGTATAAAACCATCGATCAATGTTTAAGAAATACAATGAAGCGTTGGACGCTTAATGATTTAATTGAAGCTTGCTCCGATGCTTTATATGAATACGAAGGAAAAGAAACCTATGTTAGCAAACGCACCATACAATTAGATATTCAACTTATGAGAAGCGATAAATTAGGTTATAATGCCCCTATTGAGGTATATGAACGTAAATATTATCGCTATGCTCAAAATGAGTACAGCATCATGAATATTCCTGTTACTAGCAAAGATGTAAAAATTATGAATGAAGCGATCCAAATACTACGCCAGTTTAAAGAGTTTTCTTTATTCAAAGAAATGGGAGGTGTTTTAAAAAGGCTGGAAGATTCTGTGTACACTTCTCAAAAAAACAACAAGGCTATCATTCATTTAGATAAAAATGAGCAGCTAAAAGGCCTACGATATATCGATCCTATTTATGAAGCTATTCAACATAAAAAGGTCATTACAGTAACCTACCAATCATTTAAAGCGCGAAAGCCTAGCAACAAAACCTTACATCCTCAATTACTAAAAGAATTTAACAATCGTTGGTTTTTATTAGCTAATTATAAAAATAAAGAAATTACTCTTGCTCTCGACAGAATTTCTAATGTTTATATTGAAGAGCAACTCAACTATGTAGATTTAGAAATAGATGGAGATATTTATTATAAGGATGTTATTGGAGCTACCGTTTCCAATACACGCCCTCAAAACATCTTATTTTCAATAGAGGCTAAAATAGCTCCTTATGTTATAACCAAACCTTTTCATAAATCTCAAACCATAGTAAACAGAAGTAAAAACAACACGGTGTTTAGTATTAAAGTACAACACAACTTTGAGCTAGAACGTTTAATTTTAGGTTTTGGGGACAGCATTGAAATATTAAAGCCAGAGCGGCTAAGAAAACGCATTGCTCACAAACTGAATAATGCTTCCAATAGATACCAATAAGTACTTCTTACAGCCCATTCTTTCTTTGCCCCTCTTTTATGTCTATTAAAGTCATTTTTTAATAAATCATAACAATTTTATCGTTTTTGCAGCACCTTGCTATAGCTTGTCGCTAATTCTCTTAATCTTCTTTAGATATGTTTATCAGCCCTATAAAAAGGGCTACCAGCCTTTAATATAATTCAAAGGAGGGTTAGCTAATTTAAAACTTAAAAAGCCCTTATATCTAGTGTATTCCTTTCGGAAATAAATTCCATAAAAAAAGCTCTTAGTTTTTTAACTAAGAGCTTTAAAAGCAAGGCAACGACCTACTCTCCCACCTGTGGCAGTACCATCGGCGCTAATGGGCTTAACTTCTCTGTTCGGAATGGTAAGAGGTGAGCCCCATCGCTATAATCACCTTAAATCGTTCAGTATATTCCAACTGTAAAAGTTAACATATTAGTAAAAAAATATCCTAATCGAATCATTATAAAGAGTCTATCCTCCCCTCACATGGAGGGGAAGACCATACATAAGCCTATGGGTTATTAGTACTACTCGGCTATGACATTACTGCCTTTACACCTATAGCCTATCAACGTTGTAATCTCCAACGACCCTTTAAAGAAATCTCATCTTGTAGTGGGTTTCGCGCTTATATGCTTTCAGCGCTTATCCCTTCCCGACGTAGCTACCCAGCAGTGCTCCTGGCGGAACAACTGGTACACTAGAGGTCAGTCCAACTCGGTCCTCTCGTACTAGAGTCAGATCTACGCAAATTTCTAACGCCCACAGCAGATAGAGACCGAACTGTCTCACGACGTTCTGAACCCAGCTCGCGTGCCACTTTAATGGGCGAACAGCCCAACCCTTGGGACCTTCTCCAGCCCCAGGATGTGACGAGCCGACATCGAGGTGCCAAACCCCCCCGTCGATGTGAGCTCTTGGGGGAGATCAGCCTGTTATCCCCGGAGTACCTTTTATCCTTTGAGCGATGGCCCTTCCATGCGGAACCACCGGATCACTATGCTCTACTTTCGTACCTGATCGACCTGTATGTCTCTCAGTCAAGCTCCCTTATGCCATTGCACTCTTCGCACGGTTACCAAGCGTGCTGAGGGAACCTTTAGAAGCCTCCGTTACTCTTTTGGAGGCGACCACCCCAGTCAAACTACCCACCAAGCACTGTCCTCATTGCTGAGTTAGAATCTAGATAAGCAAAGGGTGGTATTTCAACGATGACTCCACAACCCCTAGCGAGGCCGCTTCTTTGTCTCCCACCTATCCTACACATTACTTATCCAAACACAATACTAAGCTATAGTAAAGGTTCACGGGGTCTTTTCGTCCCGCTGCGGGTAATCGGCATCTTCACCGATACTACAATTTCACCGAGCTCATGGCTGAGACAGTGTCCAGATCGTTGCACCATTCGTGCAGGTCGGAACTTACC